>DATBBE010000215.1:0-8359 GCA_036271155.1 Nocardioides sp. | reverse complement strand
GGCGAAGTGGGCGGCGACGGCGTCGGCCTCCGACTGCCGGAACCGGAGCTGCGGAAAGAGCTCTCCCCACCGCTTGCGGACGGCGTCGCGCCACGAGAGCCCGTGCACGCTGCCGCCGATGCTCAGCGCGACGACGAGCGGGATGCCCGTCTCGGCGGCCCAGGCCCGCAGGCCGGTCGTGGTGCGCTGCACGCCCGTGGTGACCACGATGCGCGACGGGTCGAGCCGGGCCGCGACCGCCGCGACGGCGTCGACCTCCCAGGCCGCGCCGGCCTTCCGCTCCGCGGCCGGCGTGCGCAGCTTGAGGTCGACGTGGGCTCCCATGCCTGTGGTCTCGAGGGCGGTGAGCAGCTCGTCGAGAGTGCAGACGCCGGGGGCTCGGGTGTGCAGCTCGGGCCAGCTGAGCTCGGCGATCACGAGGGTCTCGTCACCGGTGCCCCCGTCGGCGTCGTGCGAGACCACGAAGGTGCCGTCGGCACAGCGGCGTACGTCGAACTCGCAGAAGTCGGCCCCCACCTGCGCGGAGTGGACGACACCCGTCAGCGGGTCCTCGTGACCGCCGACGGTGCCGAGCTCGGAGTACCCGCAGCGGTGGGCGGAGACCAGAACGCGATGGCGTGGCACGTGCCGACGCTATCGGTCTGTGGCTCAGATCCCGGCGCAGTCCGCCTTGACGTGCTGGGAGACCACGCCGGTCACGAGGTCGACCACAACCTGACGCCAGAAGGTGATGCCTACGGCTCCCCAATGGACGTCCAGGGCCTGCTGGGCGCACGTCTTGACACCTGCCTCGCACGAGGCCTGGTCGAGCGGAACGGTCTGCGCCGCCGCCGCCACCTGAGGCATCACGTAGTCACGGCAGATGTTGTGCGTGCTGGGGTTGTTCGCGGCGGCATAGACGATCTCGACCTGTGTCAGCGTGACGTAGACGGTGCTCGGAGTGGTGGAGGCAGTGGCGGCCTCGGCCGATGGGCCGGTGAGCCCGGCGACTCCGACTGAAAGCAGAGCGGCGGTCGCGAGGGTCGCGGTGCGGGTGAGGATGCGCATGGTCAGATGCTCCTTGAGTCGGGGCGTGGGGCCGTGGGCCGCGCGCCAGTTGGGGTGTGGGACTGAGGCGTCAGCTGTTACTTGTGCCCGGTGCACGTGACGCTGTCGGCGTAGAAGACGACCGTGATCGCCTGACCGGCGGTGATGACGTTGGCGCAGTGCTGGATGCCGGAGACACAGCGGGGAGTATCGAAAAGGATGGTGGTCCTGCCCCGCGCGGCCGGGACCATCTCGGAGCCGCACATCTCCTGGCTCCAGTCGAACACCATGGTGTGATCGTTGGCGGTGAGCTCGACGGTCACCGTGTCGGTGTCGGCTGTGGTGGTGGAGGCCTGGGCGGCGGTGATACCGATGCCCGTGATCGCGGCGACCCCGGTCGTGATCAGGGCTGCTGCTGTGGCAGTCGCGGTGCGGGTGAGGAAGCGCATCTCGGTCATCCTTGGCTCCGGCAGTGGCCGGCTCGGGAGGGTTCGGGTGTGGTGACAGCCTGCGCGACCTCGGCTCACAGCACTGTTCGCCACCTGACAGAGCTCGAGATCGGCGGCAGGCACCTCTTCGGGTGGACTTGGGCCAATCGACCACGAGTCGAAGCAGCGCGGGTTAGCGTCGCGAAGCCGGCGACCTCGCCGGCACCTCCCACTCGGACAGGACTCTCATGCGTCTCGCTGCACGCGCCACCGCTCTCACGGCCCTCACCCTGGCTCTCGTCGCACCCGCGGTGGGTGCCCAGGCCCAGGGCAACCACTGGAAGACCCTCACGGCGATGGAGGGCGGCAAGATCCAGGCCTGCAAGATGGCCACGACGAAGACGGGTCCCTGGAAGATCAAGCTCCGCGTCGACGCGAGCACGGCGAAGGTCCGCGTCGACGGGTCCGCGTTCGTCGCGAAGGGCACCAAGAACCTCGACCACTGGAAGTCCGGCTGGGTGGCCAAGGGACAGGTGTCGGACGTCGGCACCGTGAAGCTCCCGCGTGGCTCCGCCTACACGCTGAACGCCGGGATCAGCACCGGCCAGGCCGGCAACGGGGGCTCGTTCCGGCCCGGTCAGATCAAGGCCTGCTGAGGTAGGCGTGCGCCGCCGCGGAGTAGAGCGGGGGCGCCAGCAGCACCAGCACGAGCGTCGCCCACAGAGCCAGCCTGAGCGTCGCGCGTACGCCGGTCACCGCGTGTGGTGCCTTCATGGTCCGACCCCGTCCTCTCGAGTTCTCCCTATCAGCCCGTGGGCTGACCGGTGGTGGTCGTCGGAGAACTGTCCGTCGACCACCCGCCGGTGGTCTGTTCGGTCGCTGACAGGCCACCGGAAACTGGGTTGCCCGGTCGGGAACAAGACGACGTGCGTCGGAGGTTGAGCCTGGTGTCAGACTTGAGTGCAATCGGCTCAAGAATTTTGTCAGCGGGGTCCCTACCCACGAGGATGGGACCACCACAGACTCGACCGGCCCCGCGGCCGGAACACCCAGCACACCGGAACACATGGAGGTAACCAGACATGGCCCGTGCCGTCGGTATCGACCTCGGTACGACGAACAGCGTCGTCGCCGTACTCGAAGGTGGCGAACCCACCGTCATCGCCAACGCGGAAGGCGCGCGCACCACCCCCTCGGTGGTGGCGTTCGCGAAGTCCGGCGAGGTGCTCGTCGGTGAGGTCGCGAAGCGTCAGGCGGTCACCAACATCGACCGCACCATCCGCTCGGTCAAGCGCCACATGGGCACGGACTGGAAGGTGAAGATCGACGACAAGGACTTCACCCCGCAGCAGATCAGCGCGTTCGTGCTCCAGAAGCTCAAGCGGGACGCCGAGTCCTACCTCGGCGAGACCGTCACCGACGCGGTGATCACCGTGCCGGCGTACTTCTCCGACGCCCAGCGCCAGGCCACGAAGGAGGCCGGCGAGATCGCGGGCCTCAACGTGAGCCGGATCGTCAACGAGCCGACCGCGGCCGCGCTGGCCTACGGCCTCGACAAGGGCGACAGCGACCAGACGATCCTGGTCTTCGACCTCGGTGGCGGCACGTTCGACGTGTCCCTGCTGGAGGTCGGCAAGGACGACGACGGCTTCTCCACGATCGAGGTGAAGGCGACCTCGGGTGACAACCACCTGGGTGGTGACGACTGGGACTCGCGGGTCGTGGAGTGGATGGTCAAGAAGTTCAAGGACGGCAACGCTGTCGACCTCGCCCAGGACAAGATCGCGATGCAGCGCCTCCAGGAGGCCGCTGAGAAGGCGAAGATCGAGCTCTCCTCCTCGAGTGAGACCACGATCCACCTGCCCTACATCACCCACGGCGAGTCCGGCCCGCTCCACTTCGAGGAGCGGCTGACCCGCTCGGAGTTCCAGAAGCTGACCAGTGACCTGCTCGACCGCACCAAGGAGCCGTTCCAGTCGGTGCTCAAGGACGGCGGCGTCGACGTGGCCAAGATCGACCACGTGGTGATGGTCGGTGGCTCCACCCGGATGCCCGCCGTGACCGACCTGGTCAAGGAGCTGCTCGGCGGCAAGGAGCCCAACAAGGGCGTCAACCCCGACGAGGTCGTCGCCGTCGGCGCGGCGCTGCAGGCCGGTGTCCTCAAGGGCGAGGTCAAGGACGTCCTGCTCCTCGACGTCACCCCGCTGAGCCTGGGCATCGAGACCAAGGGCGGCGTGATGACCAGCCTGATCGAGCGCAACACGACGATCCCGGCGAAGCGCTCGGAGATCTTCACGACCGCCGACGACAACCAGCCGAGCGTGGAGATCAAGGTCGCCCAGGGCGAGCGCCAGATGTGGGCGCAGAACCAGCCGCTCGGCAACTTCGAGCTGACCGGTCTGCCGCCGGCCCCGCGCAACGTGCCCAAGATCGAGGTCACCTTCGACATCGACGCCAACGGCATCGTCCACGTCTCCGCCAAGGACCAGGCGTCCGGCCGCGAGCAGTCGATGACCATCTCCGGCGGCAGTGCGCTGGGCAAGGACGAGATCGACCGGATGGTCAAGGAGGCCGAGCAGTACGCCGCCGAGGACGCCGCGCGCCGCGAGGCTGTCGAGACCCGCAACCAGGCCGACTCCCTGGTCTACTCCACCGAGAAGTTCCTCGGCGACAACTCCGAGAAGATCCCGGACGAGGTCCAGACCGAGGTCAGGGCCGACGTCGACGCGCTGAAGGCGATCCTGGAGAACGCCGAGGCGAGCTCGGAGGAGATCCAGGCCGGCGTCACCAAGCTCGGTGAGTCCAGCCAGAAGATGGGCGCCGCCATGTACGCCGCCGCCGAGGCCGACCAGGCCGCGGCAGGGGGCACGGACAGCTCGACCGGTGCCGCGGACGACGACGTCGTCGACGCGGAGATCGTGGACGAGCCCGAGACGGGCGCCGACTCCGACAGCGAGGGCGAGGGCAAGTGACCGACCGCACGGCGGGGGAGCGAGCGGCTTCCCCGCCGGCGGCGGGACCGGACACCGACGTGGACGACACGGTGAACGACACGGTGAACGACACGGTGAACGACACGGTGGAGGGCACGGTGCAGGACAGGGTGGCCGATCAGCAGCTGGCCGACGCGCCCGACGACATCAGCGGCGTCGACAACTTCATCGAGGAAGGCGCTCCGCTGGAGCCGACCGACCTCGCGGATGAGGCGGAGCCCGACGCCGGGGAGCCTGACGCTGCCCAGATCCAGCAGGCCCTGGCCGAGCGCACCGCCGACCTGCAGCGGCTCCAAGCCGAGTACGTCAACTACAAGCGCCGCGTCGACCGCGACCGAGAGCTGGTCCGGGAGAACGCGACGTACGCCGCGCTCGCCCCGATCGTCGACGTCCTCGACACCATCGACCGAGCGCGCGAGCACAGTGAGCTCGACGAGGGCTTCCAGGCCGTCGCAGACCAGCTCGAGCGGGTCGTGACGAACGCCGGGCTGGTCAAGTACGGCGAGCCGGGTGACGCGTTCGACCCGCGCCTCCACGAGGCGCTCAGCCACATCGGGGAGGATCCCGACGTGGAGGTCACCACGTGCAAGCTGATCGCCAAGGCGGGCTACCGCATCGGCGATCGCGTGGTGCGCGCCGCGCAGGTGCTCGTCGTCGATCCGGCCGGCAGCTGATCAGCGAGAGGCTCGAGCGGAGCACAGGAGAGGGGAGGGAAACGTGAGCGAGACCGGCATCCGTGCCGACTGGGCGACGAAGGACTACTACGCCGTCCTCGGCGTCGACAAGTCGGCCACCCAGGCCGACATCAAGAAGGCCTACCGCAAGCTCGCGCGCGCCAACCACCCCGACTCCAACCCCGGAGACACCGCCAAACACGAGAAGTTCAAGTCGGTCGCGGAGGCCTACGATGTCGTCGGCGACGAGGAGAAGCGCAAGAAGTACGACGAGGTCCAACGCCTCTACGGTGGCGGCGGGCTGCGCGGCGGGTTCCCGGGCGGGACCCAGGGCGGCGGCGCCGGGTTCGACCTCGGTGACATGCTGCGTGACCGAGCCGGCGGGTTCGGCGACTTGTTCGGTGACCTTTTCGGCGGCCGTGCCGGCGGCGGCGGGGGCGCGCGCACTCGCACCCGGCCGGTCCGCGGAGCCGATGTCGAGAGCAGCGCGACCATCGCCTTCACCGATGCCCTCGACGGCGTCACCATCAGTCTTCGGCTGACCTCCGACTCGGCCTGCCCCGACTGCCACGGCACCGGGGGCAAGCCCGGCACCCAGCCCCACATCTGCCCCGAGTGCGACGGCGCCGGGTTCGTCGTGAACTCCTCCGGCGGCGGGTTCTCGATCAACGAGACCTGCCCGCGCTGCGGCGGCCGCCAGCTGATCTACGACGAGGCGTGCCCGACGTGTCACGGCTCCGGGCGCGGCACGTCCGCGCGCACCATCCAGGCCCGCATCCCGGCCGGGGTGAAGGACGGCCAGCGCATCCGGCTGCGCGGCAAGGGCGGCGCGGGTGAGAACGGCGGTCCGAGCGGCGACCTCTTCGTCACGGTGAAGGTGACACCGGACCGGCTGTTCGCTCGCAAGGGCGACAACCTGACTCTCGACGTGCCGGTCTCCTTCGACGAGGTCGCTCTCGGCGCGGAGATCACGATCCCGACCCTGGGCGGCGCGCCGGTCACGCTGAAGATCCCGGCCGGCACCCCCAACGCCCGCACCTTCCGGGTGCGGGGCCGTGGCGCCACCAAGAAGGACGGCACCAAGGGTGATCTCCTGGCCACCGTCCAGGTCCAGGTGCCGGCCCGGCTGAACGACGCCGCCCGCGACGCGATCGCGGGCTACCGCGCGGCCGGCGTCGACGGCACCCTGCGCGCCAACCTCTTCGACAAGGCCCCCGATGCCCCGGCGTGAGCCCCGGATCCCGGGCCCCGACGCCGCTGTGTACGTGATCTCGGTGGCGGCGGAGCTGTCCGGCCTGCACCCGCAGACCCTGCGCTCCTACGAGCGGATGGGCCTGATCATGCCCGGTCGCACCGGCGGTGGCGGTCGCCGCTACAGCCACCGCGACATCGAGCTCCTGCGTGAGATCGCGACGCTCACGGCCGGTGGGGTCGGCATCGAGGGCGTACGCCGCATCCTCGAGCTCGAGCATCAGGTCGCCGCACTCCAGTCGCGCAACGAGGAGCTGGCGGCCGAGGTCGCGGCGACCCGCGACGCGCTCCGCGCGGCGGTGACCACTCGGCGTACCGACTCCAACAAGCTGCCGGTGCTCCGCCAGCCCGATGCCCCCTCCTCGATGGTCGTCTGGCGCCGCACCCACGACTGACCGCGAGGGGACAGGTCTCCGGGGCCGAGGGGACAGGTCTCCGGGGCCGAGGGGCGGAGAAGTGTCCCCTCGGGGGCGGAGAGTTGGCCCTTCGGCGTCAGAGCCAGTGAGTGGGGCGGGCGAGACCGATCGGGATCGTGGTGGCGGTGTCACCGCGGGCGGCGTTGACCTGCGACTGGGACAGGAAGAAGGTGTCGGCGAGCCGGCTGCCGCGTACGTCGGCATCGCGGAGGTCGGCCCCCAGCAGGTCGGCGCGACCGAGCTCGAGACCGCGCAGATCTGCGCGGATCAACGTCGATCCGCGGAGGTCGGCGTCGCGGAGGTCCAGCCTGCGCAGGTCGCGCCCGGCCAGGTCTCGACCCCGGTAGGCGATGCCGGTGCGCAGTCGTGCGCTCGCCGCCTCGAGGACGTCACCGACCCGGTCGTGCAGGTAGTCGAGGTCGATGTCGAGCAGCTGGTTCGGGGTGGACCCGGTCATCCGGACGATCTCGGCCGAGAGCTCTGCCGCGACCGGATCCGGGCTACGACGACCGACCTCGGCGAGATGCGCGAGCATCTCGTGGAGCAGCCGCATCACCGACAGCACGGCCGCCATCTCCGGGAGGTTGTCGTGCTCGCGCCACGAGACGCCGGCGTACGTCACCTGCGAGACCTGTTGCCCCGCACCGAAGCAGTCGAACGTGACGCAGCCGGACCAACCGTCGCTGCGCAGCGTCGCGTGGATGCTGCACCGGTCGTCGTCGGCGAGGTTCGGGCACGGCGTACCGCCGGGCTTGTCGATGCCGAAACCGGACACCGCGCTGAACGGCAGCAGGACGCAGCACAAGGCGAAGCACTGCTGGCAGTCCGCGACCAGCGCCGGTGCCTCCGGGGTGTCCATGCGCCCATCTTGGCAGTCCGGGAAAGTTTCCAGAGTTGAGGGGAATCGACTCAACTTCTGGCTGGTTGTGCCCACAGGCGTCCACACTGGGTGGCCCGCCACGCACGCACAGGAGACCCACGCAGACATGAGCCAGTTCGGGGCCGAGAAGTTCACGACCCGCAGCCGCGAGGCGATCGAGACCGCCCAGCTCGCCGCGACCACGGCGGGCAACACCCAGACCGAGCCCGTACACCTGCTGGCCGCCTTGCTGCGCGACGCCGACGGTACGGCGCGGCAGCTGGTGGGCAAGTCCGGTGCGGACGCCGCGTCGCTCGCGGCCCAGGTCGAGGCCGCCCTCCGGGCGCTCCCCCAGGCCAGTGGGTCGACGGTCCAGCAGCCGGCCGCCTCGCCGGCGTTGACACGGGTGCTGGCGGGGGCGCTCGACCTGGCCGCGTCGATGAAGGACGACTACGTCGCGACCGAGCACCTCCTGGTCAGCCTGGCGACCGTCGAGTCGCCCGCCCAGAAGCTGCTCGCCGACGCGGGACTGACGGCCGAGGGGCTGCGCGAGGGTCTGACCGCGCTCCGGGGCAACCGCCGGGTGACCAGCCAGGAGGCGGAGTCGACGTACGAGAGCCTGGAGAAGTACTCCGTCGACCTCACCCAGGCCGCCGAGGACGGCAAGCTCGACCCGGTCATCGGCCGCGACTCCGAGATCCGGCGGGTCGTC
>DATBBE010000214.1:0-29714 GCA_036271155.1 Nocardioides sp. | reverse complement strand
CGAGCGGCGCCTGGAGCCCGTTGCCGGACCTTCTGGAGCACAGTCGCGCGGGGTGGCAGGTCGTGTCCCAGGGCTGGCCGGGCTCGGTGGGTGGAGGCGACTGGTTCGTCGTCGACGGCCGCGTGTATGACGACGAGACCGGCAAGGCGTGGCCGCTGCCACGACCATCGGGCGCTCCCGCGAGCTACACCGAAGCCGTGTGGGCCGATGGCAGGCTGGTCGCCTTCGGCGGTGCCGACTACTCCGGACAGAAGCTCACCAGCGTCACCGCCCACGCCTGGCTCTACACCCCCTGATCGCCCCTTCAGCCCCAACCTTCCTGGCCTGTCCGGAGGGTTCTTGGGGTGTACAGAGGCCAAGAACCCCCAGAAACCCCGCGTACGCGGGGTTTCCGACCGGACCGACCGAACCCCCCTGAACCCCGTCACAACCCCATCGCGGCGGCGGCGTCGGCGACGACGGAGGCGGTGACCTCCCGGCAGTGTGCGGAGCCGTCGGCGAAGACCGTCTCGACGTACGCCGGGTCGGTGGCGAGCTCGGCGTACGCCTTCTGCAGCGGCTCCAGGGTCGCCACCACTGACTCGGTGACCGCCGACTTCAGGGCGCCGTACGTCGTGAAGCCCTCGGCCGACCCGCCGCACGCCGCGAGGATGTCGAGCAGGTTGCTCACCCCCGGCTTCTCCGGTGCGGCCCGTACGGCGTCGGGCCCGGTGTCGGAGTCGGTCACCGCCCGAGCGACCTTGCGCCGCACGACGTCCGGCGGGTCGAGCAGGCGGATCACGCCGGCGTCGCCCGAAGTGGACGTGGGGACCGACTTCGACATCTTCCGGGTCGGCTCCTGGAGGTCCATCACGCGCGCGCCCGCGGCCGGCGTCCGCACCTCGGGCACCACGAAGACCGGGCCGTAGGTGTGGTTGAACCGGATCGCCAGGTCACGCGTCAGCTCGACGTGCTGGCGCTGGTCGTCGCCGACCGGCACCACCGACGGCCGGTACAGCAGGATGTCGGCCGCCATCAGGGCCGGATAGGTGTAGAGCGAGGCCCGGGTCGAGGGCACTCCCCGGCCCTTCTCCTTGAACTGGATCATCCGGTTGAGCTCGCCGGTGTACGCCGTGCACTCCATCAGGTAGGCCAGCTCGCGGTGCCCCGGCACCTGGCTCTGCCGGAACAGCGTCACCCGCGCGGGGTCGAGCCCAGCGGCGAGGAAGAGCGTCGCCATCTCCGCGACGGTCGAACGCAGGACGCCGGGATCCTGGGGTGTCGTGAGCGCGTGCAGGTCACACAGGCCGAAGAAGCACTCGCCGGAGGACGGCGAGTCCTGGGCGGCGACGAAGCGCTGCAGGGCGCCGAGATGGTTGCCGAGCGTGAGCTGCCCGGTGGGGGTGATCAGGGAGAGGTTGCGGTCCATGGTGGGCTCCTGGTGGGTGGTCGATGCCCACGAGCCGGCGTACCGAGAAATCGAGAACGGCCACCCGTGGGCGGCCGTGGAAAGAGGATGTGCTCGATCGGGGTCCGCCGTCAGGCGGGCCACCAGCAGAGGGTCGAGGTCCGGAGCACGTTCCGATTCTAGAGGTAGGTTTCACTCAGATTCCAGCGGACGACTCGGAGCCCGCTTACGGCAGGAGACACGCCATGGCCGTCGTCGAGGCAACCGAGACCCCCGCGGGCAAGGGGCTCAAGCCCGGTGCTCTGGGTCTGCTGGGCAGCATCGTGGTGGGCGTCGCGTCCACTGCTCCGGCGTACAGCCTGGCGGCCAGCCTGGGCTACGTCGTCGTCGTGTCGAACGGCGGCGGCATCGTCGGCACCAAGGCCCCCCTGATCATGGTCCTGGCGTTCATCCCGATGTACTTCATCGCCGTCGCCTATGCCGAGCTGAACAAGGCCGAGCCCGACTGCGGGACGACGTTCACCTGGGCCGCGCGGGCCTTCGGCACGCGGATCGGCTGGATGGGCGGCTGGGGCATCATCATCGCCGACGTCATCGTGATGGCGAACCTCTCGCAGATCGCGGGCTCGTACAGCTTCGGCCTGTTCGGCTTCGACTCGCTGGCGGCCAGCACGTTCTGGTCGACCGTCGCGGGCATCGTCTGGATCATCGTCATGACCTACATCTGCTACCGCGGCATCGAGGTCAGTGCCCGCATCCAGTACTGCCTCCTCGGGGTCGAGGTGGTCACCCTGATCGGCTTCGCGCTGTTCGCTCTGGCCAAGGTCTACTTCGGTACGGCGCCGGCCAGCATCAAGCCCAGCCTCTCATGGCTCTCACCGGCCGGCCTCCACCCGACCGCCATCGTCACCGCGACCCTGATCGCAGTGTTCATCTACTGGGGCTGGGACACCGCGGTCGCGACCAACGAGGAGGCCGACGACCCCGCGACGACCCCGGGCCGCGCCGCGATCATGTCCACGGTGGTCCTGCTGCTCACCTACGCGCTGGTCTCGGTGGCGACCATCGCCTTCGCCGGAGTGGGCACGACGGGCATCGGCCTGGGCAACATCGCCAACGCCGACGACGTCTTCCACGCGATGGGCCACGAGGTCTTCGGTGGCGGGACGGTCGGCTTCATCATGGTCCACCTGCTCGCGATCACGGTGCTGACCTCCGCGTCGGCGAGCACCCAGACCACGATCCTCCCGACAGCCCGCACGGCCCTGTCGATGGCGGCGTTCAAGGCCATCCCGGAGCGCTTCGCCAAGATCCACCCGCGTTTCCTGACCCCGACCGACGCGACGGTCGGGATGGGCCTGGTCTCGATCGTGTTCTACGTCGGGCTGACGTTGATCAGCGCGAACATCCTTGCCGACACCATCGCCGCGGTCGGGCTGATGATCGCCTTCTACTACGGGCTCACCGGCTTCGCCTGCGCGTGGTTCTACCGCCGGACGATGAGGAACAGCTTCCGTGACACCGTCATGCAGGGTGTGCTTCCGGTCATCGGAGGGGTCATCCTGCTCGGCTTCTTCGTCTACGCCTGTCACACCTACGCCAGCGCGGACTACGGCTACACCCACATCGGCAAGATCGGCGGAGTGTTCCTGCTCGGTGTCGGCTCGCTGGTGCTCGGGCTCATCTTGATGTTCGCCTACGAGCTGGTCCGGCCGGCGTACTTCCGGGGCGAGACCCTGCCGCGCCGCGACTCCAGCGAGCTGGTCCTGCTCGACGGCGCCGTGGCGCCGGGTTTGCGTCTGCCCGACTCCGTCGAGAACACGGTGATCGCGCCGGACCTGTCGAACCTGCCTCCTGGCGCGACCGCCCTCGACGTGCGCACCGGTGAGGAGATCACGCTGGAGCCGGGCCAGCGCTACGTCGAGGAGAACGACGCCGAGCAGGAGGCCCGCGAGCGCAGCGCCGAGGGTGACGGGGAGGACCGGTAGCCTCCGGACCATGCCGCCGCGGACCCCGACGTCCCCGTGTCCGGGTCCCGCCTCGGTGGTGTTCGACCAGGCCCTGACCGAGTACGACTTCGGCCCGTCCCACCCGATGTCGCCCATCCGGGTCGACCTCACGATGCGACTGGCCGAGGCGCTCGGTGTGCTGGACGGGCTCACGGTGGTGCCCGCTCCGATGGCCGACGACGACCTGATCGCCCTGGTCCACACCCCCGAGCTGATGGATGCGGTCAAGCGGGCGGGTGAGGACCCGCTCGGGTTCGAGGCGGCGTACGGGCTCGGCAGCGACGACAACCCGGTCTTCCACGACATGCACCGTGCGGCGGCCCATGTCGTCGGCGCGACGGTCGAGGCCTTCCGGCAGGTCGGCAGCGGCGAGAGCCTGCACAGCGCCAGCATCTGCGGCGGCCTCCACCACGCGATGCCCGACCGGGCGAGCGGCTTCTGCATCTACAACGACGTGGCTGTCGGCATCCGCACGCTGCTCGCGTCCGGCGTGGAGAAGGTCGCCTACGTCGACGTCGACGTCCACCACGGCGACGGCGTCGAGCGGATCTTCTACGACGACCCGCGGGTGCTCACCATCTCGCTGCACGAGACCGGGCAGGCGCTGTTCCCGGGCACGGGGTTCCCCGCGGACTCCGGCGGCCCCGGAGCGGAGGGCACCGCCGTGAACGTCGCTCTCCCCCCGGGTACGTCGGACGCGGGCTGGCTGCGGGCCTTCCACGCCGTCGTGCCACCTGTGGTGCGGGAGTTCGCCCCCGAGGTGCTGGTCACCCAGCACGGCTGTGACAGCCATCGCGACGACCCGCTGGCCGACCTGATGCTCAGCGTCGACGGCCAGCGCGCGTCGTACCTCGCTCTGCACGACCTGGCCCACGAGGTCGCCGGCGGGCGCTGGGTGGCCACGGGGGGAGGCGGCTACGCGCTGGTCGAGGTCGTGCCGCGGGCGTGGACCCACCTGCTGGCCGTGATCGGCGGCCGGCCCCTGGACCCGAGCACGGAGACCCCGGAGGCGTGGCGCGCCCATGTCCACAACACCTTGGGCCGCACCCCTCCGACCCTGATGACCGACGGCCGCGACCCGGCGTACCGCGACTGGACAGAGGGCTACGACCCGGCCACCTGGCTCGACCGGTCGGTCCTGGCCACGCGCGAGGAGATCTTCCCGCGGCACGGCCTCGACCCCCTGCCGTGAGCGTGCCGCGACCCCTGCCGTTCACTCAGTCGTGACCCTTCCGGACGCGTCCGGATAGTAAAATTGGCCACCGTTTCAACTCGACACGCGTGGGTACCGTGAGTTTCTCAAGCGATTTCCTTCCCCACGAGTCACTTGAGGCCCTATTCTCACCACGAAGCGCGGGACGTGGAGTCACCGGAGGGGAAGCCGGTGCGTGCCTGCCAAGAGAGACGGTGCCTGCGATGCCTGCCCACGAGCCCGGAGATATCTCCGACGTGAAGTTCCTGACTGTGGCCGAAGTGGCCTCGATGATGCGTGTGTCCAAGATGACGGTCTACCGTCTGGTCCACGGCGGAGAGCTGCCGGCCGTGCGCGTCGGACGCTCGTTCCGGGTCACCGAGGACGACGTGAACGAGTACCTGCGGAAGAGCTTCTACAGCGCCGGCTGAGCCTGGCTGAGTCCGCGCAGTCTCGCGGCAGTCCGGCCTTTTCGTCCTCAACCCTGAGCCCGTTAGGCTGTGCGGGTCGTCCCGGCTGTCTCCGGGGCCCCTGACTGCGTGTGTTGAGGCATCGGAAGAGGTATTCGTGGGTTCGGTCATCAAGAAGCGTCGCAAGCGGATGGCGAAGAAGAAGCACCGCAAGCTGCTGAAGAAGACGCGCGTCCAGCGCCGCAAGCTCGGGAAGTAGCCCCCTCGCGGGGGATCGCGTGGGCCCAGACAAGAAGGTTGTCCTGGTGACCGGGGTCTCCCGAGACCTCGGGCGCAGGTTCGCGCGCCGACTCGCTGCCGAGCCCGGTGTCGACCGGGTGATCGGGGTCGACGCGGTGCCGCCGCACGACGACATCGGCGACGTCACGTTCGTCCGCGCCGACATCCGCAACCCGGTGATCGCCAAGGTGATCGCCAAGGAGGACGTCGACACCGTCGTCCACATGAGCGTCATCGCCACCCCTGGCACGGCCGGTGGCCGCGGCACGATGAAGGAGCTCAACGTCATCGGGACGATGCAGCTCCTGGCGGCCTGCCAGAAGTCGGCGAGCGTCCGTCACCTGGTCGTCAAGTCCACCTCGACGGTGTACGGCGCGAGCAGTCGCGACCCGGCGATGTTCACCGAGGACATGGAGCCGCGTCGCGCGCCCAGGTCCGGATACGCCAAGGACGTCGCCGAGATCGAGGGGTACGTCCGCGGCTTCGCGCGCCGACGCCCCGACGTGCGGGTGACGACGCTGCGGCTGGCCAACGTGCTCGGACCCCACGTGACCAGCCCGATGACGTCGTACTTCCGACTGGCCGTCATCCCCACGGTCCTCGGCTTCGACCCGCGGTTGCAGTTCGTGCACGAGACCGACCTGATGCGGGTGCTGACCCACTGCGTCCACACCGACGTGGCCGGCACCTACAACGTCGCCGGCGACGGCGTGATGCTGCTGTCGCAGGCCGTACGCCGGCTCCGCAAGCCCGCCGTACCCCTCGTCCGACCGGCGGTGGGCGGGGTGGCCTCGGTGCTGAAGTCGGCGCGGATGGCCGAGTTCTCACCCGAGCAGCTCGGGTTCCTCACCTTCGGCCGCGGCATCGACACCACCCGCATGCGCACCATGCTCGGCTTCGAGCCGGAGTACACCACCGAGCAGACCTTCGCCGACTTCGCCTCGGCTACCGGGCATGCTGCCTCGCCGGTCGAGCGGATCGTCGACGGCCTCGCTGCCTCCCTGTCGGTGTCCGGGTCGACGCCCACCGGAGGCCCGCATGGGTGACGCCGAGATCATCCCGATCGGCACCGGTGGCCGTCCCGGGCGGGGCACCGGCAGCAGCCGCCCGTCGCGGGCCTCGCGCTCTCTCGGCGCCGGCCCGCGAGCGGTCCGCCCCGCCGTGACGACCACCGACCGCGAGCCGACGGCCGGCATCCCGCCGACCGACTGGCTGTCGGCGTTCCGCACCGGCGCGGTGGAGGTCTTCGGTGCCGACTGGGAGCCCCAGCTGGCGCGCTTCCTGGCGTTCCTGCGCCGCCGGCTGACCGGCGAGTACGCCGTCGACGAGTACGGCTTCGACCCGGAGGTCGCCGAGAAGCTGCTGCTGGCGAGCCTGCGGCCGATCGCCGAGAAGTGGTTCCGCATCGACGTCCGCGGCGTCGAGAACCTCCCGGAGCACGGGGGCGCGCTGGTGGTCTCCAACCACTCCGGCACGATGCCCGTCGACGGCCTGATGACGATGGTCACGATCCACGAGCACACCGGCCGGTTCCTGCGACCGCTCGGGGCCGACCTGGTGTTCCGCCTGCCCGTGGTGAGCAGCCTGGCCCGCAAGGGCGGGGCGACCCTGGCCTGCACCGAGGATGCCGAGCGGATGCTGGCCGGCGGCGAGCTGGTCGGCGTATGGCCGGAGGGTTTCAAGGGCATCGGCAAGCCGTTCACCGAGCGCTACAAGCTCCAGCGCTTCGGCCGGGGCGGCTTCGTCGCGGCGGCGGTGCGCACCGGCGTACCCATCGTGCCGTTGTCGGTGGTGGGGGCCGAGGAGATCTATCCCCTGGTCGGCAACGTGCCGTCGCTGGCCCGGCTCCTCGGCGTTCCCTATGTGCCGATCACGCCGTTCTTCCCGTGGCTCGGACCGCTCGGGCTGGTGCCGTTGCCGTCGAAGTGGCTCCTGGAGTTCGGCGAGCCCATCCGCACCGACGAGTACGACGCCGGCGCCGCCGACGACCCGATGCTGGTCTTCAACGTGACCGACCAGGTGCGCGAGACGATCCAGCAGTCGCTCTACTCCCTGCTCCGGAAGCGCTCCTCGGTCTGGCGCTGATGTTGACCCGCGAGTTTTGACCGTTGACCCGCGAGTTTTCTCGATTCTCGTCGGTCAAAACCCGCGACTCGTCGGTCAAAACCCGCGGGTGAACGGTTAGGGGAGGGACGGCAGGAGGCTGGTGATCCCGCCGACGGTGCCCTCCAGCGTCTGCGCGACCTCGTTGCCGACCTCGCCGACCGCGTCGAGCAGGTTGTCGGCGGTGTCCGCGACCGTCGAGGCGACGTCGTTCTGCTGGTTGTTCGTCAGCCCGTCGGTGAGGTGCTGGACGGTGTGCTGTACGTCGCCGGCGGTCGGCGCGGTGTCGGTCGTCGACGGCGGTGACGCCGTGGAGTCGTCGGGGTCGGTCACGCTCGCCGGGGGGAGCTGGCCCTTGATGTGGGGCAGCACCGGTCCGCCGTCGTCACCCTGCACGAGGTGCTGATGGGGGTGGCGGGGCACGGCGAGCTGCCAGGCGTCGACGGTGGCCTGGGTCGACTGGGCGAGCACGCTCGGGATCGAGCCCAGCACCGGGCCGGTGCAGACCGAGCACGTCTGGAGAGACGTCTGCTGCACCTGGTCGACTGTCTGTGCGGCTCTCAGCAGCGGGTCGAGCGACTGCGGCGGCACCTCGGACTGGAGCTGGTCGAGCTGGTCCATGCTGGCCACGGAGAACGTGCGGAGCGTGGTGATCGACGACTGGTCACCAGTGGCGTCGAAGTCGGAGACCAGGAGGTCGGAGCCGGAGATCGCCTGGCTGGTGAAGGCGTTGAGCGCGTCGTCGACCCGGGCCGGGTCGGCATGGGTGCGGCTGAGGGTCTGCGCCTCGTCGAGGCGGGTGCGAGCGTCGGCGAGCAGCAGGCGTCCGCGGTCGCCGCGGTCGAAGGTGAGCCCGACGTGTGCGCTCTCCAGCCCGCGCTTGACCGGGTAGAGCCCGTCGCCGGGCAGCGCGCTCTGGCTGGCGACGGCCATGGTGGCCGAGCCGCCCACGAGCACGACCCCGCTGACCACGGCCGCGAGACGTCGGTGCCGCCGTCGGGCGCGTGGCGTGGTGGAAGGCAGGCGCAGCCGCGCGTCCGCGTCGTCCCGCTCCGAGGCTGCTGCCACCAGCACCGACTCGGCCTCCGCGATCAGCCGCGCGCGCAGGCTCGCTACGAAGGCGGGGTCGGCCACGGGAGCCGGTACGGCGCGCAGCGCGCCCGCGACGACGAGGAGATCGGCGTACGCGGGCAGGACGGTGTCGCTCGTCGAGCTGTCCTCGAGGAGCGCGTGGAACTGTTCGGCGCGTCGCCCCCTGATCACGGTGAACCCCGATGCTGGTGCTGGTGGTCACGGCGAGCGCCGGACACCCCGGACAACGACCGACGGCGCGGGCGGGTTACGGGACCGAGGCCCCGGCCCGGTGCGGGCTGCCCGCTACGCATCGCGCCACCCGGCCGGCATCAGCTTGGCGAGGCTGCGGACCCCACGGAGCTGGAGCTGCTTGATGGCCCCTTCGCTGCGTCCCAGGATCTCGGCGGTCTCCGCGATGCTGAGACCCTGCAGGAAGCGCATGATCAGGCAGTCCCGTTGCTCGTCGGAGAGCTCCTTGAGCCCGTCGAGCAGCACCTCGTTGGTCAGCCCCGCCAGGACGGCGTTCTCCGGGCCCTCGGTGGCGTCGTCGTGGGCGCCCATGTCGTCGGTGGTCAGCTCGAGCCGGGTGCGGCTCGCCTTGAAGTGGTCGGTGCACAGGTTGCGGGCGATCGTCATCAGCCAGGCGCCGAAGTCCTTGCCCTGCCAGCGGAAGCCGCTCATGTTGCGCAGGGCCCGGAGGAAGGTCTCGGAGGTGAGGTCCTCGGCCAGGGTCTGCGACCGCGTGCGGTAGAACACGAAGCGGTACACGGAGCCCTGGTAGTGGTCGTACAGCTGACCGAACGCCTCGCTGTCGCCACCGCGCGCGAGCTCGACCAGCGCGATCACCCGGGAGCGCTCGGCCTCGGAGTCCTCTGACGAGGCGGCCTGGTCGGAGTCGTCGTAGCCGTTGCCCGAGCCTCCGACCCCACGCTCGACGCGGGCCTCGCTCAGCAGCATCCACGACGGGACGCCGGCCGGCTGGACCATCGCCAACGGGATCGAGGACGCGATCGAGGGGTGGCGCACCCCCAGGACGCTCAGCACCGCGGCGCGCAGGTCGTCGAGACCGCGCGCCGTGTCGTGGTCTGCCCACGTCATGGCGGAGTTCCTCCCGGAGCACCAGGGGGGTTGGCGCTCCCTTGCATGGTAAGCGCGACACCCCGCACGTGTAACCCGCTGTGACACAAACCCCCCACAGGGGTGAGGTCACCGGCGACGGCGTACGGCGCCCCGGGCCGCCACGGCCCCGCCGGTGACCCCGGCGACAGTGGCGGCGACGAGCCCGGCGCGTGCGGCCTTGCGACCGGTGCGGTAGTCGCGGATCCGCCATCCCCGCTGGCGCGCGTAGGACCGGAGCCGGGAGTCGGGGTTGACCGCACACGGGTCGCCGACCATCGAGAGCATGGTCAGGTCGTTGTAGGAGTCGGAGTACGCCGAGCACGCGGCGAGGTCGAGCCCCTCGCGCTCGGCAAGGGCTCGCACCGCGTCGCCCTTGGCCGGCCCGTGCAGCATCTCGCCCACCAGCTGGCCGGTGTAGACGCCGTCCACATGCTCGGCGACGGTGCCCAGGGCGCCGGTGAGACCGAGTCGCCTGGCGATGATCCGGGCGATCTCGATCGGGGCCGCGGTCACCAGCCAGACCCGTTGGCCCTCGTCGAGGTGCAGCTGGGCGAGGGCTCGGGTGCCGGGCCAGATGCGGTGTGCCATCGCCTCGTCGAAGATCTCCTCGGCCAGCTCCTCGAGCTCCTGCACGGTGTGCCCGGAGATGAACGACAGCGCGGACGCGCGCGACTGCGCGACATGGGTGGGGTCCTCCACGCCGAAGAACCGGAAGTAGGCCTGCTTCCACATCGCCGAGGCGATCTCGCGGGTGGTGAAGAACTTGCGCCGGTGGAGGCCCCGAGCGAAGTAGAAGATGCTCGCGCCCTGCATCATCGTGTTGTCGACGTCGAAGAAGGCGGCGCTGGTCGGATCAGCCGGGGTGGCGAGCGCCGTCTCCACCTCGGCGGCCGCGGCAGCGGCCTCACCGGCAAGGGCCGAGCGCTGCTGGAGGTTCAGCGGCTTGCGGCTCTTCTCGGGAGTCACGGTGATGAGCCTAGGGCGTTCTGCGGCGTGCGAGCCCGCTGCGACGTTGTGGGATCCTTGCCCGCATGCCTGCCCACGACGTCTCCGAGCTCGTGGCCGATGCGGCGCTGGACCGCCCGGAGAGCCTGGCCGTGGTCGAGTCCGGCGGGCGGAGCGTCACCTGGGGTGCCCTCGAGGGCGAGGTGGCCCGGGTGGCGACGGGGCTCGGCGCGGCCGGGCTGGTCGCGGGCCAGCGGGTGCTCATCGCGATGGGCAACCGGATCGAGTTCGTCACCTCCTACCTCGGGGTGCTGCGAGCCCAGGTGGTCGCCGTCCCGGTGAACCCCCGTGCCACCGCCGGCGAGCTGGCCCGGATGATCGCCGACTCGGGGTCGCGCCTGGTGCTGGCGGACGGCGAGACCATCGCGACCGCACGCGACGCCGTACGCCTGCTGCGAGCAGCGCGAGCCGGCGACTCCGACGAGCTGGACGCCGACCTCGTCGAGCGGTCCCACGACCCGCGGGTGTACGTCGTCGATGCCGTCCCCGAGCTCGGTGAGCAGGCGTTCGAGGCGCTCCGGGCGGCCGCGCCACGACCCGTGCCACCGCTGCCCGATCCCGAAAAGCTCGCCTGCCTGCTGTACACCAGTGGGACGTCGGGCCGTCCGCGCGCGGCGATGCTCACCCATCGCGCCCTGATCGCCAACATCAGCCAGGCGGCGCAGGTCCAGCCGCCGATGATCCACGGCGACGACGTCGTGCTCGGCGTCCTGCCGCTGTTCCATGTCTACGGCCTGAACGCCGTGCTGGGCGGGGTCCTGCGTCACCGCGCGAAGCTGGTCCTCGCCGATCGCTTCGACCCTCAGGCCACCCTCGACCTCATCGACGACGAGGCGGTCAGCGTGGTCCCGGTCGCGCCGCCGGTCTTCGCCTACTGGCTGCCCGAGGAGCACCTTCGCGAGCGTCTCGGGCCGGTCCGGCTGATCCTGTCGGGCTCGGCCCCCCTGTCGCCGGAGCTGGTCGAGCGCTTCACCGAAGCCACCCGCATCCCGGTCCACCAGGGCTACGGCCTCACCGAGGCGTCGCCGATCGTGACCAGCACCCTGTGCAGCCCGCGGCTGCAGACCGGCTCGGTGGGGGCGGCCCTGCCCGGCATCGAGATCAAGCTGCTCGACGAGGTCGGGCAGGCGCCCGTCGGAGACGACCCGGGTGAGATCTGGATCCGCGGCGACAACCTCTTCAGCGGCTACTGGCCCGACGGCGACGGTGGACCCGACGCCCACGGCTGGTGGGGCACGGGCGACGTCGGCTTCCTCGACGAGTCGGGCGACCTGTTCCTGGTCGACCGGCTCAAGGAGCTGGTGATCGTCTCGGGCTTCAACGTCTACCCGATCGAGGTGGAGGACGTCATCCGTGAGGTGGACGGGGTCGACGAGGCCGCCGTCATCGGGGTCGAGGACGCCAAGACCGGCGAGGCGGTCGTCGCCTACGTCGTACCGCGTGCCGGGGCGAGTGGTGTGGCCGAGGCGGTCCGCGACCACTGCGGCGTACGCCTGGCGCGTTTCAAGCGACCCTCGCGGGTCGAGGTGGTCGACGCCCTGCCGCTGACGGTGACCGGGAAGGTGCAGAAGGGTCGGCTGCGCGGCCTCGAGCGCCGGCGCTCGCTGAGGCTGCTGGAGTGATCACGTGAGCGAGCCACGGGTCACCTTCTACACCCGCCCCGGCTGCCACCTGTGCGACGACGCGAGGGTGCTCATCGAGCAGGTGTGCGGCGACCTGGGGGAGTCCTACGCCGAGGTCTCGATCGCGGAGGATCCCGACCTCGAGCGCCGCTTCGGCCACGAGGTGCCGGTCACCTACGTCGACGGGCGCCAGCACGACTTCTGGCGCGTCGACCCCGCCCGCCTCAGCGCCGCCCTCCAGAGCGCTGACCCGCCACAAGTTCACCGTCCAGAGCGCTGACCCGGCAGAACTTCACGCCTTCCGGTGTCAACATCTGCCGGGTCGGCGTTGTACGGCGTCAACATCTGCCGGGTCGGCGTTGTACGGCGTCAACATCTGCCGGGTCAGCGCGAGGGAGGTCGCGCCTGCCGGGAAGTGTCGGCGGGGCGCCGTAGGGTCGTCGCTGTGACGAGACGATGAGCAAGATGGACGGTCTACGGGCCATGCGAGAGGCGCGGTACGCCGACGCGCAGGCCCGCGCCGCCGGGCCGGGCGCGCCGAAGGCCCCGCGTCCTCGGCCGGTCCAGGTCGCGGCTCCCACCTCCGGCGACGCCCCGACACCGGAGGTCGAGAGCCAGCCGGAGGTGGAGGCGCTGTGCGGTCACCGGGCGATCAGCGGTCGCACGTGCACCCGCGAGGCGGGACACGCCGCCAAGAGCCACCGCTACGCCTGATCAGCCGCCCGTCCCAGTCGCGGTGAAGGACGCCGGGATGCGGTAGGCCTGCCAACCGGTGCCAGCGACGCGCTGCCAGCCGGACTGCTGCAGGAAGGTGCGCAGGTCGGGCTCCTCGTAGGCCGGGTCGTGGTCCAGCACGAGCACCCACGAGAGCCGCTGACCCGTGGACAGCGACTTCAACCGCTCCGGCACCGTCAGGACGGGGGCGCCGCGCAACCGCTCGGTGTACAGGTCGCCGGTGTTCGGCCAGGCCACGCCCGCGAGCCCGCCCCACCACTCGGCCGACCCGCCGTAGTCGTCGCTGACGAAGACGACGTCCGTGCTGTGCCCGAGCCGCGCCCCGGCCTCCTGGGCGGCGGCGATGCGTGCGTCCCACGTCGGAGCCGAGTGCCGCAGCACCGAGCCCGAGGGCAGGAACACGCTCTCGACGCACCAGGCCACCACGAGCAGCCCGGCGGTCAGCACGGGCACGAGGCGTCGCTCCCGGACCCGCTCGCCGACCCAGGTGGCGACCGAGGCGAAGCCGAGGGCCAGCGCCAGCAGCAGGGGCAGGTGGTAGTAGCTGTGGGTCGCGTAGTGGTAGCTCAGCACGAGGCCGGTCGCGGCGTACCCGCCCAGCGCCGCGGCAAGGACGGCTCGCAGCCTGCCTCGGGCGAGCACGAGCCCGACCCCGATCACCACCAGGCCGGTGATGCCGACCGCCGCGCTCGCCTGGGTGAGCCAGTCGCGCCAGAAGCCGGCGGTGGTCAGGAGCCGTGGGTGGAAGCGGTCCGAGGAGTCGTTGGCGGTGATGCCGAGCGGCCCACCCAGGACGAGCCACAGCGCTGCCGGGAGCACGGCCACGCCGACGTCGACCGCGAGTCGCCAGTCGCGCCACCACGGTGCCTCCCGACCGGAGCGCAGCACGACCATGAGGGGTACGACGACGAAGCCGGCCGTGGACTTCACGAAGATCGTGACCGCCGCGGCCGACACCGCCGCGAGATGCGTGCGCGACGTGTCCCGGTCTGCTCGGACGAGCAGCAGGTACAGCGTCACGGGAAGCAGCGACATCATCAGGCTGTCGGGCTGGAAGGAGCGCGAGGCCAGCACGCCGATCGGGGCGAAGAGCCAGACGACCGTGGCCGCGAGGCCCCCGAGGCGCGAGGAGAGGCGGCTGGCGGCGGCCGCCATCGGGACCGCCGCGAGCACCCAGATGACGGCGAGGGCGAGCCGGATGGCCATCAGGTCGGGATGCCCCTGGAGTCTCCACAGCAGCGCCGCCGCACCTTGGACGAGGGGGGGCTCGATGATGCCCGGCCGGGTCGCTGCCACGGCAGCCGCCGTCCCGGGGGCCGGGACACCACCCAGTGACGTCCAGAAGTGCCGCGCCATCAGGGCGTCGTAGAGCTGTCGGGTCGGGTGGAAGTCCCAGGGCACGGCGCTCAGTCCGTGCAGTCTGAGGGCCAGACCCAGGCACATCGCGAGCCCGAGTGCGACCGCGGTGGACCACCGACGACCCGGCACAGGACCGGGGCCAGCGCTCACCGACGAGTGCGGCCGCGGCATGGCATCACACTCTCATGGGGGTCCTGGGTGCACCCCTGCTTCCGCCATTTTGTTCTCGCGTTCACAAACTTCTACAGTGAACGACGCTGATCGAGCCGGGCCTGTCCCACCTCGGGTCGACCCCGGTGCTCGTCAGCTGGAAAGACGAAGGCTGTGACCGCACGGACGTCCCACGACGCCGCCCGGGAGATTCCCGAGGCCACCGTGGCCCGACTGCCTGTCTACCTACGGGCGCTCGCCACGCTCTCCGAGGACGGCACCACGATCTGCTCCAGCGAGCACCTCGCGGCAGCCGCGGGCGTCAACAGCGCCAAGCTCCGCAAGGACCTCTCCTACCTCGGCAGCTACGGCACCCGAGGCGTCGGCTACGACGTCGACTACCTGCGCTACCAGATCGCCCGCGAGATGGGGGCGACCCGCGACTGGCCCGTGGT
Source organism: Nocardioides sp. (assembly GCA_036271155.1). Classification (GTDB taxonomy): domain Bacteria; phylum Actinomycetota; class Actinomycetes; order Propionibacteriales; family Nocardioidaceae; genus Nocardioides. Next base: position 14,815 of record DATBBE010000214.1, on the reverse strand, counting down.
CATCGTCGGGATCGGCAACCTCGGGCATGCCCTGGCGAACTACTCCGGCTTCCGCAGCCGCGGCTTCCGCGTCGTCGCGCTCCTCGACGCCGACGACCAGCGCCACGGTGAGGTCGTGGCCGGGGTCGTCGTCCGACCTTTCAGCGACCTGCATGCGATCGTCGGCGAGCAGGGGGTCGCGATCGGCGTGATCGCGACGCCGGCCGCGTCCGCCCAGGATGTCGCCGACCAGATGGTCGACGCTGGCATCACCAGCATCCTGAACTTCGCCCCGACGGTGCTCAACGTCGGCGCCGACGTCGCCGTCAGCAAGGTCGACCTCTCCAAGGAGCTGCAGGTGCTCGCCTACCACGAGCAGCGCAAGGCCACCCAGCAGGAGACGGCATGACGGCCCTCGTCGTGGGTATCTCCCACCGCTCCGGGCCGATCGCCCTGCTCGAGCAGCTCGCCGTCGACACCGACGGCGCCACCAAGCTCATCGAGGACGTCGTGGCCAACCCCCACGTCTCCGAGGCGACGGTCGTGGCCACCTGCAACCGCCTGGAGATCTACGCCGCCGTCGACCGGTTCCACGGCAGCGTCGAGGACATCTCCCAGCGGCTGCTGGCCCCTGCCGGCGAAAGTGTCGAGGCCCTGCTTCCCCACCTCTACGTCCACTACGACGACGGTGCTGTCTCCCACCTGTTCCGGGTGGCCGCCGGTCTCGACTCCATGGCCGTCGGCGAGTCCCAGGTCCTCGGTCAGACCCGCGATGCCTTGAGCCTCGGCCAGGAGCAGGGCTCGGTCGGGCCGGTCCTGAACACCTTGTTCCAGCAGGCACTGCGGGTGGGCAAGCGCGTCCACGCCGAGACCGGCATCGACCGTGCCGCGCCGACCCTGGTCTCCGCCGCCCTCGACCGGGCCGCGGGCGACCTGACCGGTCGCCGGGTCCTGGTGGTGGGTGCCGGGGCCATGTCCGCACTCACCGTGGCGACCGTCGTACGCCGCGGGGCCGGCGACGTGGTCGTGGTCAACCGCACTCCCGAGCGCGCCGACCGCCTGGCTGCCGAGTACGCCGTGCGCTCGGCGCCGCTGAGCGCGCTCGCCACCGAGCTGGTCTCGGCCGACGTCGTCGTGGCGTGCGCCGGGGCGCGCGGAGTCCTCGTGAGCCGTGAGGTGGTCGCCGCGGCGCCGGGGCCGATCGCGCTGGTCGACCTCGCCCTCCCGCACGACATCGACCCGTCCGTCGCGGACCTGCCCGGCGTCACCTTGGTCACGCTCGCCGAGCTCGCCGACGACCTCCGCTGCTCCGAGGCCGGTGTCGAGGTCGAGGCGGTGCGCACGATCGTGACCGCCGAGGTCGAGGCGTTCCTGAGCGCCCGCCGTCAGTCCAGCGTGACCCCGGCCGTGGTCGCGCTCCGCTCGATGGCCACCGGTGTCGTCGACTCCGAGATGGAGCGCCTGCAGCGCAGGCTTCCCGCGCTCGACGACGCGACCCGGGCCGAGCTGCTCCACACCCTGCGCCGGGTGGCCGACAAGCTGGTCCACCAGCCGACGGTGCGCGCGAAGGAGCTCGGCGACGGTGCCGCCGTGTCCTACGCCACCGCGCTGGCCGAGCTGTTCGCCCTCGACCCCGAGGCCGTGGACGCCGTCACCAGGCCCGTGGCCGCGGGCAACCCCGTGGACCCGGTGGATCCGGTGGATCCGGTGGACCCGGTGGACCCGGTGGACCCGGTGGACCCGTCATGAGCACCCCGATCCGCCTCGGCACGCGCTCGTCCGCGCTCGCCACGACCCAGTCGCGCTGGGTGGCCGAGCGACTGACGGAAGAGCTGGGCCGCCCGGTCGAGCTGGTCGAGATCACCACCGAGGGTGACCGGGTGAGCGCCCCCCTGGCCCAGCTCGGCGGCACCGGCGTCTTCGTCAGCGCCCTGCGCGAGGCACTGCTCGACGGACGCATCGACGTCGCCGTCCACTCCCTGAAGGACCTCCCGACCGCTCCGGCCCCCGGTATCGCGCTGGCCGCGGTTCCTGTCCGCGAGGACCCACGAGACGTCGTCGTGGCCCGAGACGGGCTCACCCTGGGCGGGCTGCCCGCCGGCAGCCGCGTCGGCACCGGCTCGCCGCGCCGCGCCGCACAGCTCCATGCCCTCGGCCTCGGTTTGGAGATCGTCGAGATCCGCGGCAATGTGGACACGCGCATCCGCAAGGTCCGTGAGGGTGCCTACGACGCGGTCATCCTGGCCCGCGCCGGGCTGGCTCGCCTCGACCGCCTCGACGAGGTCACCGAGGTCCTCGACCCCCTGCAGATGCTGCCGGCCCCGGGGCAGGGTGCACTGGCCGTCGAGACACGCGAGGGGGACGACCTGCTCACCGAGCTCGCCGCGCTGGACGACGTCCGGGCCCGGGCCGCGGTCACCGCAGAGCGCGCCGTGCTGGCGCGGCTGGAAGGCGGTTGCTCGGCACCCATCGGGGTGCTGGCAGAGGTGGCCGAAGGAGACGACGGAGATGAGCTCTGGGTGCGAGCAACAGCGCTCTCACCCGACGGGACGCTGGCGGTGCGGATGTCCGCCACCGGCGACCCGGCCGACGCCGCCGGCGTCGGCGAACGCCTCGCCGGGCTGATGCTCGACGAGGGCGCAGGACAGCTGACGGAGCCCCCGCCAGCACAGGTGAGGACACCGCACGTGCAGCCGGTGACCGACTGCGAAAGGCAAAAGGCATGACGCGACCCCAGAGGGCCCAGTCCGAGACCACAGCGAGCCCGGCGACCCCGCCGCGGAGCCGCACCACCGTCAAGCCGGGGTGGGTGGCGTTCGTCGGCAGCGGGCCGGGTGACCCCGGTCTGCTGACGATCCGCGCTGCCGACCTCATCCGTGAGGCCGACATCGTCGTCACCGAAGGCCCCGAGCATCCCGCCCTCGTGCGCGCGCTGCTCGGTCTGCCCGAAGGCGCCGAGGGCGGGCCCGAGCTCGTCGACGGCGGGTTCGGCGAGGACGGCCAACCGCTGACCCACGCGGCCCGCGCCAAGGTCGTGGTCCGGCAGGCCAAGCGCGGTGGGCGGATCGTGCGGCTGATGACCGGTGACCCGTTCGTCTACGCCTCCGGAGCCGAGGAGGCCAGCGCCTGCGCGAAGGCCGGGCTCGGCTTCGAGATCGTCCCCGGAGTCTCCTCGGCGTCGGCGGTCCCGGCGTACGCCGGCATCCCGCTGACCACGAAGGACCACCGCGAGGTCACCGTCGTCACTGCCGGGGACAAGGTCGACTGGAGCCGGTACGCCGAGACCAAGACCCTGGTGCTGCTCTCGGCGGTGCACGCCATCGGCGACATCGCCGCGGCGCTGGTCGCCGCGGGCCGTGACCCGCAGACCCCGGTGGCGATGACCCGCACCGGCACCACCACCGACCAGCAGACGATCACCTCGACGCTCGCGCACATCGCGGCCGACACCCGCTCCGCGCGGATGACGCCGCCCGCGGTCACGGTCGTGGGTGAGGTCGTCGCCATGCGCGACGCGCTGTCGTGGTTCGAGACCAAGCCTCTGTTCGGCTGGCGGATCCTCGTGCCCCGCACCAAGGAGCAGGCCGGTTCGCTGTCGGCCCGGCTGCGCGGCTTCGGGGGAGTGCCCGAGGAGGTGCCGACCATCTCGGTCGAGCCGCCGCGCAACCCGCTGCAGATGGACAAGGCCGTCCGCGGCCTGGTCGAGGGCCGCTACGAGTGGATCGCCTTCACCAGCGTCAACGCCGTCAAGGCGGTCCGTGAGAAGTTCGAGGAGTACGGCCTCGACGCCCGGGCCTTCTCCGGGCTGAAGATCGCGGCGGTCGGCGACAAGACCGCCGCCGCGATCGCCGACTGGGGCCTGCGCGCCGACCTGATGCCGAGCGGAGAGCAGTCCGCGGCCGGCCTGCTCGAGGACTGGCCCGAGTACGACGAGCTCCTCGACCCCATCAACCGGGTCTTCCTGCCCCGTGCCGACATCGCCACCGAGAACCTTGTGGCCGGCCTGATCGACCTCGGGTGGGAGTGCGACGACGTCACGGCGTACCGCACGGTCCGGGCAGCGCCACCGCCGGCGCCGGTCCGCGACGCGATCAAGTCCGGCAAGTTCGACGCGGTCGTGTTCACGTCGTCCTCGACGGTGCGCAACCTGGTCGGGATCGCCGGCAAGCCGCATCCCTCGACGGTGATCGCGGTGATCGGCCCGGCCACGGCCAAGACCGCCGAGGAGCACGGTCTCCGCGTCGACGTCCTGGCCGCGAAGCCGGACGTCGACGAGCTGGTCGACGCCCTGGCCGACTTCGGTGCGGCCCGCCGCGCGGAGATGCTCGAGGCCGGTCAGCCGGTGACCAAGCCGTCGGAGCGCAAGCCGGCCGGCCGGAAGAAGGTCACGGGCTCGCGATGAGGCGGTCATGACCGACAGCGCCGGCGCCGGGGTGCCGCGGCCGGTGACCCGGCCGCGGCGGTTGCGCACCACCCAGGGGCTGCGCGGCATGGTCGCCGAGACCCATCTGTCAGCCGGACAGCTGGTGCTGCCGATGTTCGTCCGCGAGGGCGCCACCGAGCCGCAACCGATCTCCTCGATGCCGGGTGTCGTCCAGCACTCCCGCGACTCCTTGCTGAAGGCCGCCCACGAGGCGGCCGAGCTGGGGCTCGGTGGCGTGATGCTGTTCGGCATCCCCGAGCACAAGGACGCTCTGGGCTCCGGCGCGACCGACCCAGCGGGCATCCTCAACCTCGCGATCACCGACGTCGTCGCCGAGGTGGGCGACGCGCTGACGGTGATGAGCGACCTGTGCCTCGACGAGTTCACCGACCACGGTCACTGTGGCGTCCTGACGCCTGACGGCCGGGTCGACAACGACCGCACGCTGACGGTGTACGCCGAGATGGCGCGGGCCCAGGCCGCCGCCGGCGTCGACATGGTCGGTCCCAGCGGGATGATGGACGGCCAGGTCGCCGCCATCCGGGGCGCACTCGACGACGCCGGTCACATCGACGTCGCGATCCTGGCCTACTCCGCGAAGTACGCCACGTCCTTCTTCGGCCCCTTCCGTGAGGCCGTCAACTCCTCCCTGCAGGGTGACCGGCGCACCTACCAGCAGGACCCTGGCAACGCCCGCGAAGGAGTCCGCGAGGCCCTCCTCGACGTCGCCGAGGGCGCCGACATCGTGATGGTCAAGCCCGCGCTGGGCTACCTCGACGTCGTACGCCGGGTGCGCGACGCGGTCGACGTCCCGGTCGCGGCGTACAACGTCTCGGGGGAGTACTCCATGGTCGAGGCGGCCGCGGCGAACGGCTGGATCGAGCGGGAGCGCGCGATCCTCGAGGTGCTGACCTCTATCCGCAGGGCCGGCGCCGACATCGTCCTGACCTACTGGGCCGCCGAGGCCGCCCGCCTCCTCCGCCCCTGACCCCTCCTCGGGGCTGGGGCAGGGGCGGTTTCATCACGGTATGTAGCCCAAGCCGCCCTTCCCGTGCTGAATTCACCATGGGAAGTGCCGCTTCATCTACATACCGTGATGAAACGACCAAAGCCGGCGCCCACCACGGGGGGTGGGGCGGTCAGCCGCCGGTGAGCTGCTGCACGCAGGCGGTGAAGGCGCTGGTGCCTTGGACCAGCCCCTGGGAGAGGCACTGCAGGATCGCCTGCGTCGTGGAGAGCAGCGTGGGCACCACCGACGGAAGGGTCACCGGCGGGACGCTGACGGTGGGACCGCCGGGCACCGTGACGGGCGGGACCTGGAGCGTCGGCGCCGAGCCGGGGCCTCCGGTCGGAGCGTGGGTGGACCCTCCGGTCGGCCCGGTGGTGGGGCCGCTCGTGGGGCCTGAGGTCGGCCCGCCGGTCGGGTCACCGCCCGGGTGATGGTGGTGATGGTGCTGGCGATGGTGATGGTGATGCTTCGGGGCCCCGAGCGACGGGTCGACCAGCGAGAAGTCGCTGGAGGTCGTGCCGTTGGGCACCGAGGTGTAGTCACCGCGCAGGTACGCCGCCTCGACCGCGAGCACGAGGTCGACGTACTTCTCGCTGTGGTTGTAGCGGAACACCGCCGAGCGCTGCCCCGCCGTGGTGGCGAGGTCGTCGGGGCCGGAACAGAGGTAGACGGCCGAGCCGAGGGCGGCGTCGTAGATGTCCTGCGGGTCGCGCCGGCCGTCGTTGTCGGCGTCGACTCCGACGATCGCCCACGTGGAGGGAATGAACTGCATCGGCCCGACCGCCCGGTCGTACGTCGAGTCGCCGTCGTACTGTCCGGCGTCGGTGTCCTTGATCAGCACCGTGCCGTGCCTGCCGTCGAGCCTGGGGCCGTAGACCCCCGGCTTGTCGATGCCCCGGTCGGTCAGCACGTTGCCGTCGGCACGACCGTGGTCGGACTCGACCCGGCCGATCGCAGCCACGAGCTGCCAGGGCATGTGGCAGGTGCGGTCTGCCGTGTCGATGACGGTCGCCGCGCGTTGGTACGCCGCGAGCGCCACCGCCGGGATGCCGCTCGCGGAGGCCCCCGAGATCACGCGATGGGGGTTGCCCGGGACGCCGTGGGTCAGGCTGGCCGGGGCCCTGACCGCATGGCGCGGCACCAGCGTGCCGTCGGGCAGCGCGTGGGCGGAGGCGGACGTGGAGGCGTGGGACCCCGCCGTGGCGAGCCCCGCGGTCCAGGCAGCCGAGAGCACGGCGAGCGGCAGCAACGCCGTCGCCTGCTGTGCGCGTCCGAACCGAGCCATCGAACCTTCCTCCTGGCAGGAGCCTGCCCGTCGGGGCAACTCCTCAAACGAGCGAGGCACCTCGATGTTACGCGCGGGTAGACGTGGGAAGCACCACTTCGGAGCATCGGCCGGCACTGGCGATTGCCGCCCGGTTGGGAGCCTCCGCCACAATGGCCCGGTGACTCACGACCGGTCGGAGGCTCTGTTCGCGCGCGCGAGCGCGGTGACACCCGGTGGCGTGAATTCTCCGGTGCGGGCCTTCCGGGCCGTCGGCGGCACCCCGCGCTTCATCCGGGCCGCCTCCGGCGCGCGACTGACCGACGTCGACGGGGACGAGTACGTCGACCTGGTCGGCTCCTGGGGGCCGATGCTGCTCGGTCACGCCCACCCCGAGGTGATGGCGGCCGTGGCCGAGGCGCTCACCCGCGGCACGTCGTACGGCGCTCCGACCGAGGCCGAGGTCGACCTCGCCGAGGAGATCGTGGGGCGTACGCCGGTCGACCAGGTCCGCCTGGTCTCCTCCGGCACCGAGGCCACGATGTCCGCGATCCGGTTGGCCCGTGGCTTCACCGGCCGTGACGTCGTGGTGAAGTTCGCCGGCTGCTACCACGGTCATGTCGACGCGTTGCTCGCCGCCGCCGGCTCGGGGCTGACCACGCTCGCCGTGCCGGGCACTCCCGGCGTCCCCGAGAGCGCGACCGGGCTGACTCGGATCCTGCCCTACAACGACCGGGAGGCGGTGGCGGCGCTGTTCGCCGACGAGGGCGACCGCATCGCGTGCGTCATCACCGAGGCCGCGCCCGGCAACATGGGCGTCGTCCCGCCCGCTTCGGGCTTCAACCGGCTCCTCGCCGAGACCTGCGCGAAGCACGGCGCCCTGTTCGTCAGCGACGAGGTCATGACCGGCTTCCGTGCGTCGCGCCAGGGTCAGTGGGGTCTCGACGGTGCGGTCGAGGGCTGGGCGCCCGACCTGATGACCTTCGGCAAGGTGATGGGCGGCGGCTTCCCGGCCGCGGCCTTCGGCGGGCGCGCAGACGTGATGGCGATGCTGTCGCCGGTCGGGCCGGTCTACCAGGCCGGCACCCTGTCGGGGAACCCGATCGCCGCGACCGCCGGCCTGACCACCCTTCGCCTGGCCACCGACGCCGTCTACGACCACGTCTCCGCTGCGGGCGGCGCGATCAGGGACGCCGCCGACAAGGCACTGTCCGACGCGGGGGTGCCGCACGCCGTCCAGTCCGCCGGGACGATGTTCTCGGTGTTCTTCGCCGACGGGCCGATCCGCGACTTCGACGACGCCCAGCGTCAGGACACCACGGCGTACGCCGCCTTCTTCCACGCGATGCTCGACCGCGGCGTCTACCTCCCGCCGTCGGCGTACGAAGCATGGTTCGTGTCCTCGGCCCACGACGACGCGGCCGTGCAGACGATCGTGGACGCCCTGCCTCACGCGGCGCGGGCAGCGGCAGCGGCCCAGGAGGTCAGTCGTGGCTGACCGGACGACCGTCCATCTCGTCCGCCACGGCGAGGTGCACAACCCCGAGGGCGTCCTCTACGGGCGCCGAGACGGCTACCACCTCTCCGAGCTGGGCCGCGAGATGGCCGAGCGGGTCGCCAAGACGCTGGGCGAGCGAGACATCGTGCACCTGCGCTGCTCGCCGCTCGAGCGGGCGCAGGAGACCGCGGCGCCCCTGGCCGCGGCCCGTGGGCTCACCCCGGTGATCGACCCGCGGGTGATCGAGTCGGGCAACGTCTTCGAGGGCAAGCGCTTCGGTCACGGTGAGAACGCCCTGCGCAAGCCGAGCACGTGGATCCACCTGCGCAACCCGCTGCGGCCGTCCTGGGGCGAGCCCTACAAGGAGGTCGTCGGCCGGATGGTCGCCGCGATCCACGACGCCCGCGACGCCGCCCGCGGGCACGAGGCGGCGATCGTCTCCCACCAGCTGCCGATCTGGATCACCCGGCTGTCGCTGGAGAGGCGCTCCTTCCTGCACGACCCGCGCAAGCGGCAGTGCACCCTGTGCTCGGTCACGTCCCTGCAGTTCACCGGTGACGACCTGACAACGATCAGCTACTCCGAGCCGGCCGGCGACCTGGTCCCGGTGCGCGACCGGAAGGCGCCGTTCTCGGCGGGCAACGCCCCGGAGTCGGGAGGCACGCCCTAGTGCGGCGTCTGGCGACCCTGGTCTGTGCGGCGGTCCTGCTCCTGAGCTCGAGCGGCTGCTCGTTCCACGGGCTCAACGGCACCGACGGCAAGGACTTCGTCGAGGGGAACGGCATTCCCCACGAGATCGCCGTGGCCGACCGTGGTGCTCCGATCGACCTCAGCGGCACGGACCTCGACGGCAAGCCGCTGTCGCTGGCGTCGATGCGCGGCAAGCCGACGGTGATCTCGGTGTGGTGGGCCGAGTGCGGGCCGTGCCGCAAGGAGGCGCCCATGCTGGTCGGCGCGCACCGGCAGCTCGCCGACCAGGCGCACTTCGTCGGGGTCGACGTCCGGGACGGCGGCACCGCCGCGCCCCAGGCGTTCGTGCACCAGTTCGGCGTCGACTGGCCGTCGTTCTACTCTCCCGGCGGAAAGGCGCTGCTCGCCTTCTCGGGCACCATCACGCCCCAGTCCATCCCGTCCACGATGGTGCTCGACGCCCAGGGCCGGGTCGCGGCCAGCATCATCGGCGCGGTGCCCTCCCAGCTGACGCTGGTGCAGATCGTCCAGGACGTGACCAAGAGTGGCTGACTGGTTCCAGCACCAGGCGCTCTCCGGCTCCCTGGTGCTCGCGATCCCGGTGGCGCTGGTCGCCGGGCTCGTCTCGTTCTTCTCTCCGTGCGTGATCCCCCTGCTCCCGGGCTACCTCTCCTACGCCACCGGATTGTCCGGCGCCGACCTGGAGCACGCCGGACGCGGCCGGATGCTCGCAGGCGCCGTGCTGTTCGTGCTCGGCTTCACCGTGGTGTACGTCGTGATCGGCTTCACGGCAGGCTCGGTCGGCACCTGGCTGATCGAGTGGCGCACCCAGCTCGAGATCGTGCTCGGGATCATGTTGGTCCTGCTCGGTCTCGCCTTCGCAGGCCTGGTGCCGTTCCTCCAGCGCGACGTGCGGGTGCACACCGTGCCCGCGGTCGGGCTCGGTGCCGCGCCCTTGCTCGGCTTCCTCTTCGGCCTGGGCTGGACGCCGTGCGTCGGGCCGACCCTGAGCGCGATCATCACCCTGGGCCTCAACGAGGGCACCGCCGACCGCGGTGCCCTGCTGGCCGGCGTGTACTGCCTGGGGCTCGGCGTGCCCTTCATCGTGGCCGCCCTGGCCTACCGGCGCGCCCTCGGCGCGTTCCGCTTCATCCGGCGGCACCAGCAGTGGGTGACGCGGCTCGGCGGCCTGATGCTGGTGCTCGTCGGGCTCGCGCTGGTGACCGGCTTCTGGGACCAGGCCGTCACCTGGCTCCAGCTCCACCTGGTGAGCAGCTCCACGACGGCGGTGTGAGGCGACCTGTGAGCGCGACATGAGCGACGTCCGCACCGACGAGTCCGACGAGTCCGAGGAGTCCGAGGAGTCCGGGGAGACGGGCGCCTGGCGGCCCAGCGGAGACCGCGACCACCACCGCCGGGCGGGCGAGCTGACAGCGGTGGAGCTGCTCCGCTGGGGCTGGCGTCAGCTGACCTCGATGCGTACCGCGCTGGTCCTGCTGCTGCTGCTCGCGCTCGGCGCGATCCCCGGCTCGGTGATCCCCCAGAGCGGTGTCGACGCGCTGAAGACCCAGAACTGGCAGGCCGCGCACCCGCACCTGACGCCGATCTACCAGAAGCTCAGCCTCTTCGCCGTCTACCACTCGCCGTGGTTCGCCGCGATCTACCTGCTCCTGATGGTCTCGCTGGTCGGCTGCATCGTGCCCCGGCTCGTCGTCTACTGGCGCGGCTACCGCAAGCAGCCACCGGTCGCGCCGCGCAACCTGACCCGCCTCCCGGACTCCACGTCGTACACGACCGACGAGGAGCCGGACGCCGTGCTGGAGCGCGCGCAACGCCAGCTGTCGCGCGGCAACCGCGTCGCCACGGGTGACGGGTGGGTCTCCGCCGAGCGCGGACAGCTGCGCGAGGCGGGCAACCTGCTCTTCCACCTGTCGGTGCTCGTCGTGCTGGTCGGCTTCGGGATCGGCAGCCTGTTCGGCTACAAGGGCGGCGTCATCCTCGTCGTCGGCAACGGCTTCTCCAACCAGCTCACGCAGTACGACGACTTCGACCCGGGCTCGTTGTTCGACGCCGCCAAGATGGAGCCCTTCTGCTTCACCGTCCACGACTTCAAGGTGCAGTGGATCGACTCCGGGCCGCGGCAGGGACTGGCACGAGGATTCCAGGCGCCGTTGAGCTACCGCACTGACTGTGGCTCCGACCCGTCGCCGCAGCTGAGCTACGACCTGCGCGTGAACCATCCGCTGAAGATCGGCGGCACCCAGATCTTCCTGATCGGACACGGCTACGCGCCGGTGATCACGGTCCGCGACGCCCAGGGGCACAGGCTCACCAACGGCCCGACGGTGTTCCTGCCCGAGAGCTCCGACTTCGAGTCCTTCGGCGTGGTGAAGGCCTCCGGCCGGCAACCCGGCAAGGACATCGGGCTCGAGGGGTTGTTCTACCCGACCTTCGCCGCGGTCCACGGACAGCCCATCAACGTCATGGGTCAGCTGAACAACCCCACGATCTCGATGCTCGCCTACGTCGGTGACCTCGGCCTCAACGGCGGCGTCTCGCAGTCGATCTACGCGATGGACAAGGCCGGCATGACCCAGCTGAAGAAGCCGAACGGGAAGGTGTTCCGGGTCGACCTGCGGCCGCACGAGACGGTGCAGCTGCCGAACGGCGCCGGCTCGGTCACCTTCAGCGGCATCCGGCAGTGGACCCGGCTGCAGATCAGCCGTACGCCCGACGTCTGGCTCACCTTGCTCGGCGTCGTCCTGGCCTTGGTCGGGCTGCTCGGCTCGCTGTTCATCAGGCCTCGACGCGTCTGGGTGCGCGCACGCCGCCGCGACGGGACGACCCTGGTCGAGGTGGCCGCCCTGGACCGGTCGGGAGGTGGCGACCTGGTCCCCGTACTCTCGTCGGTGGTGGAGTCCCTACGGACGCCATCGTCGAAAGGGCAGGAAGGAGCGCGCGGATGAGCGTCGACCTCGGTGTCAGCACCGCCACCTGGGAGCACCTCAGCAACCAGGCGATCGCGGCGGCAGGCATCGTCTACTTCTTGGCTCTGGTCTCCCACCTCGTCGAGTGGAGCGCGCTGCGCACGGTGCCGGTCAAGGCCACCGCACGCACCGCCGTACCCGCATCCGCCACCACCGGCGGGCCGCCGTCGGTCCCGGAAGCGCCGGCTGTCGAGCACGCCGGTCCGGACGAGTCGACCCGGTTCCGGATCGCGATGTTCGGCAACCTCGCGCTGCAGCTCACGATCATCGCCGCGGCGGCCCACTTCGTGGGCCTCTTCGCCCGCGCGGAGGCGGCGCAGCGAGTGCCCTGGGGCAACATGTACGAGTTCACGATCTCGGGGTCGTTCGTCGTGGCCGCCGGCTACCTGCTGCTGCGCAAGCGGTTCGGCCTGGCCTGGATGGGCCCGATCGTCACGTCCATGGTGCTGATCCTGCTGATGGTCGCGGTGCTGTGGCTCTATGCGCCGGTCGAGCCGCTGACCGAGGCGCTGCGGTCCTACTGGCTGGTGGTGCACGTGATGTCGGCGATGATCGCCACCGGCGCCTTCACCCTGGGCGGCATCACGTCGGCGCTCTACCTCGTGCGAGCACGCGCCGAGCGGCGCGGCACGATGCGCGAGCAGGGATACGTGGCGCGGCTCCCCGCTCTGGCGACTCTCGACCGGGTGTCCTACCGCATCCACGCCTTCGCGTTCCCCGTCTGGACCTTCGCGGTGCTGATCTCCGGGCCGATCTGGGCTCACGAGGCTTGGGCGTCGTACTGGAACTGGGATCCCAAGGAGGTGTGCGCGTTCATCACCTGGGTGGTGTACGCCGCCTACCTGCACGCGCGCGCGACGGCCGGCTGGCGTGGTCGCAACGCCGCGATCCTGGCGCTGGTCGGCGTGGCCACCCTGTGGTTCAACTTCATCGGGATCAACTACTTCTCGACCACGAGCCAGCACTCCTACGCCAGCGGCGCGCCGGCGATCAGCCTGCGCGACCGCTGAGCCTCACGGCGTGCCGGGCTCGTCGGGGCCTTTCTTGCGCGAGATGCGCGCCAGGAACTCCTCGTCGTCGTCAGGACCCGTCGGACGGACGTAGACGTCGTCGTGACGGGGTCGACGCGGAAACCCCTCGAGCAGGAACCGGGCGGCGTAGTACGAACCCACGGCGACGACGGCCAGCAGCAGCACGAACCTCCACACGCGGCCCAGCCTAGGTCGCGGTTGGTCGCTGGGTGGGTAGGTTCGCGAACTCGAGTCCTGACTACCCTGGCCGGGTGAAGGAGTTCTGGACATACACCGGGCTTCGGCTGCTGCTCTTCGCCGCGTCCGTGATCGTGGTCGGCGGGATCTGGCTGGCGTTCAGTGGCACCGCCAACGTGATGTGGGTGCTGCTCATCTCGCTGGCCACCAGCGGGGTCGCGTCGTACTTCCTGCTCGGCCGGCAGCGCGGCGCCCTGGCCCACCATGTCGACGAGCGAGCCCGCCGGGCGACCGAGAAGTTCGACGAGCTCAAGGCCAAGGAAGACGTCGACTGAGCAGCCGCGCCCCCGTGGGGTAGTTCGCAGCAGTTCGCACCCATTTCGGCCCGAAAAGGGTGCCGTTTGCTGCGAAGTATCGGCTACTTGCGGCGGTTGATCTGGCGGCCGACGCGCGACTGCGACTGGCCCAGGATCTTGGCGAGGAGCGGCACCCGGAGCTTCCACAGGGTGAAGCCGGCCACGATGATCACCAGCAGGATGAACCAGATCATGGGGCCAGCGTAGTCCGGCTGTGGCTGGGGTCCCGCACAAACTGGCCTACAGACGGCACCAACAGGCCTCTCCGTACTCCGGTCTGTAGGCCAGTTTGTCGAAGAGGCGCCGCGATCAGCGGCCGAGCGCGAGCCCGACCAGCACACCGAGCCCGTAGAGCAGCTCGGCGATCCCGGTCAGCTGGAGGGTGGGGATGAGTCCCGGCCCGCCGGCCCCGGAGCGCACGACCGCCGCTGCCCTGGACGCCGGGACGGCGTAGACCAGCGCCAGGAGGGCCCACCACGACGTCGCCAGGGCTACGCCGACCAACGCCACCAGGGCGAGGAGGAGCAGCAGCACGTACAGCAGCCGCGTGTGCCGGTCGCCCAGACGCACCGCCAGGGTGATCTTCCCCGAGCCCCGGTCGGTGGGGATGTCGCGCAGGTTGTTGGCGACCAGGATCGCGCAGGCGAGGGCACCGATCCCGACGGCGGCGTACGCCGCGGAGGCCTGCCACGTCTCGGTCTGGACGTACGACGTACCGATCACGGCGACCAGCCCGAAGAACACGAACACCATCACCTCGCCGAGCCCGAGGTAGCCGTAGGGCTTCGACCCGCCGGTGTAGAACCACGCGGCGAGCACGCAGACCGCGCCCACGAGGACCAGCCACCACGCGGTCGAGGCGGCGAGCACCACGCCAGCCACCGCTGCAACGCCGAAGGCCAGGAAGGCCGCGCGCTTCACCGCGCCCGGCTGCGCCGTTCCGGAGCCGACCAGTCGCATCGGCCCCACCCGGTCGGCGTCGGTGCCGCGGACGCCGTCGGAGTAGTCGTTGGCGTAGTTCACGCCGACCTGGAGGGCGAGGGCGACCACCAGTGCGAGGAGCGCCTTCCACCAGACCGCGTGCTGGTCGTAGAGCGCGATGCCCGTGCCGGCGAGCACCGGGGAGATCGCCGCGGGCAAGGTGCGTGGACGCGCCCCGGCCACCCAGTGGGCGGCAGTCGGCCTGGAAGTCGGCATGCCGGGGATTCAAGCAGTCGCGGCCGTGGGGTCCAGCGCGTGGGTGGTGAGGAAGCGCTCAGCTGCGCGGGCGGCAGGGTGCATCAGCGCCGAGCTGACCAGGATCGTCGTCGCGATGACGACCCAGCCCAGAGTGCCGTGGTCCAGCGCGAGCCAGGTGTACGCCGCCGGGCCGAGGATGTTGGTGATCCGCCCGCCCAGCCC
>DATBBE010000213.1:0-26335 GCA_036271155.1 Nocardioides sp. | reverse complement strand
TCTCCTTCTTGCTCTCGGCGATCACGGTGCCGCCGCTGGGGCCGGCCAGGATCGCACCGCGCGCCCGGGAGAACGTGGCGGTCGCCACCCGCCCGTTGCTGAGCCGGTCGTTGAGAGAGCTCGCGTGGTAGTACTGCAGGTAGGTCGCGTTCACCGCCAGCGCCAAGAACAGCAGCAGGCAGAAGATCGAGACGGTGCGGATGGGCTTGTTCACGTCATCCTCACCACCTGGGTGTGCTCCATGTCCTCGTCCTCGGGGACCGACAGGTCGGGCAGCGGTCGTCGCGCGGAGTCGGAGATGCGCAGCAGGATCGCCACGATCACCCAGTTCGCGACCAGGGACGAGCCGCCGTAGGACAGGAACGGCGTGGTCAGTCCGGTCAGGGGGATCAGGTGGGTGACGCCACCGACCACCACGAAGACCTGCAGCGCGATGGCACCGCCGAGGCCGGTCGCGAGCAGCTTGCCGATGTCGTCACGGCTGATCAGAGCCGCGCGCAGGGCGCGCTCGACGATCAGGCCGTAGAGGACGATCACGGCGATGGAGCCGGTCAGGCCGAGCTCCTCGCCGATCGCACCGAAGATGAAGTCGCTCTCGGCGAAGGGGATGCGCCACGGTGAGCCCTGCCCCAGGCCGCGGCCGATCAGCCCGCCCCACGCCATCCCGAACATCGTCTCGACGCTCTGGCGGCCCTTGTCGTCGGTGCCCTGGCCGTAGTGGGCCCACACGTTGGACCAGAGCGTGAACCGCTCGCGGACGTGCGCGATGAAGAGGTAGGTGAGGTAGGACCCGACGACGAACATGGTGGCGCCGACGACCAGCCAGCCCGCGCGCTCGGTCGCGACGTACAGCATGATCAGGAAGAGGCCGAAGAACAGCAGGCTCGAGCCCAGGTCGTGCTGGAAGACCAGGATGCCGAGGCTGACCAGCCACATCGCCAGGATCGGCCCCAGGTCGCGGCCGCGGGGCAGGTCGATCATCGCGACCCGGCGGCCGGCCAGCGCCAGCGCGTCGCGGTGGAGCACGAGGTAGCCGGCGAAGGTGACGACCAGGAGCACCTTGGCGACCTCGCCGGGCTGGAAGCTCATCGAGCCGACGTGGATCCAGATGCGGGCGCCGTTGACGGTCTTGCCGATGCCCGGCGCCATCGGCAGCAGGAGCAGGACGATCGCGGCGAGCCCGCTGGTGTAGGTGAAGCGCTGGAGGACGCGGTGGTCGCGCAGGATCAGCAGGGTCGCGACGAACAGCGCGACGCCGAGGGTCATCCAGATCAGCTGCTGGCGTGCGAAGTGGTGGTTCAGGGCGAGGTCGAGCCGGTGGATCTCGGCCAGGCCGAGGCCGTTGAGGGCGGCCACGATGGGGAGCAGCACCGGGTCGGCGTACGGCGCGACGAGGCGGACCGTGACGTGGGCGATGATGATCAGGGCCGCCAGCCATCCGCCGTAGGAGACGATGTCGGCGGGCACCTTCTCCTTCACGCCCAGCCCGACGGCGGCGTACGCCCCGACGCCGACGAACAGCGCGAGGATCAGCAAGAACAGCTCCGCGCCCCGCCGGCGGCGGTGGACGAACTGCATGAGCGCTCCGCTCGACTGCGCCATCTCACCCACCCCCTGACGCCGGGGCCGACTGGTTGGCCGCGAGGTGCTGCACGGTGCGCTCGGCCTCGCTCAGGCTGCCCACGCCGATGCCGGACTGGACCGTGCGGGCGGTGAACTGGTCGAGCTGGGTGACCTTGATGTTGGTGGTCTCGTAGGGGTGGGAGAGGTCGATGCCCGGGACGTCGGCCTGGACCCCGCGGGAGATCGTGACGACGCCGTCCTGCTCACCGACGTAGTACTGGTGCTGGCTCCAGGTCCAGGCGCCGGCGCCGACCATCCAGGCGATGCCGACGAGACCGAGCAGGGCCAGGAGCCTGCGCAGCCACGGATGGCGGCGTGGCGGCCGCGGTGCGTAGCGGGCGGCCTCGGGGTCGGTGTCGATCGCGAACGGCACCCCGGGCGGGAGGTCGTCGGCGATCTCGGCGGCGATCGGCTCCATCTCACCGGTGTCGCCCGCGCGGTGTCCGCGGAAGAACGACGCGCCGGCGCGCGGCCGGCGCCGCAGCTCGGCGGCCGAGCCGACCACCAGGGGTGTCGCCGGTGTGACGGCGTCTGCGTCGGCGTCCTCGGGGACGGCGAGGACGTCGGCCACGATGCAGGTGACGTTGTCGGTGCTGCCGGCCTCGAGGCTCGCGCGGACCAGCTCGACCGCGGCGAAGTCGGGGGAGCCGGTCGAGAGGATGTCGGCGAGCCGGCGGTTGTCGAGCGCCCCCGAGGCGCCGTCGCTGCACAGCAGGATGCGGTCGGACTCCGCCAGCTCGACGGTGAACAGGTCGGGGTCGACGTCGTGGACGCCGTCGAGGGCCTTGAGGATGAGGTTGCGGTGGGGGTGGGTGCGGGCGTCGTCCTCGGTGATCCGGCCCTCGTCGATGAGGCTCTGCACGAACGTGTGGTCGCTCGTGAGCTGGCTGATCTCCTGGGACCGGTAGAGATAGGCGCGGCTGTCGCCGACGTGTCCCATGGCGAGCCGCTGGCCGTCGAAGAGGGCGACCGTGGCGGTGGTGCTGGTGCCGCTGAGGGAGGGCTCCTCGTCCACGAGGTCGCCGATCTTGTCCGAGGCGCGGTGCAGCGCGCCGGCCACCAGCTCGAGCCGGTGCGGGGGGTCGTCGTCGGAGCCCGGCGGCTCGTCGAGCCGCCGCAGCTGCCCGATCGCCGTGCTGGAGGCGAGGTCTCCCCGGGCCGCGCCGCCGACCCCGTCGCAGACGCTGAGCAGCCAGGGCCCGGCGTAGCCGGAGTCCTGGTTGTCCTTGCGTACGCGCCCGACGTCCGAGATCGCGGCGTACTGCAGTCGGAACGTCACTTGCGCAGCTCCAGGATGGTCTTGCCGATGCGGACCTGCGTGCCGAGGGTCAGGGTCGTGGGCTGCGTGAGGCGGGCGCTGCCGATGTAGGTGCCGTTGGTCGAGCCGAGGTCCTCGACGAACCACTGGTCGCCGCTGGAGGCGATCCGGGCGTGCCGGGTGGAGACGTAGTCGTCGTCGAGGCGGATCGCGGCGTCGGAGCCGCGGCCGATCAGGATCGGCGCCTCGGACAGGTCTGCACGGTCGCCCTTGTTGGGGCCGTCCATGACCAGGACGTGGGTGGGCGAGCCCTTGCGCGTCTTCTGCTTGGGCTGCCGGCGGGCCTTGGGGGCCGCCGCCTCCCGGGCGTTCGCCGGCATCCGGGCCCCGAACATGTCGGAGCGGACGACCGAGATCGCGGAGAGGACGAAGATCCACAGGATCGCGAGGTAGGAGATCTTGATCAAGAACAGCGTCAGCTCAGACATCGGCGGTGTCCTCCTCGACGTGCACGGTCATCGTCGTCCGCCCGATCTTGACCTCGGAGCCGTCGTGCAGGGGCGTGCTGGCGACGCGGTGTCCGTCGACGAGCATGCCGTTGGTGGAGCCGAGATCCTGCACGCTGATGTCGACGCCGCCCGCGTTGGCCTCGTTGACCGTGAACTCGACGTGCCGGCGGCTGACGCCCGGGTCGTTGATGCGCAGGTCGGCCTCCGTGCCACGACCGACCACGAGCCCGGGCGGCTGGAGCGGGTGACGGGTGCCGTTGACGTCGAGGACCGCGCGGGCGCGGCGTACCTGCGTGTACGTCGCGTTGCTGGTGACCGCGGCATGGGCCTGGCTGCGCACCCGGAAGCGGCCGATGGTGAGGTCGTCGGCGGTGTCGAAGGCGATCGTGACCGGCCCCGCGAACACGTAGCTCTGCTTCTCGGCGTGCTCCTGGAGCTGGAGGCTCAGCTCCTTGACCAGGGCCGAGTCGTACGGCGAGAGCCGGTCGGTGTCGGGCTGGGAGAGCTCCACGTGGAAGTCGTTGGGGACCATGCGTCGCTGCCGGGACAGGATCTGGGTGTTGTTGTCACACTCGCGCTGCAGGGCCGCGGCGATCTCCACCGGTTGCACCGCGCTGCGGAACGCCCGGGCGAAAGCCCCGGAGACCAGCGCCTCGAGCCGCTGCTCGAACCTCTGCAGCCCGCTCACGCCGTACCTCCTCTCCGCCCCGTGGTGTCCGCCCCGATGGGACGAGGCCCGAGTGTGGTCGGGTTGCCGTCGATCGTATCGGGGCGTGGCACCCGTCCCCCGGGTTTGGGCCCCCCTCGCGGGCTGGGATAACCTTGGCGCGCTTCAGGCGCGAGTGGCGGAATAGGCAGACGCGCACGGTTCAGGTCCGTGTGCCCGAAAGGGCGTGGGGGTTCAACTCCCCCCTCGCGCACCATCTCAGGTGCGTCTCGCGCGCCTCTCGAAATGAGAGGCGCCCCCGCTCGCGATGCGAGCGGGGGCTTAGGCGCCTGCTGCCGTCCCCCCGGTCGGTAGTAGACCCCCCACAGCTCGCTCGTCCCCCCGGCCGAGCGGTGCTGTTCCCGATGAGGCGGTTCGTGGAGCCCGCCTCACTGACCATGAAACGACGGGATCGACAGCCCGTGACGCGGACGACGACTGTTTCTTCAGGATTTCTCAGTTCTTGCCATCGATCACGCTCAGATCGGGCCGCGGAGCTGCGGAATTGCCACGTCCGTGGCAAGTCCTGGAAAACTTTCGGGCAAGCCCTTCCGGGGCCGGAGGATCTGTCGTTGAATTCATTCAGCGGCCACGATCTTCGGATCGAGGCCGCAACAGCCGGCCCTGACAATCTGGGGGGAATGTCAAGGCTGATGGAGGCCCGCTAAAGCCCGGGGGGGACGGCAGGCGCCAGGCCCCCGCTCGCATCGCGAGCGGGGGCGCCTCTCATTTCGGGGTCTGTCACTGCAGGGCCTCTCGCAGCCAGGTCGTCGTCGGACCGACCGGCCAGCTGCCGACGCCGAGGCACGCCGTCACGGGCTGGACGCCCCGGATCGAGCTGGTGGTGAACACCTCACCGGCCGAGGCGAGCTCGTCGAGGCCGATCACCCGCTCGCTGACCGCGACCGGCCGCTCGCGTAGCCGGCTCAGGACTCGGGCCCGCACCGTGCCGGGCAGGATGCGGCCGTCGAGCGGTGGTGTGACGACCTCGCCCCCGAGGAGCGCGAAGACGTTCGCAGTGCCGCACTCGAGCACGAAGCCGTCCTCGTCGACGACCAGGACGTCATCGCCTTCGCCCGGGTCGGCCACGAGCCGCCGGTCGACCCACTTGTGCGGGCCGAGCCCGCCCTCCAGGCGCCGCGGAGCGAGGGTCCGTGGGTCGAGCGCGGGCTCCTCGATCCGGGTCGCCTCGACGTCCCACTGCTCGGCGTCCGGCTCGTACGACGTGCGCACCCGCGCCGCGTCGAGACCGCCGGCCTCCGCGAGGACGCGCGCTGCCAGCTCGTCCGCGTCGACCCGCACGGCGTACAGCTCGAGCACCGAGCGGCGCAGCCGGCCGAGATGGGCATCGAGGTCGACCGCCCGGCCGCCACGGACCAGCAGCGTGTCGAAGACGCCGTACGCCGGGTCGGGGTCGTCCACGGTCGCGGAGACTACGCCGCCCGTCATACTGGCGCGCATGGCAGAGGGCACGACAGAGAGCGCGTCAGGGGGCGCGACTCGGCGACGCAGCGGCCTGCGGTGGGGCCGCGTCACCCTGGTCGTCTTCGCCATCCTGGTGATCAACGTGCCGTTCGCCCTGCATGCCTGGACCCTCCACCGGGCAGCCACCGACGGGGTGCACGTCACGGCCACGGTGGTGAGCGTCTCCCCGGCCGGTGACGACGCGGTGATCACGTTCCGCCTGCCGAAGGCCGTGGACGACAAGCAGGTGGTGCGCAGCGTCAAGACCGACCACGCCGTCGGCGAGGACGCCGTCAGCACGCGACAGCTCGACGTCCAGGTGCTCAAGGGCAACCCGGGAGCCTTCCACGTCGACGGTCAGGTCGTCAGCTCGGCCCCACTGGTCCTCACCCTGGTCGCCGACGCCGCCCTCGCGCTCGTGCTCCTGCTCTCCTGGCGGCTCGGCGGCCGGATCCGGCGGCCGACCCTGGTGGGCGTGGCCCTCGAGGACTTCCAGTCCGGCGTCGAGGGCTCGCTGCTCGACAAGCAGCCCGATGGCACCTACGTCGTCAACGGCGAGGTCGGCACCAGCACCGACCCGTCGACGGTGGTCCTGGTGCTCCGCGACCGGGACGTCGAGATCCACCTGCGCGACCACGAGAACCCGATCCCGGTCGGTGAGCGGGCCAGGGTCCGCACCCAGCTGGTGGGCTGATGCTCCAGAAGGTCGTCGACACGCTGCTCGACGTACCGCCGGGGGTCGCCCTGCTGATCATCGCCGCGCTGGTGTTCGGCGAGGCCGCCCTGTTCTTCGGCTTCGTGCTGCCCGGTGAGACCGCGGTGGTGTACGGCGGCGTGCTCGCCGACGCCGGCAAGGTCTCGGTGCTCCTCGTCCTGGCCGTCGTCGTGGTCGCGGCGGTCGTGGGCGACAGCATCGGCTTCGAGGTGGGCCGCACGCTAGGTCCCCGACTGGTCCGGGCGCCGGTCCTGCGCAACCACCCCGAGCGGCTCGAGCAGGCTCAGGCCTACCTGCGTAGGCGCGGAGGTCGAGCCGTGGTGATGGGGCGCTTCACCGCGTTCCTGCGCGCGGTGATGCCGGGGCTGGCCGGCGCGAGCCGGATGGAGTACCGCCGCTTCCTGGTCTTCAACCTGATCGGCGGCGTCCTCTGGGGGACCGCCTGCGTCCTGCTGGGCTTCTTCGCCGCCCATTCCATCGGCACCATCACCCACGCGCTCGGGATCACCAGCGGGGTGATCGGGGTGTTCATCGCCGTCGGCCTGGTCTGGGCCTGGCACCGGCGCTCGCAGGACGCCTGACACCCCAGGGCTAGGGTGAAGACCATGTCGGCCACCCCGTCGTCGTACTCCATCACCATGCGTCTCCACACCGCTCCCGACCACGGGGTCGTGGGAGCGGTGGCGACCGCGATCGCCAAGGCCGGCGGCATCGTGACCGCCATCGACGTCGCCGACTCGAGCCACGACCGGCTCGTCGTCGACGTGACCTGCTCGGCCGCCGACGCCGACCACGCCGAGCTGGTGGTCGCGGCCGTGCGCGAGGTCGAGGGCGTCGAGGTGTACAAGGTCAGCGACCGCACCTTCCTGCTCCACATCGGCGGCAAGATCGAGGTGACCTCCAAGGTCCCGCTGCGCACCCGCGACGACCTGTCCATGGCCTACACGCCAGGGGTCGGGCGGGTCAGCGCCGCCCTCGCGAAGCACCCCGAGGACATCTCCCGGCTCACCATCAAGGGCAACTCGGTGGCCGTGGTGACCGACGGCTCCGCGGTCCTCGGCCTCGGCAACATCGGCCCAGGGGCCGCCTTGCCGGTGATGGAAGGCAAGGCTGCGCTGTTCAAGAGGTTCGGCGGCATCGACGCCTGGCCGATCTGCCTCGACACCCAGGACACCGACGAGATCGTGCGCACCGTCGAGCTGATCGCCCCCGGCTTCGGCGGCATCAACCTCGAGGACATCGCGGCGCCGCGCTGCTTCGAGGTCGAGCGCCGCCTGCGCGAGAGCCTCGACATCCCGGTCTTCCACGACGACCAGCACGGCACCGCGATCGTCGTCCTCGCGGCGCTGACCAACGCGATGCGCTGCGTGGAGAAGAAGCTGCCGGACGTCCGCATCGTCGTCTCCGGGGCGGGCGCCGCGGGATCCGCCATCGTCACGCTGCTCCTCGCCGGTGGGGCCGGCGACGTGGTGGTCTGCGACAAGGACGGCATCCTGTCCGCCGACGACGCGACCCTCAGCCCGGCGATGGCCGAGCTCGCCACCCGCACCAACGCCTCCCGGCTGCGCGGCGGGCTCCACGACGCCCTGCGCGGCGCCGACGTGTTCATCGGGGTGAGCGCACCAGGCATCCTGCCGGCCGAGTGGATCGCCGACATGGCCGAGCGGGCCGTGGTCTTCGCGCTCGCCAACCCCGACCCCGAGGTCGACCCGGCCGACGCCGGTCGGTACGCCGCGGTCGTGGCCAGCGGGCGCTCGGACTTCCCGAACCAGATCAACAACGTCCTGGCGTTCCCCGGCGTCTTCCGGGGACTGCTCGACGCCCGAGCCCGCGAGATCACCATCGAGATGCTGCTCAAGGCGGCCGAGGCGATCGCGCACGTGGTCAAGGACGAAGAGCTCAACCCGAGCTTCATCATCCCGTCCGTGTTCAACAACGACGTCCCCAAGGCCGTCGCCGCCGCCATCAGAGGAGCTGAAGCATGACGACCATCTCGGACTTCCACGCCACATCGATCGACGGCGAGGACGTCGCCCTGTCGACGTACGCCGGGAGCGTGGTGCTGGTGGTCAACGTCGCCTCGCAGTGCGGCCTGACGCCGCAGTACGCCGGCCTGCAGGAGCTCTACGACGAGTACGCCGAGCAGGGCCTGGTCGTGCTCGGCTTCCCCTGCGACCAGTTCGGTCACCAGGAGCCCGGCACCGAGGACGAGATCTCGGCGTTCTGCGAGAGCTCCTTCGGCGTCACCTTCCCGATGTTCGCCAAGATCGAGGTGAACGGTGACGACACCCACCCGCTCTACCAGTGGCTCAAGGCGAAGGAGGGTGGCCTGATCGGCAAGGACATCCGCTGGAACTTCGCCAAGTTCCTGATCGGCCGCGACGGCCGCGTGCTGAAGCGCTTCTCCCCCACCAAGGTGCCCGAGAAGCTGAAGCCGAGGATCGAGAAGGCGCTGGCCGAGCCGGACGCCTCGAACGTGGCCTAGGCTCCGCTGTTCTCGCTGGCGTAGAGCGCGGCCCCGACGATCCCGGCGGCGTTGCGCAGCTGCGCGGGGATGATCTCGGTCTCGATGTCGAGCAGGGGCAGGAAGTGGTCGGCCTTCTTGCTGACCCCGCCCCCGACCACGAAGAGCTCGGGCGAGAAGAGATCCTCGAGCTTGCGGTAGTACGTCGTGAGCCGCTTGGCCCACTCCTCCCAGGACAGGTCCTCGCGGTCGCGGGCGCTCGAGGCCGCCCGCTTCTCGGCGTCGTGGCCGTCGATCTCGAGGTGACCGAGCTCGGAGTTGGGCACGAGGACGCCGTCGTAGACCAGGGCGGAGCCGATGCCCGTGCCGAGAGTGGTGACGATGACCAGGCCGCGCCGGCCCTTCGCCGCGCCGTACCTCACCTCGGCCAAGCCGGCGGCGTCCGCGTCGTTGACGACGCGCACCTCACGCCCGGTCCTCTTCGTGATGAGCTGGTCGACGTTCTCGCCGATCCAGTGCTTGTCGATGTTCGCCGCGGACTGCACCACGCCCTTGACGACCACACCCGGGACGGTCACGCCCACCGGGCCGTCGGAGTCGTCGAACTTGCTCAGCAGCTCGGCGAAGACGTCGCCGACCGCCTGCGGCGTGGACGGCTGGGGCGTGTCGATCCGCACGCGCTCCTGCGCGAACTCGCCCCGCTCGAGGTCGACCGGGGCGCCCTTGATCCCACTGCCGCCGAAGTCGATGCCGAACGGAAGTCCCGAAGCCTTCGCACTCATGCGCCCAATCTCCTCCGAAGCGGGCGCGGGGAGCAACCTCCCGATATGTGCGAAGGGTGGTGGATCTCCGTGCAGACGCCCCACAGGTAGCCGGCCAGTAGTGTCACGCGGGTGAGCGCCGGGACCATCGAGTACTCCTCGACCGTGGGCCGGGGGGTCGTCCTGGCTGCCGTTCTCGGCTCGGGGATGGCGATGCTCGACGGCACCGTGGTCAACGTCGCGCTCAAGACGATCGGCAAGGACCTCCACGCGTCGCTGGCCGAGCTCCAGTGGATCACCAACGGCTACCTGCTGCTGCTGGCCTCCCTGATCCTGCTCGGCGGGGCGCTGGGCGACCGGATCGGCCGCCGCCGGGTGTTCGTGATCGGCGTGGTCTGGTTCGCGGCCGCGTCGGTCCTGTGCGGTGTCGCCCCCAACGCCAGGATGCTGATCGCCGCGCGGGTCCTGCAGGGCATCGGCGGTGCGCTCCTCACGCCGGGCAGCCTGGCGATCATCGAGTCGGTCTTCGTGCGCGCCGACCGGGCCAGGGCGATCGGCTCGTGGTCCGGGCTCGGCAGCATCGCCGCAGCCATCGGGCCCTTCGTCGGTGGCGGGCTCGTGCAGTACGCCGACTGGCGGTGGATCTTCCTGATCAACGCGCCTCTCGCCGCGCTGACCGTGGTGGCGGCGCTCAGGTTCGTCCCGGAGACCCGGGCCCCGAGCGAAGGGCGCTTCGACATCCCGGGGGCGGTGCTGGCCGCGGTGTTCCTCGGCGGCCTGACCTACTGGCTGATCGAGTGGCGCACGACCTGGGCCCTGACCGCGCTGGGCGTCGGGCTGGTCGCGGGCGTCGCCTTCCTCGTCGTCGAGCACCGGACGCGACACCCGATGATGCCGCTGGACATGTTCGCGTCGCGCAACTTCAGCGCCGCCAACGCGATGACCCTGCTGGTGTACGCCGCGCTGGGCGCCATCATGTTCTTCCTGGTCATCGACCTCCAGACGGTGCTGGGGTACGGCGCGCTCGAGGCTGGCATCGCGACCCTGCCGCTGACGTTGGTCATGCTGTTCCTCGCGGCTCGGGGCGGTCAGCTCGGGGCGCGGATCGGCCCGCGGATCCCGATGACGGTGGGGCCGCTGGTGATGGCGGTCGGCGTGGCGTGGCTGTCCCGCGTGGACGCCGGCACGTCGTACTGGACCGGGATCCTGCCTCCGGTGGTCGTCTTCGGGCTCGGGCTGTCGCTGATGGTCGCGCCGCTGACCGCGACCGTGCTCTCGGCCGCACCGGAGGACCGCGTCGGGATCGCCAGCGGCGTCAACAACGCCGTCGCCCGGGCCGGCTCCCTGCTCGCGGTCGCTGCGCTGCCCGTGGCGGTGGGTCTCAAGGGCGAGCAGTACGCCGATCCCGTGGCCTTCGGCGACGCCTACGGGAAGGCCCTCCTGATCTGCGCCGCACTGCTCGCCGTGGGCGGCGTCCTGTCCTGGCTGACGATCACCCACGGTGCGGTCGCGCCGACCGACCCAGGCGGGCTCCCAGCGTCGAACTAGCCTTGGCCCTCATGGAGGTCGCTCGGGCACGCGGACACGCCACCCGGCTGGGTGCGGTCGTCGCGCTCGCCCTGGTGCCGACCGTGCTGCTCACCGCCTGCGGCGCCGGCTCGTCGGGCACCTCGGCGGACCCGAGCTCCAGCGGCCCCAGCGTGCAGGCGTCGTCCACGTCTGTGGTCACCGGCGACCACGTGGTCGACCCGCCGGGGCCGTTCCGGGCCCCGCTCCACACCGCGGACATGCTGATCCTGAGACAGCAGCCGATCAGTCCGCAGATGGTGCGGCACATCCGCGACCTCCCTGGAGTCACCGACGTCGAGCAGTTCAGCTGGGCGCAGGTCAGCATCCAGGACCACGCGATCAACGTCGCCGCCGTCGACCCCGCGTCGTACCGCAACTTCAACACCCAGGCCGTCGGACAGTTCCGGACCGCCGCCCAGTTCCAGGCCGAGTGGAACCGCGTCGCCGACGGCGAGATGGCGCTGCGCGAGGGCTTCGGCAAGCAGGTCGACCGGCACGGATATGTGCGGATGGGAGCCAGCGCCGGCGCTCCCCGCGTGCACGTCGGCGCCTACTCGCCGCAGATCCCGCAGGTCGACGCGGTCGTCAACGACTCGTGGGTCAAGACGCTCGGGATGCGCCCCGGCAACGCCCTCCTGGTCTCCACCGGCGTCCGGACCCCGGCTGCTCTGCGCAAGCCGATCCAGCGCATCGTGGGCCGCACGACGTCGGTGGAGCGGCTCGACGTGGCCGCGCGGCTCGGGCTGGACCCCCACGCCGTACAGACCGCGCTCCTGGTCGGCAGCGCCTCCGACGCCGTCGGCTCCTACAGCTACACCGTGCTCGGCGGCGGCCGGATCGCTCCGCAGCAGGCCTGGGTGAACAGCCACATCTCCACCGAGACGATGCCGATCATCGGGCCGATGACGTGCAACACCCAGATGTTCCCCCAGCTGCGGGCGGCGCTGGAGGAGATCCAGGCGCAGGGGCTCGCGTCGGCGATCCATCCTCAGCAGTACGGCGGCTGCTTCGTACCGCGCTTCATCGCCGGGACGACGACCCTGTCCAACCACGCCTTCGGCCTGGCCTTCGACGTCAACGTCCCCGAGAACGAGCGCGGCACGGTCGGCCAGATCAACCGTCAGGTCGTCGCGATCTTCCAGAGGTGGGGCTTCACCTGGGGCGGCACCTGGCACTTCACCGACCCGATGCACTTCGAGCTCAACCGGATCGTGCATCCGTCGTGAGAGCCGTGCAGGTCATCGAGCTCACGGGTCCGGACGGCGTCGCGGTCGTCGACGTCCCCGAGCCGGAGCCCGGGCCGGGTGAGGTGCTGGTCGAGGTGCAGGCCGTGGGCGTCTCGTTCCCCGACCTGCTGCTGAGCCTCGGGCGCTACCAGCTCAAGCCGGACCCGCCGTTCACGCTCGGGGTCGATGTCGCGGGCACCGTGGTCTCCACCGGCGTGCGCGTGGCAGGCGTGGTGCCCTACGGCGGAGCCGCCGAGCGGGTGGTGGTCCCGGAGTCCGCGGTGCTGCCGCTGCCGGACGGCACGTCGTACGACGCGGGCGCGGCGCTGCCCCTGAACTACCTGACCGCGCTCTTCGCGCTCCAGGAGCGGGGCGCGGTGCGCGCGGGCGAGACCGTGCTGGTGCACGGAGCGGCGGGCGGGGTCGGCACGGCCACGCTGCAGGTGGCCCGAGGGCTGGGCGCCCGCACGATCGCGGTCACGTCCACCGAGGAGAAGGCCGCCTTCGCGCGGGCCGCCGGCGCCGACGAGGCGGTCCTCCTCGCGGGCTTCAAGGAGGCGGTGCTCGACCTGACGGCCGGTCGGGGGGTCGACGTCGTCCTCGACGTGGTGGGCGGAGACGTCTTCACCGACTCGCTGCGCTGCCTGGCCGAGGGCGGGCGTCTGCTCGTGGTCGGCTTCGCGTCCGGACAGGGCATCCCCGAGGTGAAGGTCAACCGGCTGCTGCTCCACAACGTCGACGTGCGCGGGGTCGGGTGGGGCGCGTTCGCCCTGACCAAGCCCTCCTACCTGCGCGAGCAGTGGCAGCGGCTGCTGCCGATGGTGGAGTCGGGCGTCGTCTCCCCGCCGATCGGCGCGACCTACGACCTCGACGGGTTCGGGCGGGCTCTGCGGGACATGGCCGGGCGCCGGACTCTCGGCAAGAGCGTGGTCCACGTAGGCTCGGGCGGATGAGCACGCTCGACGACGCCCGCGAGGGCATGGACCTGTCCGTTCGGCCCCAGGACGACCTCTTCGGTCACGTCAACGGCCGCTGGCTGGAGACGGCCGAGATCCCAGCCGACAAGGGCGGCTGGGGACCCTTCATGATGCTGGCCGACGACGCGGAGGCCCACGTCCGGATCATCATCGAGGAGCTCGCCGAGCGCGTCGTCTCCGGTGAGCAGGGTCTCGACGGCGACGCGGCCCGGATCGCGAGTCTCTACGCGTCGTTCATGGACGAGGGCACGGTGGAGTCCCTGGGCACCCAGCCGATCCAGCCCCTGCTGGACGCCGTGGCGAGCCTGCGCGACGCGCGCGACCTCGCGGCGTTCCTCGGCGAGTTCGAGCAGGTCGGTGGCAGCGGGCCCTTCGGCGTGTACGTCGACTCCGACGCCAAGGACTCCGACCGCAGCCTGCTCAACCTCGTCCAGGGCGGGCTCGGCCTGCCCGACGAGTCCTACTACCACGACGAGAAGTTCACCGAGATCCGCGAGAAGTACGTCGACTTCCTGACCCGGATGTTCACCCTCGTCGGTCGGGCCGACGCTGCGGCCGATGCCGCGACCGTGATGGCGGTCGAGACCCGGCTCGCGCAGGGACACTGGGAGCGCGCGGCCACGCGCGACGTCGACAAGACCTACAACCTGATGACCGCCGCCGGGCTCCAGGAGCTCTGCCCGACGTTCGACTGGGAGGCGTTCGTCCGCAACCTCGGCGGGTCCGAGGAGACCTACGCCGAGGTCTGCGTCCGCCAGCCGTCGTACCTCGAGCATCTCTCGACCGCGCTGACGGAGATCCCGATCGAGCAGTGGCAGGTCTGGCTGACCATGCGGGTGGTCCGCACCGCCGCGCCGTACCTCCCGGCGGCGTTCGTCGAGACCAACTTCGACTTCTACGGCCGCACCCTCAGCGGTACGCCGGAGCTGCGCGAGCGCTGGAAGCGCGGTGTTGCCGTCGTCGAGGGCTTGGTCGGCGAAGCGGTCGGCCGCGAGTACGTCGCCCGCCACTTCCCGCCGGAGTCCAAGGCGATGATGGAGGAGCTGGTCGGCAACCTGCTGAGCGCCTACCGCGAGTCGATCTCGAAGCTGGACTGGATGAGCGAGGAGACCAAGCAGCGGGCCTTCGCCAAGCTGGAGATGTTCCGCTCGAAGATCGGCTACCCCGACACCTTCCGCGACTACTCCGAGATCACCTTCAGCCCGGGCGACCTGCTCGGCAACGTGCTCTCGGCGAACGCCTTCGAGACCCGGCGCCAGTTGGCCAAGATCGGCTCGCCGGTCGACCGCGGCGAGTGGCTGATGCTGCCGCAGACGGTCAACGCCTACTACCGCCCGGGCATGAACGAGATCTGCTTCCCGGCCGCGATCCTGCAGAAGCCCTTCTTCGCGCCCGACGCCGAGCTGAGCGAGAACTACGGCGGCATCGGCGCCGTGATCGGCCACGAGGTCGGGCACGGCTTCGACGACCAGGGCGCGAAGTACGACGGAGCCGGCAACCTCGAGGACTGGTGGGCCCCGGAGGACAAGCAGCGCTTCGAGGAGAAGGGGAAGATGCTGACCGCGCAGTACGACGCCTTCGAGCCACGTGGCCTGCCCGGCGAGCACGTCAACGGCGAGCTCACCCTGGGTGAGAACATCGGCGACCTCGGTGGCCTCACGATCGCGCTGAAGGCCTATTCCATCGCCATCGGCGCCGAGGTCAGCAGGGAGGACGCCGAGCGGCTGTTCCTCAACTGGGGGTACATCTGGCGGACCAAGCGGCGCAAGGAGCTCGACCAGCAGTACCTCACGATCGACCCGCACAGCCCGCCGGAGTTCCGCGCGAACGTCGCGCGCAACCTCGACGAGTTCCACGCGACGTTCGGCACCGAGCCGGGAGACGGACTCTGGCTCGACCCCGAGGCCCGCGTCCGGATCTGGTGACGGGACAGTCGGCGTACCGCGTCCGGTTCGACTGGGGCCCGACCGGCGCGCGCGCCCTGGTCGCCGACGCGCGGCCGGGCGATGTCGCGGTGGTGGTGGACGTGCTCTCCTTCACGACCACGCTGACGGTGGCGTTGGAGCGCGGGATCGAGGTCTACCCGTTCCCCTGGGCGGCCGACGACGCGCCGGCGTACGCCGAGAGGCGGGGTGCGGTGCTGGCTTGTGGGCGTCGCGAGGGCCTGGCCACCGGGGCGGTCAGCCTGTCTCCGGCGTCCTTCGAGGGTGCTCTCGACGTCGCACGTGTCGTGCTGCCCTCGCCCAACGGCTCGGCGATCGCCTTCGCGCTGGCCGACGCCGGGGTGACCGTGGTGGGCGCGAGCCTGCGCAACGCGTCGGCGGTCGGCGCCTGGCTCGGGCGGGCGACCGGGACGGTGTCGGTGGTCGCGGCCGGCGAACGCTGGCCGGACGGGTCGCTTCGACCGGCTGTCGAGGATCTCTGGGGCGCGGGGGCGGTGCTCCAGGCCCTGGACCAGGCTCTGTTCAGCCCGGAGGCGCAGACGGCCGCGTCGGCGTACGCCGGGGTGCGCGACGTCGTGGCGGCCTTGCTCCCCGACAGCGTCAGCGGACGGGAGCTGGTGGACGCCGGCTTCGGCCGCGATGTCGAGCTCGCCGGAGCGGTCGACGTCAGCCGGGTCGTGCCCGTGCTACGCGACGAGAGGTTCGTCGCCGGCTAGGTGTGATGTCTAGGCAGCGCAGCCCGGCCCGAGCAGCTGGTGCCAGGTCGGGCCGTCGACGTAGCCGTTCTGGGGGAGGCCCTTCGCGGCCTGGAAGGCCTCGATGCGCTGCATCGTGGCGGCGTCGTACAGCCCGGTCACCGCCTCCGGCGGGCTCAGCTTCGCGGTCACCAGGAGCTTCTGCATCGCGCGGACGTAGATGCCGATCCGGGCGGTGACGGTCATCCCCTGGCGCAACGTCGGGAAGGTGGTGTAGTCGAGGTAGCACAGACACTGCACCGGCTGGGTGTTACCGGCCTGCAGCCGGGTCACCATGTCGCCGCGATGGGCCACCGTCATCCGCTGCTCACAGGCCTGGCCGACGCTCCCGTAGGGCCCGAGGTAGGCGGCGTAGCCCACGGCCGCGAGGCCGTTCTGTCTCCACGCGGTGTTGCAGGAGCTGGCGATGCGGAGGTAGTGCGTGTGGTCGGGGTTCTCCGCCACCGCCGAGGTCAAGGAGGTGTCGGTGGCTCCCCAGGCCGTGACCAGAAGGCTCTGACCGGTGCACTGCTGGTTGACCATGGACACGCCGAGCCCGAGCGGGTCGGGGCCGGCGGGCGCGCCACCCAACAGATGACCGCTCACCACCCCGCCGACGACACCCAGGGTCGCCGACAACGCCACGGCAAGGACACGGGAAGCGCGAGGCACGCCCCGCAGGATACGTCGAAGGGCAGGTCAGCCGACCATCATCGCGGCCGGATCCTCGGACTTCTCCATCGGCTTGCGGGGCAGGAAGAAGGCCGGCACCAGGCACAGCGCGACCAGCACGGCCGCGACGAGGTAGATGTGGCCGAAGGAGCTGCCCATGAAGTGGATGCCCTGGGCGGTCACGGCCTTCGCCTGGTCCGCGCTCAGCCCCAGCTTGCCGGGGTCGGCCCCCGCCTGCAGGGCCAGCGTCGGCCCGACCACGGATGCGTGCGCGTTGTAGGCGCTGGTCAGCAGCACGCTGAACAGCGCCGTGCCGATCGAGATCGAGATCTGCTGGGTGATGTTCATCAGGGTCGAGCCACGCGCGACGTCCTGGGACTTCAGGCTCGCGAGCGCGGCGGTGAAGACGGGCATCATGGTCGACCCCATGCCGAGGCCCATCACGACGAACGCGGTGATGATGTAGGCGTACGACGTGGTGTCGTTGACGCCGAACAGCATCCCCATGCCGAGGGTGTCGAAGACCAGACCGGTCAGCACGACCTTCCCTGGCCCGATCTTGTCGGCCAGGAAGCCAGCGACCGGCATGGTCAGCATCGCCCCGAAGCCCTGGGGAGCGACCAGCCAGCCCGAGCTCAGCGGCGACTCGCCGCGCACCTGCTGGAAGTAGAGCGTGAACAGCAGGCTGGCCCCGAAGAACGCCATCGCGAACAGCGCCATCGTGATCACCGCGACGGTCATGTAGCGGTTGGTGAACAGGCGCAGCTGCACCAGCGGATGGAGGTTGCTGCGGCGCAGCGCCCAGGGCACGAAGGCGACGACGAGGGCCAGGCCGAGCAGGGTGCTGAT
Organism: Nocardioides sp.; assembly: GCA_036271155.1. GTDB lineage: Bacteria > Actinomycetota > Actinomycetes > Propionibacteriales > Nocardioidaceae > Nocardioides. The sequence goes on along the minus strand of DATBBE010000213.1, from coordinate 8,865 downwards.
GACGACGGTCTTGGTGAACATCGTGCCGTGCTCCTGCTGGGCGGCGGGGATCGAGCTCACGCCGTACAGGAAGAGGGCGAGGCCCGGCGAGAGCAGGAGCATGCCGACGAAGTCGAAGCTCTCCGACGGAGAGACGTCGTCCTTGTCGAGCACCAGGAACGCGTAGATCGCGGCGACGATGCCGATCGGGACGTTGATCAGGAAGATCCAGTGCCACGACGCGATGTCGATCAGCCAGCCACCGAGGATGGGACCGAAGATCGGGCCCAGGAGCATCGGGACCCCGAGGACCGCCATCACCCGGCCGAGCCGCTCAGGACCCGCCGCGCGGGTCAGGATCGTCATGCCCAGCGGCATCAGCATGCCGCCACCGAGGCCCTGGAGGACCCGGAAGAACACCAGCATCTCCAGCGAGGACGCCGTCGAGCAGAGAGCCGAGCCGGCGGTGAAGAGCACGATCGCCAGGATGTAGAGGCGCTTGGTGCCGAACCGGTCGGCGCCCCAGCCGGTCAGCGGGATGACCGTGGCGAGGGCCAGGGTGTAGCCCGTGGACGTCCAGGCGACCTGCGCCTGGGTCTTGCCGAAGATGTCCTGGAAGGTGCGTTGGGCGACGGCGACCACGGTGATGTCGAGGATCGACATGATCGCGCCGAGCACGACCACCCCGGCCACGACCAGCACGCGCTTGTCGAGCTTGCCGCCGTCTCCGCTGCTGGTGGTCGAACCCCCGACCGGGCTGTCGATCTCGGTACTCATCAGACCTGCCTGCTCCCGTGTGCGTAGCTGTGTGACTTCGAGACTAGGGACTGCCTCCGACAACGTGCGAATTTTATTGAGAACGCCCCGTGTCGATCAGGTGTTCCTCTGGGGGTGACGACGCGAGGGCGTCCAACGCGACACGGCGTACGTCGTCACGGATCTGGTGGCGCAGCCAGAACGCGATGTGACAGGCGGCCAGGAAGGTGACGACGCACATGATCGCGAAGATCTGGCGGTAGCTGAGCAGCACGACGAGCAGCGATCCCAGCGCCAAGGACACCGCCTGGGGCGTGGCCATCAGCACCTCGACCGCCGTCGAGACGCGGCCCATGATCGCCTGCGGGCTGCGTCGCTGGACCAGGGTGTTGAAGGCGACCAGCAGCATCGGCAGCGACGTGCCGAACCCCGCGGCCGCCAGGCACACGACGACCAGACTGTGGGTCGCGGCCATCACGGCGACGCCGGCCACCAGCACCAGCAGGCCGAGGACGCAGGTGGCCACCTCGCCGATGCGCCGGATCACCCGGCCCGAGGCGAGCCCGCCGGCGACGGCACCGACGCCTTGCACCGCGACGATCACCGACACGAACGTCGCGGGCTTGTCGAAGGCGTCGAGCAGCGCGTAGATCGAGGACTCGGTGAACCCCAGCACGAGCATGGTGATGCCGAAGCCCACGAGGACGTGCTTGAGGACCCGGTCGGTGCCGAGATGCCGCGCGCCGGCGGTCAGCTGCGACCAGAACTGTGACTCCTCGACCTCGGGCGCGACCTCCTGGACCGAGATCGAGGCGATGACGACGGCCGCGACCGCGAACGTCGCCGCGTCGAGCAGCGCGATCGCCCAGCCGCCGAGCCAGGTGAACAACAGGGCGCCGATCAGGGGGCCGAACAGCCGGAAGGACTCCTTGGTGGTCTGCAGGGAGGAGTTCGCGTCGACCAGGAGGTGGTCGGGCATCAGCTCCTTGAGGAGCCCGTTGAGGGCCGCGGGGAGCACCACGAAGGAGACGCCGTAGAGCACGGCGACCACCCAGATGATCCAGACCTGTCCCGCGCCGCGCACGAGCACCAGCGGGAGGACGCCCAGACCCGAGGCGAGGTGGCCCCAGACCAGGAGCGGCCGGCGCTTCAGGCGGTCGATCCAGATGCCCAGCAAGGGGGCGAAGAGGGCTGGGATGACCATGAAGAAGAAGGTCAGGCCGGCCATGGCGTTCGAGCCGGTGATCGTCTTGACCCACATCGACAGCGCCAGCAGCATCACGGAGTCGCCGAACATCGAGGCCGTGAGGCCGACGTAGAGGCGGGTGAAGCCCGGCTGGCGGAAGGCCTGCCTCATGACACGTCCGCAGCCACGCCGCTCTCAGGTGTGGCCTCGACCCCGGGCAGGAGCAGGGGAGCGCCCCAGGCGACCAGCTCGCACAGCCGGGAACCGGCCGGTCGCCGCGCTGCGTCGGTGAGGCGGTCGGCGTACCGCTCGAGGGCGACCCGGATCTCGAGGTTGAGCGCATCGAGCTCGTCAGCGGTGAGCCAGCTCGCGTACTGCGTGCTCGTCGCGGCATCGGCCCAGTCGAGCTCGCCGTCGTCGACCAGCTGGGTGCGGGCCTGGTGGTAGCGGGCGACCTGGCGCTGCAGCATCATCTCCTCCAGCGCGCGCCCGGCACGGCGTTCACCCGGGGTGGCGTCGACGTCGTCCCACGCCAGACCCACCTGGCGCACCCGCCAGGGGCGCTGGCGCCCGATGCCACCGCCGGCCTCCTCGACGAACGCGTGCTCGGCGAGCTTGCGCAGGTGCCACGAGCAGTTGGCCGGGGTCTCGTCGAGCCGGTCGGCGAGCTCGGTCGCCGTGAGCGGCCCGTCGACGGTGAGCAGCTCCATGATCCCGAGCCGCACCGGATGGGCCAGAGCCTGCAGCTCTCGGGGGTCGCTCAGTCGGCGGTACGGCGGTCGCGGCGCTCCCGGGTCTCCTTGTCGTGAGTCTCGTCCTGCGGACGCGACCGGCGCTTGGCCCGTCGCCTGACCTGTCCCTTGCGTCGTGTCGTCACGGCGCACTCCCTTCGTGGTCGGCATAGGTCGAAAGTATCCTTTCGAAAGGATCCTTGCAATGCCTGTCGGCGGTGCTGGCTAGGTTCGACCCACATCACACGGACGCGCGAGGAGGTGTCGGTGAGCTTCGTGCCCTTGACCGGGCCGGCGACGTTGCATGCCGCCGATGCCCCCCGCGACGGGATCGTCGAGTTCACCGACGACCGGCGCACGATCACGCTCCCGATCCGCACGGCCCTCCCGGTCCTGGCCAAGGCGCGCAGCGCCGCGGATGCCCACCCGTCCGTCGCCCTGCTCGCCGCCGCCTCTCTGCTCGGCATGCGGTTCGTCGCCGCCGGCAAGTTCGAGCCCGGCGAGAGCGGCTGGCGGCTGTCGGCGCTCGAGCCCGACGACCTCGAGCGGCTGCGCCGGCTCGCCGAGTCGCGCGCCTACGAGGGGGTGTCCGCCCAGGCCGCCGAGACCGTCGTACGACGAGTGGTCGACGCCGTGGTGGATGCCATGCCGCGCTCGACCCCGACCCTGACCACGCGTCGTCCCGACCCGGCCCCGTTCGCCCGCCGTCTCCAGGATCTCGTGGCCCGGCAGCGCGGCGAGCGCGCCGACCTGCCCCAGCTGGTGACGCTGTCCCTGCGGGTGGAGGCCGACGAGGAGGAGCTGGTCGCGGGCGCCTGCCGGCTGGTGCTACAGGTGCACGACGAGCGCGACCCGCTGCACGTGCGCGACGCCGCAAGCCTGTGGCGCGACCCGCCGTCGGTGCACGGCTTCGGTGACCGGGCCCGCACCCACGCGACCCTCGCCTTGCGCGAGGCGGCCACGGCCTGGTCGCCGCTGGAGCTCCTGCTCGAGCTGCGGGTCCCCGACGAGCTGACGCTCGAGACCGACGACCTGGTCAGCCTGCTCGACCACGGAGTGGGTGCGCTGCACGACGTGGGCGTCGACGTGCTCTGGCCGCGCAGCCTGGGCCGCGACCTGAGCGCCACGGCCACCCTCGACCGCGCCTCCGGCAAGCGCGAGGGGCAGCTCGTCGAGGGGGTGCTCAGTGGAGATGCGCTCTTCGCCTTCAACTGGCAGGTCGCGCTGGCCGGCGACCCGCTGACCGAGGGGGAGATGGACCAGCTGGCCCGGGCGTCCTCGCCCATGCTCAAGCTGCGAGGCGGCTGGACCGTCGTGGACCCGGCCGTCGCCCGCAAGGCCCGCAAGCGGCTGATCCGCACCGTCCCCGCGGCGGCCGCGGTGGCGGCGGCCCTGACCGGTGTGGTCGAGGTGGAGGACGCCCCCGCCGAGGTGGTGGTGGGCGCCAGCCTGCTCGCGGTGCGCGAGCAGCTCCTGGGCGCCGCGACCGCTGCGCCGCTGCCCTCGCCGCCAGGGCTGGCGGCCACCCTGCGCGACTACCAACGCCACGGCTTCACCTGGCTCGACACGCTGACCTCGCTGGGCCTGGGCGCCTGCCTGGCCGACGACATGGGTCTGGGCAAGACGGTCACCCTGATCGCGCTCCATCTCCACCGCGTCTCGAGCCGGCCGGGCCCGACGCTGGTGGTGTGTCCGGCGTCGCTCCTGGGCAACTGGGAGGCCGAGATCCGGCGGTTCGCGCCCGGGGTCGACGTACGCCGCTTCCACGGCGGCCAGCGGTCGCTGGCGGAGCTCGAGCCGACCGACGGGCAGCCCGATCCCGGCTTCGTGCTGACGACGTACGGCACCCTGCGCCGCGACCACCAGCTCCGGGGCGGTCTCGCCTCTGTCTCCTGGGGCCTGGTCGTCGCCGACGAGGCCCAGCATGTGAAGAACGCGCGCTCGGCAACCGCACGGGCGCTGCGCCTGATCCCGTCGGGCGCCCGCGTCGCCCTGACCGGCACGCCGGTCGAGAACAACCTGACCGAGCTCTGGGCGATTCTCGACTGGGCGACGCCGGGGCTCCTGGGCAGCCGCCAGGCGTTCCGCAAGGTGTGGGCCGGGCCGATCGAGTCCGGGCACGAGCCGACCAAGGCCCGACAGTTCGCGGGCCTGATCGGGCCCTTCCTGCTCCGGCGGCGCAAGACAGACCCGGGCATCGCACCCGAGCTCCCGGAGAAGACGGAGACCGACCACCTGCTCGGCCTGACCCGCGAGCAGGTGGTGCTCTACGAGGCGTTCGTCCGCGACACCATGGCCCGCATCGAGCGCGCCGACGAGGAGACCCGGCGCGGGCTGGTGCTGAAGCTGCTGACGGGTCTGAAGCAGATCTGCAACCATCCGGCGCACTTCCTCAAGCAGTCCGGGGGCCGGCTGGGCGGGCGTTCGGAGAAGCTTGACCTCCTCGACGAGCTGGTCGGCACTGCCCTGGCGGAGGACAGCGCGGTCCTGGTCTTCACCCAGTACGTCGCGATGGCGCGTCTGCTCGTCGACCACCTCGCCCGCAGCGGCATCCCGCACCAGTTCCTCCACGGGGGCACGCCGGTGCGGCAGCGCGACGCGATGGTGACGGCGTTCCAGGCCGGTGAGGTGCCGGTCTTCCTGCTGTCGCTGAAGGCCGGTGGCACGGGCCTCAACCTGACCCGCGCCGACCACGTCGTCCACGTCGACCGCTGGTGGAACCCCGCCGTCGAGGACCAGGCGACCGACCGGGCCCACCGGATCGGCCAGACCCGTCCGGTGCAGGTGCACCGGATGATCACCCAAGGCACCGTCGAGGAGCGGGTCGCCGAGTTGCTCCGCCGTAAGCGCTCGCTGGCCGACTCGGTGCTGGCGAAGGGCGAGACGGCGCTGACCGAGCTCAGCAACGACGACCTGCTCGACCTGGTCTCCCTGCGGAGACTGCCGTGAGCACACGTCCGACGACCGCGGTCACCTTCTCCCGCATCCCGCCGCGCCGCTCGACCTCGCGGGCGGCCACCTGGTGGGGCCGGGCCTGGGTGCGTGCGGTCGAGGAGGCGTCGTACGCCGACTCCGACCTCGCCACCGCGCGCCAGCTCTCCCGCAGCGGTGGCATCGGCGCGATCACTGTCGACGCCGGGTTCGTGGTGGCTCAGGTGTACCACCGCGCGGACGTCTGGCCGGTGAGTGCGACGGTGCCCGAGCTCGACCCGGTGAGTCGGCGAGCGTTCGTCGAGGTGGTCGGCGGCGAGTCGGGCCACCTGGCGGCCCTGATGGCCGGGGAGCTGCCCCACCGCCTCGTCGAGCACGCGGAGGAGGCCGGGGTCGAGCTCCTCCCGTACGGCGCCGAGCTCGGGTCCGCCTGCCCCTGCGGGGCCTGGGTGGACCCCTGTGTGCACGCCCTCGCGGTGCTGCTCCAGGTCGCGTGGTTGGTGGACGGTGATCCGTGGGTCCTGTTGCGGCTCAGAGGGCTGACGCCCGACGACCTCCACACCGTCGACGACGATCTCGCCGTCGCGATGGACGCCGCGGTCCGTGCGGCCCGGGTGGTGTTCCTGGCCGAGGACCCTACGGCCGAGATCGACCACCTGCTGTGACTCACGGCGCCGGCGCCAGCACGAAAAGGTGATGCCCTCCCACGGAGAGAGTGCGAAGGTGAGTCATGACTCACTCGGGCAACACCGCCACGTCCGCCTCCACCTATCGGCTGCTCGACGGCGGCGGTGAGGTGATCGACGTCGCAGAGCTGCCGACCGACGGCGAGGCGCTGGTCTGGGCCGAGGAGGTGCGTCGCCATCGGTCCCCGCGCGTGTTCGTCCGCCGGATCGAGCGCAAGAGCGGTGAGGACTGGGAGTACGTCTCGCCGGCCGGCGACGACGAGTGAGCCCTGCGGGTGTCCTGGTCAGAAGTCGACGAGGGCGCTCATGGCCATCCGGTGCAGCACCCCGCGCATCGCCTCGTCGGCGATCAGCCCGCTGTGCGGCGTGGAGTTGATCAGGCCGAACGCCGCGTGCGACATCGCACGGGCACGGTCGGTGTGGAGCCCGCGGTGCAGTCTGCGCAGCTGGGTGGCCCAGATGTCGACGTAGTCCCGCTGCAGGTGCCGGACCCGCTCGCGCGCGGCCGGTGGGAGTGACTGCCAGTCGCGGTCCTGGACGACGATCAGCGAGCGGTGGTGCAGCGCGAAGTCAATGTGCCAGGCGACCAGTGACTCGAGCGCCTGGTGCGCGGTGGCGGCGTGCTCGACGCGGGTGCGTCCTTCGTCGAGGAGCCGCTCGCTGATGCCGACCAGCATGGCGGCGAGCACGGCGTCCTTGGAGTCGAAGTGCTTGTAGAGAGCGGGCCCGGAGATGCCGCAGGCCCGCCCGATCTCGCCGACCGACACCCCGTGGAACCCTTTGGCGGCGAACAGCTCGGCCGCCGTCTCGAGGATCTGGTCTCGCCGGTTCACATGCCGCAGGTTAGCGGTCGTTAACGAGGGGCCCGCATCACGACGCCTTGCTCTGGGTACGAGTGTGCATTCGACCCCGTCTCGCGCCGGCTCGGACCGGCGAAGGGAGTTGGTCCCATGCCCGTGCTCGGTCGTTCCACCCATACCCCCCTGACGCCCGACCAGCGCAACGCCTTCGTGGCGGCACTGCTGGGCTGGACGATGGACGCCTTCGACTACTTCATCGTCGTCCTGGTGTACGCCGACATCGCCGACACCTTCGGAAAGTCCAAGGAGACGGTGGCCTTCCTGACCACGGCAACCCTGTTGATGCGACCGGTCGGTGCCCTCCTGTTCGGGCTGTGGGCCGACCGGGTCGGTCGGCGGATGCCCTTGATCGTCGACGTGCTCTTCTACTCGGTAGTCGGCTTCCTGTGCGCCTTCGCGCCGAACTTCACCGTCCTGCTCGTGCTGCGCTTCCTCTACGGCATCGGCATGGGTGGCGAGTGGGGCCTGGGAGCCGCCCTGGCGATGGAGAAGATCCCGCGGGAGAGACGAGGTTTCTTCTCGGGACTGCTCCAGGAGGGCTACTCCTTCGGTTACCTGATGGCAGCGCTCGTCTTCCTGGTCATCAACGACGGATTCGGATTGAGCTGGCGCTGGCTGTTCGCCTTCTCGATCATCCCCGCGATGGTGAGTCTGTTCGTGCGGACGCGGGTCGGTGAGTCGGAGGCCTGGGAGAGCGCCCAGGAAGAGCTGAAGGTGACCCGCACACGGGTGCGGGACGTGTTCTTCAACCGCACGATCCTGACCCGGTTCGTCTATCTGGTCGTGCTGATGACGGCGTTCAACTGGATGAGTCACGGCACGCAGGACGTCTATCCGACCTTCCTCAAGGCGACCGACCAGGGCGGGGCGGCCCTCTCGGAGCACACGGCTCTGGTCATCGCGATGATCTACAACGTCGGTGCGATCCTCGGCGGCCTCGTCTTTGGCTCGCTCTCCGAGCGGTTCGGCCGCCGCTACACGATCGCCTTCTGCGCGGTGCTCGGCCTGCCGATCGTGCCGCTGTTCGCCTACTCCTCGACCGCTGCCACGCTCTGCCTCGGCTCGTTCCTCATGCAGGTGTGCGTGCAAGGCGCGTGGGGGGTCATCCCGGCCCACCTGACGGAGCTCTCGCCCGACTCCATCCGGGGCTTCTACCCCGGCGTGACCTACCAGCTCGGCAATGTGTTCGCGGCGTTCAATCTGCCGATCCAGGAGCACCTGGCCAAGACGCACTCCTACGGCTACGCCCTCAGCGTCACCATCGTCCCGGTGTTGATCGCGGTCGCGGTGATCACGCTGCTGGGCAAGGAGGCTCGCGGCGTGGAATTCGGGCGGAAGGCTCAGCCGGAAACGGCGCGCACGGGTTGAGCCGCATCGGTCGAGGGACCTCGACCGAAACGCCTCGCGGAAGGTTCGCACCGACGTACGATCACGCCGGCTCCGTCTCGGTGGCGGGGGCTCGAGCGATGGGAACGTGCGATGTGGCGAGGTGGGTCTCGGCGCCTCCGGTGGGGCTCCGCCGCGCTGGTGCTCGTCGGCCTGGTCGCCTTCCTCAACCATCTTGCGAGCCCGTCACCTCAGGTGTTCCGGACCGCGGCCGGGGTGAAGATGCCGGGCTACTCCCTGAGAGGCGCCCTCGAGCAGCCCACGAAGGGCGACATCGCACAGGTGGACCGCGCTCTGGACACCCGAGCCCAGGCCGTCCTCGGCGGTGATGAGTCGGCGTTCATGAGCGT
>DATBBE010000212.1:0-7513 GCA_036271155.1 Nocardioides sp. | reverse complement strand
CTGCCACTTCGAGCCGCCGTTCCTGCCACTTCGGGCCGCCGTTCCTGCCACTTCGCGTCAGGCGTGGGTGGTGGCGCGGTCGTCGAGGAGCAGCGGGTCGATGTCGCCGGTGAAGCCCCGGTGGAAGGCCTGGCGCCCGAGCACGAAGACGTAGGCCAGGAACGTCGCCTCGGCGAGCACGCCGATCGCGATCCGCCCCCAGGTCGGCAGCGAGGACGGCGTGACGAAGGCCTCGATGCACCCGCTGACCGCAAGGACCCCGGCCAGCCCGAGCGCGACGGTGCCGGCGGTCCGGCCCTCCCGTGCGAAGGACTGGGAGCGCGTCAGGTCGCCGGGCTCGACCCAGGCCCAGAACAACCGCAGCCCCACCCCGCCGGCCACGAACACAGCGGTCAGCTCGAGCAGCCCGTGCGGGAGGATCAGTCCCCAGAACTCCGCGGCATGACCGTGTCGGGTCATGATCGAGCCGATGACCGCGAGGTTCGCGACGTTCTGGAACAGCAGGTAGATCACGGGCAGCCCCAGGACACCGAAGGCCAGGCAGAGCGCCGAGACCCAGACGTTGTTGGTCCAGACCTCCGCGGCGAAGTGCGTGGCGGCGTACTGGCTGTAGTACCCGGCGAACTGGTGGTTCACCAGCTGGTCGACCTGACGTGGCGAGAGCAGCGACTGCTCGACGTTGGGGTGGTCCAGGAGCCACCACATCATCACGCCCGTGGCGACGACGTTCCCGGCCATGGTGCCGAGCCACCACCACCGGAGGCGGTAGAGCGCCGCGGGGAAGCGCTCCAGGACGAAGACCCGGACGCCGTGCCAGGTGCCGCCCCGGGCGCGTCCGGCGCGGTTGCGGGCATGGCTCAACAGCAACGACAGATAGGTGATGACGGTCGCATCGGGCGCCGAGGTACGGATCATCGACAGATGCGTGGCCACCCGTTGGTAGCGCTCGACGAGCTCGTCGCTCTCGTGACCGTCGAGTCGTCGCTGCTTGGTCAACGCCGCCAGTCGCTCCCACTCGGCATGGTGAGCGAGCACATAGGCGTCGAGATCCACGACGCCAACCTATGCTTTCCCACGATGTCCTCACCGGAGTTCGCGATGCTGTCCGCTGACGACCTCGTCACGGGTGAGGCCGTCGCACTGGACCTGCCTGCGGCGTCCGTCGGCGCGCGCATCGCGTCCGGACTCATCGACGTCGCCGCCCTGGGCGCCGTGGCGTTCGGGGTGCTGTTCCTAGCCCTGGTCGCGAGCAGCCACGCGGACGGCGCTCTCCAGCACGTCGCCCTGGTGTGCTCGCTGATGGCGATCTTCCTGGTCTACCCGACGACCATGGAGACGCTCACCCGGGGCAGGTCGCCGGGCAAGCTCGCGATCGGGCTCCGGGTGGTCCGTGACGACGGCGGCACCGTCACGGCCCAGCAGGCGTTCGTGCGCGCCCTCGTGGCCGTGCCGGAGATCTACGCGTTCAGTGGCGGTCCGGCGTTCTTCTGCTGCCTGCTGAGCCAGCGCGGCAAGCGGCTGGGCGACTACGCCGCCGGCACCTACGTCGTACGGGACCGGGTGGCGCTCCGCCTGCCGCCCCCGGTGCCGATGCCGCCGGCCCTGGCGGAGTGGGCGGCTCGCGCCGACCTCCGGACACCGCCGGTCGGGCTCGCCCTCGCCACCCGGCAGTACCTCTCCCGGCTGCCCACGCTCGACCCCGCGTCGCGGCAGCGGGTCGGGGAGCTGCTGGCCACCCGGATGTCGGCGTACGTCGCGCCCCTCCCGCCGGCGGGCACCCAGCCGTGGGACTTCCTCGCCGCGGTGGGTGCCGCACGTCGTGAGCGCGACCTGGCCCGTCTCCGACGCGACGAGGCCCTGAAGGCCCGACTGACCGCGCCGTGAGCAGGCCTCCACAGCGGGCACCGGGTGACGTGCTCGTGCACCTGCGGCGAGCCCGCGACCACGCCGACCGGCACTATGCGGAGCCGCTCGACCTCGCCGCCCTGGCCGAGGTCGCCGGCCTCAGCAAGTACCACTTCCATCGCCTCTTCGCGGCCACCTACGGCCGCTCGCCGGTGGCGTACCTCTCCGAGCGGCGGATCGAGCGCGCCCAGGACCTGCTTCGCGCCACCAACCTCACCGTGACCGAGATCTGCCACGCCGTCGGCTTCTCCAGCCTCGGGTCGTTCAGCAGCACGTTCCGCAGGATCGTGGGCGTGACGCCTACCGAGTTCCAGCGCAGCTACGCGGACGGCGCGCCGCACATCCCCGGCTGCTACATCTTCATGGTCGGGCTGGTCGAGCGGTCCGCAAGGGAGGAGAAGCCGGCGGGCCCGAGCGGCACCTAGCGTGGCGCCATGATCTCTCACATCGCCATCGTCAGCGTGTTCGTGAAGGACGTCGACGAGTCGCTTGCCTTCTACACCGACATCCTGGGATTCCAGGCCGCCGACGACGTCACCATGGGTGACTACCGCTGGTGCACGGTCATCCATCCGCAGCAGCCCGAGCTGGCCGTCCACCTCACGACGCCGGGACCTCCCCTCTCCCCAGAGCTGCAGGAGGCGCTCCGCCGAGCCCAGGACGAGGGTGGCACCCCCGGCCTGGGTCTGACCGTCGACGACTGCCAGGCGACGTACGACGAGCTGGTGGGCAAGGGCGTGGAGTTCCTGCAACCGCCTTCGGATCGTCCGTACGGAGTCGAGGCGGTGTGCCGGGACAACTCGGGCAACTGGATGGTGCTGGTGGAGCAGAAGTTCGACCACGGGGCGGCGCCGGATACATTGCCCGCGTGATCGACCGCACCCGCCTGGCATCCCTCCGCGCCGACGAGGAGCGCCGCTTCGTCGAGACCCACCCGGCGTCCCGGGCGATGTCCGAGCAGGCGGCCGGCTCGCTGCTCGCCGGTGTCCCGATGCCGTGGATGACCCGGTGGGCCGGCGCGTTCCCGCTGTTCCTCCGCAGCGCGTCGGGCGCTCGGCTCGTCGACGTCGACGACCATGAGTACGTCGACCTCTGCCTGGGCGACACCGGCGCGATGAGCGGCCATGCGCTGCCGGCCGTGACCGAGGCGGTCACCGCTCGGGCGGGCGCCGGGATCACCACGATGCTGCCCTCGGACGACGCCATCTGGGTGTCGCAGGAGCTGGCCCGGCGGTTCGGCCTCCCGCAGTGGCAGTTCGCGATGACCGCGACCGACGCCAACCGGTTCGTCCTGCGATTCGCCCGGCACCTCACCGGCCGGCCCCGGATCGCGGTGATGGACTGGTGCTACCACGGCACCGTCGACGAGACCTTCGCAACCCTCGACGGTGACCGCGTGGTGCCGCGCCCAGGCCTCCTCGGAGCACCGGTGGACGTCGCCGTGACCACCGCCGTCCTCCCGTTCAACGACGCCGACGCCCTCGACCGGCGTCTGGCCGAGGGCGACGTGGCCTGCCTCCTGATGGAGCCCGCGCTGACCAACATCGGGATCGTGCTGCCCGACGAGGGATACCTCGAGGCCGTCCGCGAGATCACCCGCCGGCACGGCGTCCTGCTCGTGATCGACGAGACTCACACGCTGTGCGCCGGCCCGGGTGGCGCCACGGCCGCCTGGGGCCTCGACCCCGACCTGCTCGTCGTCGGCAAGCCGATCGCGGGCGGCGTACCTCTCGCGGCGTACGGCATGACCTCGGAGATCGCCGACCGCCTCCGCGAGCCGATGCTCGGTCACGAGATCGACGTCGCCGGCGTGGGCGGCACCCTCACCGCGAACGCGCTTGCCCTCGCGGCGTCCAGGGCGGCGCTGTCGACGTCGCTGAGAGCGGAGGACTTCGCAGTCGCCATCCCCCTCGCCGAGCGGTTCACCGCAGGTGTCGCCTCGGTCATCGAGGAGCACGGCTTGGACTGGACCGTGCAACGCCTCGGCTGCCGGGCGGAGTACTGGTTCTGCCCACCCCCGCGCACCGGCGCGGAGGCCGCGGCCGCGGTCGACGAGGACCTCGAGGGATTCCTGCACCTGTGGACGCTGAACCGCGGCGTGCTGCTGACGCCGTTCCACAACATGGCGCTGTTCTCGCCGCACCACACCGTCGACGACGTCGACCGGCATACGTCGGTCTTCGCCGAGGCGGTGGCCGCCCTCACCGCCTGACCTGCTAGTTGGTCGAGAAGCCGGCCAGGATCGCGCCACTGAAGGCGAGGAATCCGACCACGAGGACCACCGAGAGGGCGAGCAGCGCCGTGGCGACGATGCCGAGGACCCGGCCGACGTTCGCCTCGGTGCGCCCGCCCCACCGGCCCCCCGCGGCGTCGATCTCGCGGACCGTGCTGTTGCCGATCGCCCAGGCGAAGGGCCCGACGAGCCCGCACACGAGGATGCCGAGGATGCCCAGCACGAGCACGGTGGTCGCCTGGGGGTGGCTGGGCGCCGGGGGCGGGTAGCCGCCGTAGCCCGGCGGGCCGTACCCGGGAGGTGGCTGCTGGGTCATGGCGGGCATTGTGACAGCCCTCGGGGCGGTGCGCCCCCTTCGCCGGCGGACGGGTCTTGCCCGGCGATCCGGGCCGACCTACCGTCGAACCATGCCGGACGTGGCCGTGGGCATGGCCGAGGTGGTGGCGATGACGCTGGTCGTCGCCGGAGTGCTGTGGCTGCTGGCCCACGTCTTCGTGATCGCCGACCTGACCGTGGTCTGGGCCCGTCGACTGGGTCTGAAGGAGCCGCTGCCCCGGGCGTCCGACAGGATGCCGATCGAGCGGATCGTCGCTGACCTGCGGCGAATCCGGCCCCAGGCCCGCCACCTGGCCACCGGCATGCCGATGGCTCGGCGGCGGGCCATCGTCGCGGCGTACGACGAGGTGCTGCTGGACGCCTGTCGCGCGCTCGAGGTGCCCACCGAGCTCGACCGGATGACCGATGCACTCGAGCGTGAGAGCGAGCGGCTGCGCACCGAGGCGGAGCTCGAACGGGCCGGGGTCGACCTCGGCTGATCCTGCCGAGTCACACGCGCGTGTAGCAGAGGTCGGTGATCGACCGGCCCGCCTCGACACCCTTGCGCTCGAACTTCGTCATCGGCCGCGCGTCCCACCGGCTGACGATCCCGCCGGTGAGGCCGGGCTCGGCATCGAGCACGGCCTTCATCTGCGCGGCGTAGTCGGCCCAGTCGGTGGCCAGCCGCCAGTGGGCCCCCGGCGCGAGCCGGGAGGCCACCAGTGCGGCGAACGGCTTGTCCACGATCCGGCGTTTGTGATGGCGGGTCTTCGGCCAGGGATCGGGGAAGAACGTCCACAGCCCGGCCAGCCCGCCGGGTGCGACGAGGTTCTCCATCGTCCAGACGGCATCGACGGAGCAGAAGCGGACGTGGGTGGCCCCCGCCGCAGCCACCTCCGCCAGGGACGCGGCGACGCCGGGCCGCCACACCTCCAGCGCCAGCACGTCGTACGCCGGCCGGGCGGCGGCGAGCACGCCGGTCGCCTCCCCGACGCCTGACCCGATCTCCACGATCAGTGGCGCCTCGCGCCCGAACCAGTCGGCCAGGCGAAAGCCGGGGTCGTCGACCGCGACCTCCGGGATCACCCAGTCGTCGTGATGGGCGTCCCAGGCCTCCTGCTGGTGAGGCGTGAACCGGTTCCCCCGGCGCGAGTAGCTGAGCACCTCGCGCATCCGCCGGCCGTCCTCGGTGAACCGGTGGTGCGGTCGCGCGGGTGGGGTCGGTCCTGGCGGGGCCATGCGGTCATTGTCGCGTTCCAGAGGGCACACCGGCGTACTAGGGTCGCCGCGTGATCGACCCTCGCCCGCTGTGGGACTTCGACGACCCCGCCGCCTCGGGTGAGCGGTTCCTCGAGGCGGCCGACAAGGCTGCCGAGCCCGACCGGACGTCGTGGCTGACCCAGTACGTCCGCGCGCTCGGTCTGCAGGAGAAGTACGCCGAGGCGACCCAGCTCCTCGACCGCCTGGACGGCCTCGCCTCCGACGAGCCCGAGGTCGCGACGTACCTCGCCCTCGAGCGGGGCCGGGTGCTGCGCTCGTCGGGACAGGTCGACGAGTCACGCCCGCTCTTCGAGAGGGCGGCCGCCGCCGCGGAGGCAGCCGGCCTCGAGGCCCTGCACGTCGACGCACTCCACATGGTGGCGCTGGCCGCACCCGAGCCGGAGCAGCTCGCGCTCAACGAGGCGGCCCTGGCCGTCGCTCGCGCCGCCACCGACCAGCGGGCGCGCGACTGGGACGCGTCCCTTCTCAACAACATCGGAATGACCCATGCGGACGCCGGCGACTTCGCGGCCGCGCTGACGGCCTTCGAGCAGGCCCTGGCCGCCCGCGAGCGGATCGGGGACCAGGACACCATCCGGGTCGCCCGCTGGATGGTCGGGTGGGCCTACCGCAACCTGGGGCGTCGCGACGAGGCCCTCGAGGTCCAGCGGGCGCTCAAGGCCGAGCTGGACTCCGTCGGCGGGAGTGACGTCTACGTCGACGAGGAGCTCGCCCTCCTCGCCGACTGAGCGGTGCCTGTCAGGCGCCGCGTGTGACTACCGTCGGGGCATGGACACCGGCATCGACGTCCGCACGGACTTCCCACCCGATGACGAGGCCGTCTCGCGGCTGCACGCGCTGGCGTTCGGCAGCGAGTCGGTCAAGGTGGAGCCGTGGGGTGACCGGCTCCGCCGTCACAGCGTCACCTGGGCCGGCGCGTTCGACGACGACGAGCTGGTGGGGTTCGTGCACGTCGTCGGGGACGGCGGTGTCCACGGCTTCGTGCTCGACACGGTCGTGCATCCGGCCCACCAGCGTCGCGGCGTCGGCCGGGCGGTCGTCATCGCCGCCGTCGAGCGGGCCCGAGCCGCCGGATGCACCTGGCTCCACGTGGACTTCGAACCTCACCTGGGTGACTTCTACGCTTCCTGCGGCTTCGAGCCCACCGCCGCGGGGCTGATGCGTCTGCAGTGATCCCGGGTTTCGAGACGGGTGAGGGTGGTTTCGAGACGGGCGCAGCCCGCCCTCCTCGACCAGCGAGACGATGCCCCGGGGGCTGCGTACGCTGGCTCGGTGCCGGACTCCTCCCACCCACTGCGCAAGCTGGGCTTCCTCACCATCGGGCTGTTCGACGGCGACGATCCGAGGCCGGGACACGAGTCGACGCTGCGGGTCATCGAGCTCGGCGAGCAGCTGGGGTTCGACAGCGCCTGGGTGCGTCATCGTCATCTGCAGTACGGGATCTCCTCACCCGTCGCCCTCCTGTCGGCCGCCTCGCAACGCACGAGCCGGATCGACCTGGGGACGGCCGTCATCCCGCTGGGCTGGGAGAACCCGCTGCGGCTGGCCGAGGATCTCGCCACGGTCGACCTGCTGTCCGGCGGCCGGCTCAACCCCGGAGTCAGTGTCGGCCCGCCGATGCGATGGGACGAGGTGAAGGGCGCGCTCTGCCGTTCTCCTTCGAGCACGAGGACTACGTCCAGATCCTCACCGACATCGCGACCCGGCTCGGTCCGGCCTTGGGCTGGCGACCGGCGAGCTGACGAGGCGGTCAGCCGAGCGTGTAGGTCAGTTCATAGG
>DATBBE010000211.1:0-2750 GCA_036271155.1 Nocardioides sp. | reverse complement strand
CTTCGAGGGGCCGGCACCGAACCGGCCATCGGCCGGCTTGAGGTCGGCGGGGATCGAGATCGCGTCGGTCATGGGCAACCTTCCGTGGGACGTCGGGTGGTGCACCCGACGACGCTGTCGGCGCTCACTATTGTGTCAGGGATGCCGATCCGGCTACCGAGAGGACACCAGGTGGGCACCAGGTGGGCACCAGGTGAGGACCAGGTGAGAGCCAGGTGAGCACGACGCAGTCGCCCGACGACCGTCTCGTGGGCCTGCGCATCGAGCAGGTGCCGATCACCCATCCCGACGCGCAGCTGCTCGTCGAGGCCGTCCAGCAGGAGTACGTCGTGCGCTACGGCGGGAGAGACCGCACGCCGATGGGGGCCTCCGAGCTCCTTCCGCCGTGGGGCGCCTTCTTCGTCGGCTACCGCGACGACCGGCCGGTGATGACGGGTGCCTGGCGGTTCCGCGACGACGTGAGCCGGCTGGGGTCGGCTCGCCCGGCCGAGGTGAAGAGGATGTACGTCGCGCCGGCCGGTCGGCGCCAGGGCCTGGCCAGGCTGATGCTCGCCCACCTCGAGGGCACCGCCCGTGCCGCGGGAGCCGACGTGATGATCCTGGAGACGGGCACCGCCCAGCCCGAGGCGATGGCGCTCTACGTCGCGGCGGGCTATGAGCGGGTCGAGCCCTTCGGCCACTATCGAGGTGAGCCGCTCAACCGCTGCTACGGCCGTCGGCTGGGCTGAGAGCGGCGGCATCCGCCCGGGCCGACGACCGGTAGCCGCGAGCGGCCAGCCCGAGCACCAGCGCCAGCAGCAGCACGTTGCTGGTCAGCTTCGCGGCGAGCGGTACGTCGCCGAGCGGCGTCGCGACGAACGCCGGCCCGCCGATCGACAGCAGGTCGCCGACGAGGGCCGCGACGAGGTGACGACCGTCCCAGCCGCGGCGTGCGGACCACTGCCCCATCAGCACCAGCCAGACGACCGTCGCGGCGACGGCGGTCAGGGTCCACGCCCAGTTCGTCCCGACGACGCTGCGCACCGTCAGCAGGACCGCGCTGACCAGGCCGACGACCCAGGGGGCGGGCACGGGGCCGGGATGGTCCGGGTGCGGCCGGCGGCGGGTGAGGGCGATCGCGACGAGGGCCAGCACGACCGTGACCGTCCCCCAGAGCTCGGCCGGTGAGATGCGGAACGACGTGGAGCTCAGCTGGTCGACCAGGATGAAGGCCGAGCCCGCCAGCCACAGCAGGCCGGTCACGACCAGGCCGAACGGGCCGAGCCACGGACCGCGCGCCCGGTCCGGCCACCATGTCTCGGCCATGGCCACCGGCGCGGCGATGCTGCCCAGGACGTGCCCGCCGACGAACGTCAGCAGCATGTAGGCGCTGGTGCGGCACCACGGCAGGAACGTCGGGTCTCTCAGGTCGTCCCAGTAGGAGATGTCGCGGTACGCCGGGTCGAACAGGCTCTGGTCGACCAGCCCGGCCTCGATCAGCCCGAAAGCCGCCGCGAGCAGCAGGATCGTCGGCCACCCCAGGCCGCGGCGGCGGGTGACCTCGCGGATCAGCACCGCTGGTGCGCCGTACAGCGGGGCGAAGAAGAAGACTCCGAAGATCAGAGCCACGGCGTTGCCGGTGATGTCGTCGTACCCGATGAGGTACTCCGCGGTCACCGGTGCCAGGAGCAGCACCAGGAGCACGGGCGCGGGGACCCTCAGTCGGCGGAGCATGTGACCGACGCTAGGCGCGAGCGGTGCGCGACGGATCAGGCTTGGGGCCACGGGAGTCCGACCAAAGTCGTGGGTCACCCACTCAGCGTGATGAACCGACGCCGACCCCCCGCCTACCCCCGGCCTACCCCTCAGGACGCAGTGTCGGCGGCGTCCCAGGCGGTGTCCCAGGCGGTGTCCCAGCCGTCGACGGAGGCGGCGGGGCGAGACGGCGGGCCGGTGTAGACGGCCGAGGGCCGGATCAGTCGGCCGGTGCGCTTCTGCTCGAGGATGTGCGCCGACCAGCCGCCCGTGCGAGCGCAGGTGAACATCGCGGTGAACATGTTGGCGGGCACCTCGGCGAAGTCCAGCACGATCGCCGCCCAGAACTCGACGTTCGTCTCCAGCACGCGGTCGGGACGCCGGGCGCGGAGCTCGGCCAGAGCGGCCTTCTCCAGGGCCTGTGCCACCTCGTAGCGCGGGGCGTCGAGCTCGCGCGCGGTACGCCGGAGCACGCGGGCCCTCGGGTCCTCCGCGCGATAGACCCGGTGGCCGAAGCCCATCAGCCGCTCGCCGTTGTCGAGCAACGACTTCACGTAGCCCTCGGCGTCGCCGGTCCGCTCGACCTCCTCGATCATCCCGAGGACTCGCGACGGTGCGCCGCCGTGAAGGGGGCCGCTCATCGCCCCGATGGCTCCGGAGAACGCCGCCGCGACGTCGGCGCCGGTCGAGGTGATCACCCGTGCGGTGAAGGTCGACGCGTTCATGCCGTGCTCGGCCGCGGAGCTCCAGTAGGCGTCGATCGCCTTGCAGTGCTGGGGATTGGCCTCGCCACGCCAACGGATCAGGAACTTCTCGGCCAGCGTCCCGCCCTCGTCGACCTCGCGCTGGGTGACGACGGGGGTGCCGAGTCCGCGCGCCGACTGGGCGGCGTACGACAGCACCATGACCGCCACGCGTGACAGGTCGAGACGGGCCTGCTCGTCGGAGATGTCGTAGGTCTGTCCCATGCCGAGCATCGGCGCGAGCATCGCCACCGACGCCTGGACGTCGGCGCG
>DATBBE010000210.1:0-14952 GCA_036271155.1 Nocardioides sp. | reverse complement strand
GTCCGATGTCCTCGCGGCAGGGCCGATCGAGCCCGCGACGTTCGTCCTCGGCGGCACGACGGTCGGGGTGATGACGTGCTACGACCTGCGCTTCCCCGAGCTCGCCCGACGGCTGGTCGACGCCGGCGCGGAGGTCATCCTGGTGCCGTCGGCCTGGGTGGCGGGGCCGCGGAAGGTCGACCACTGGACGACCCTGCTGCGTGCCCGCGCCATCGAGAACACCGTCTACGTCGTGGGCGCGGGCCAGCCCGCCCCCCGCTACAGCGGCCACTCGACGGTGATCGGACCGCTCGGCGACATCCTCGCCGAGGCCGGCGACGACGCCGAGGTCCTGACCGTCGACCTCGATCCCGACGCGGTCGCGCAGGCCCGTCGCACCAACCCCTCTCTCGCCAACCGGCGCCTGTAGCCTCACCCTCCGTGTCCAGGGCCATCGCGCGTCGACGTGCCGGCCACGGGCTGGCGCTCGCGGCGTGGCTGGTGGTCGTGGTCGCGGCGGCCGTGGCGCTGCTCGTCGCCCTGCTCGGGCACGCCGGAGACTGGCTCGCGGACGCTGGCGCGGTCGCGACCAGCACGGCGTACGCCTGGGGGCTGGCGGCACGCACCGGCGGTCGGCCGGTGATCTTCGCCGGCCTCGCGCTGGTGCTGGGCGGTGGCGTGCTGGCGCTCGACGTGCACGCGCTGCGCAGCGGTGCCGCGGTGCTGACGGCGGTGCTGACGGCCGTCTTCGCGGTGATGGTCACGGTGCCCGCCCCCCGTTTCGCTGGCACGGTCCGCGAGACGCTCGTGGTGCTCGTCGTGTCGGGCGTGGGGGCGATGGCGACCCTCGCCTGGTCGCCGGTCGTCGACCTGCACCGGTTCGAGTACACCGTCCTGGCGCTGTCGCTGGCGGCGTCCGTCCTCACCGTCTACCGCCTCGGGGCCGGCTTCCACGGGCTCGGCTCGCGCGGTGTCGTCACCGTGGTCGGCGGCAGCGTCATGCTCGCGCTCACGGTGGGGTACGCCGAGCTCCTGCAGAGGTACGGCACCCACGGGCTGGTCGAGGCGCTCGACGACTCCGTGCGGTGGAGCCACCACCACCTCGGTGCGTTCCCGCGGCCGATCATCGCCCTGCTCGGTGTGCCCGCCCTGACGTGGGGCACCCACATGCGGGCCCGCCGGCGCCAGGGCTGGTGGGTGTGTGCCTTCGGGATCGCGGTGAGCGCCCCCGTCGCCTACGCCTTGGTCGATCCGGGGCGCAGCGTGAAGGAGGTCGCCCTGGCCACGGCGTACGGCGCGGTCATCGGGCTGGTGCTCGGCTACCTGCTGATCCGGCTCGACCTGCGGCTCACCGCCCCCCAGGGCGCCCACGGCCGACGGCAGGCCGGTACCGACGACCTCACCGGTGACCCCACGGCGGTGCGCCCCGAGCCGGGACGCACACACGCGCTGTGGTGAGCATCCACTAGGTTCGTCAGCGTGGCACGCGAGCAGACGGTGCGGATCCTGGCCGAGATGGTGGCCAACGTGATCGTGGTCGAGGTGGCCGTCGGAGACACCGTCGCCGCGGGCGACCCCGTCTGCCTGCTGGAGTCGATGAAGATGGAGATCCCGGTGCTCGCCGAGCACGGCGGGGTCGTGTCCGCGATCAAGGTGACACCCGGCGACGTCGTCCAGGAGGGCGACGTCATGGTGGAGCTGACCGCGCCCCGCTGAGGCGCCGGCAGCAGAGGGGGCGGGATTCGAACCCGCGGCTGACATCTCTGCCAGCGACCGCTTTCAAGGCGGTTCCGATCGGCCACTCCGGCACCCCTCCGAGCGTGGCTCCGGCTCGCGGAACCACCACGGGCAGGAGTCTAGGTGGCCGGTCGCGCTACTCCGACCCGCCGATCTCCAGCTCGACGTCGTCCCATGCCAGGTCGTCGACGCGCTGGTGGTGGCGGACGATGTCGGCGAGCAGGCGGCTGAGCTGGTCGGCGAGGTCGTCGACCTGGTCGGTCACGAGCACCTCGCCGGCCGCGGCGTTGAGGCGGGCGATCAGCTCGTCACGCTCGCGCAGGGTGCGGGTCGCGCGGGCCGAGAGCCACGCCTCGCCGCGGGCGGGATGCTCGCGCAGGAGCTGGTCGCGCACGGGCACGAGGCGACGACGGACCGACCAGCGCCAGGCACCGAGGTTCTCGCGAGCGCGTCCGGGCCGCAGGAGTTCCTCGAGGGTGGCTGTCACTGCCGTCATGGGGACCTCCCGAGTGCGTGCTCACTCGTCTTCGGGGCTGCGACGGTTGAGTTCCACTGTGGACCCCTGCCGCTGCGCGGGCAAGACCGGGAACCGTGCGGATTCGCACGCTCGGCGACGGTTTCAGTTGAATGGCCCCGTGCACGACACAGGGCCGGACACCAGCTATCGGCTGTCGCCCGCGCTGGGCGTGCGGCTGGTCGGCCGCAGCCTGGTCACGCTGGCGGTCGTGGTCGTGGTGGCCACCGTCGTGGGAGCGCTCACCGGAGTCGGCTGGCGGCTTGCCGGCGGCGTGACGCTCGCGGGGCTCGTGCTGGAGGCCGGCTGGGCGTGGTACCTCCTGCGCCGGGCGTCCGCCGTCCGGCTGACCACCCGGGGGTACGCCGTCCGCCTGCTGGGCGGCATCGGCGTCGGCGCGGCCGAGTGGTCGCAGGTCGCCGAGGTGGTCGCGGCGAGCCCGGACGGGCGCGCGTGCCTGGAGGTCCGCCTGCGCGACGGCCGCGTGACCCGGCTGCCGGTGGCGGCGATCGCCGCCGACCCCGACGCCTTCGCCCACGACGTACGCCGGCGGGTCCGCGACGCCCACACGCCGCCCGGAGCCGCGGGTGTCTCCTGATTGGCTGGCCGCGCGCCCCTGCTTGTAACCTGTGCGGGCTGACGGGGAGGCGTCGCCTAGCCCGGTTTATGGCGCCCGCCTGCTAAGCGGGTTGAGGTTCATCCCTCTCGCGGGTTCAAATCCCGCCGCCTCCGCCAGTAGGCCCCGCCGGCCCGGGATCCCGGGCGGACGGGGCCTCGTCGGTGAGGCGTAAAGTGGTCTCTCTCGGAGCTGCGGTGGCCGTTGCGCCTCTCTTGCAGAATTGTGCATTGCAACTAATTGAGCCACCGCCGATGTGTCCTGCCGTTCGAGCCTCCCCAAGAATGGGTACAGGGTCTCCGAGAGACCCTTACCCCGGGAGGATGTGCGACTCATGAAGACGATGCGCAAGGTGGCTCTGACGCTCGCTACGGCGGTGTTCGGCGTCGGCGCGCTCGGCCTCACGGCCCCAGCTCACGCCATCGACTCGAACTGGCCCTGCGCCGGCTGCGTGAGGGCCGCCCCTCACCAGCCCTGATCGTCGGCCGGGAAGGCTCCGGTCACTCGTCCTCGCGGCCCGAGACGCCGCTCTGCCCCATGGTGTAGCCGAGCTGGAAGCGCGTGTCGGCGTCGTACTCCGCCTTGAGGTCGGCGACGTAGCCGGCGAAGGTCCGCGCACTGACCCCGAGGCGCTTGGCGCTGACCGGGTCGGAGTGGCCCTCGATCAGCATCCGGATCGTCATGGCGCGCTGCTCGCGCCCGATGTCGTTCATCATCGAGCGCTCGGTGTTGGTGAAGGGCCGGGCCCGCTCCCAGGCCCGCTCGAACACGTCGACCAGGTAGGCCACGAGGGCGGGCTCCTGCACCGCGATGGCGACGTCGTCGCCGCTGGGGCCCGGGATGATCGCGAGCCGCCGGTCGACCACGATCATCCGGTTGAAGAACTCGTCGAGGGTGCGGACCTCCGCCCCCAGGGCGGTGACCTCGGCGACGTAGGACCGGGTGATGGCGTGACGCCTGGCGCTGTGCTGGTAGAGCGTGCGCATCTTCACCCCGCGGTCGAGGGCGGCCTGGTCGCGCTCGGCGGCCGCCTTGAGGCTGGCCCGCTCGCGCCCGGCCTGAGGCTGAGCGGTGAGCAGCTCCTCCTCGCACTCGGCGACGGCACCGCTGATGAACACCCCGATCGCGTGGGTGCGGAACTCGCTGATCGGCCCACGCAGCGCTCCGGGCGAGCGCCGCCAGGCCTGTGAGAGCCCGCCGAACGCGCGCGCCCACTCCGAGGACTCGTTGAGCAGGTCCGTGCCGCGCTGGCTCAGCGGCCCCACGACGTGCGACTGCACGGTGGCGGGGTCCACCGGCGCGTAGGTGTGGTTGCTCTGGTCGTGCACCAGGAGGTTCAGCGCGACGAGGAGGTCGAGCGCGTCGCGCAGCTCGCCCCCACGCACCAAGCGGGGGTCGGAGTCCTTCAGCCCCCCGCTGCGAGCTGCTTCCTCGTACAGCGGCGTCGCCGAGGTCTCGAGGAGCGCGCGCTCCTCAGGACCCAGGTCTGCCACCGGTCACGCTCTCACCTCGACCATGCATCCCATCCACGCATCGTCGCACATGGGCCTGGTGACGGGTCAGGCTCCGAGGCGCGCCTTGAGCCCGTCGAGCTCGGTCCAGAGGACGGCGGGCAGGTGCTCGCCGAACTTCTCGAACCACTCCTGGATCTGTGGGATCTCAGCCCGCCACTCCTCGACGTCGACGGCGAGAGCCGCGGTGAGCTGCTCCTCGGTCAGGTCCAGGCCCTCGGTGTCGAGGGACTCCAGCGTCGGCACGTGCCCGATCGGGGTCTCGACCGCGGCGGCCTGGCCCTCGATCCGGTCGATGACCCACTTCAGGACGCGACTGTTCTCACCGAAGCCCGGCCACAGGAAGCCGCCGTCGGCGTCTCGGCGGAACCAGTTGACGTAGAAGATCTTCGGCAGCTTGGCTGCGTCGTTCTCCTTGCCGACCGTGATCCAGTGGTTGAAGTAGTCGCCGGCGTGGTAGCCGATGAAGGGCAGCATCGCCATCGGGTCGCGGCGTACGACGCCGACCTGGCCGACCGCAGCCGCGGTGGTCTCCGAGCTGAGGGTGGCGCCCATGAACGTGCCGTGGACCCAGTCGCGCGCCTCGGTCACCAGCGGGATCGTGGTCTTGCGGCGACCGCCGAACAGGATCGCGTCGATCGGGACGCCGCGCGGGTCGTCGTACTCAGGGGCCAGGATCGGGCACTGCTTGATCGGCGTGCAGTAGCGGCTGTTGGGGTGGCTGGACAGCTCGTCGCTGGCGGGTGTCCACGGCTCGCCCTTCCAGCTGGTGGCATGGGCCGGCGGGTTCTCCAGACCCTCCCACCAGACGTCGCCGTCCTCGGTCAGCGCGACGTTGGTGAACACCGAGTTGCCGATGTTGATGGTCTTCATGGCGTTGGGGTTGGTGTGCTCGTTGGTGCCGGGAGCGACGCCGAAGAAGCCGTACTCCGGGTTGACCGCCCAGAGCCGGCCGTCCTCCCCGATCCGCATCCAGGCGATGTCGTCGCCGATCGACTCGACCTTCCAGCCCGGGATGGTCGGCTCGAGCATCGCCAGGTTGGTCTTGCCGCAGGCACTGGGGAACGCCGCCGCGACGTACTTGGTGATGCCCTGGGGGTTGGTCAGCTTGAGGATCAGCATGTGCTCGGCCAGCCAGCCCTCGTCGCGCGCCATCACACTGGCGATGCGCAGGGCGTAGCACTTCTTGCCGAGCAGCGCGTTGCCGCCGTAGCCCGAGCCGAACGACCAGATCGCGCGCTCGTCGGGGAACTGCACGATGTACTTGGTGTCGTTGCACGGCCACGCGACGTCGGCCTGACCCTCGGCCAGCGGCATCCCGACCGAGTGGATCGCGGGGACCCAGGCGACGTCCTGGCCGCCGTCGGCGAGCTCCTCGATACGGCGCAGCACGTGGCTGCCCATCCGCGCCATCACCCGCATCGAGGCGGTGACGTAGGCGGAGTCGGTGAGCTCGATGCCGAACATCGGCTTGTCCGCCTCGAGGTGACCCATCACGAACGGGATGACGTACATCGTGCGGCCCGTCATGCAGCCGGCGTACAGCCCGCGCATGATGGCCTTCATCTCGTCGGGGTCCATCCAGTTGTTGGTGGGACCCGCGTCGGCCTCGTCGACAGAGCAGATGAACGTGCGGTCCTCCACCCGAGCGACGTCGCTGGGGTCGGAGGCGCAGTGGAACGAGTTGGGCTTCTTCGCCGGGTCGAGCCGGGTGAACGTGCCGGTCGCCACGAGGGCGTCGGTCAGCTGGGTCCACTCCTCGTCGGAGCCGGTGCACCAGTGGACGCGGTCCGGAGTGGTCATGGCCGCGACCTCCGCGACGAAGTCGAGGATCCCCTGGTGGGTCGTCGGGGCCGGCTCGGCGTCGTCCTGGGCGGTCGGTCGGGTCTGCGTATCGGCAGTCATGCTGTCCCTCTCGTACGTCGCGGTGGCCACCGTGCTCGTGGGCCCGAGATGCCACCGGACCGTCTTTCGACGGGGTGAACGTGAAGATGTAGCGATCGGCCGGCGTCGTTGTCGCCCGACTGTGTGCCGGGGACGTTACCTCTGTCAGGAGTCCTGACATATTGGATCGATCAAGGAGCCGTGGCCAGGGTCACACCCCTTGACGGATCCCGATTCGGCACGCCCCATGGGGTCGGCTATCCTCGGTCAGTCCTCGTCGGGGCTTCCACCCGGCGTGGGCGCTGCGCCCGTAGCTCAACGGATAGAGCATCTGACTACGGATCAGAAGGTTGGGGTTTCGAATACCTCCGGGCGCGCCATGGTGTTCCGGCTACGCCGCGGTCTCGAGCTCGCGGGGTGAGGTCTCCTGCTCCTCCGGGGCCTCGTCGAGGCTCGAGGTCGTCACGCGTGGGAGCAGCAGCGCCGCCGCCAGCATCACCGCGGCCATCACGACGACGTACCACGGGAAGAGGCCGCCGAGGCCGAGCTCCTTGAGCTCGAGGGCGACCGTCTCCACCGTTCCGCCGAACGCCGCCGTGGCGATCGAGTGCCCGACCCCGAGGCCGAGTGCGCGCAGGTGGGTGGGGAACAGCTCCGCCGGCGCGCCCAGGAAGCCCGCGAGGAAGAACAGCCCGAGGACCATCAGCGCGAACACCGCGACCAGGTTGGTGGTGTGCCGCGCCAAGGTGAAGATCGGCACGGTGACCGCGATCGTGCCCACGGCAGAGACGATGAGCAGGACTCGTCGTCCGAACCGGTCCGCGAGCAGGCCCGCGAGAGGCTGGAGGAGCATCAGGACCACCAGGGCGGCGAAGCCGACGACCGCCATGTCGTTCCGGTCGAGTCCGCCAGAGGTCACGAAGTACTTCGGCAGGTACGTCGTGTAGGTGTACCAGGCGACCGAGCCGCCGGTGCTGAGGGCCACGGCCACGGCGAGCTGTCCCCGGTGCTCCCTGAGGAGGGTGGACATGCCCTGGCGTCGACCTGCCCGCGACTCACGCTGGTGTCGCAGGTGAGCCTCGGACTCGCCCATGTGCCGACGCAGGTAGAAGACGGTCAGCCCGAGCACGGCACCCAGGGCGAACGGGATGCGCCACCCCCACGCGGTCAGGGAGGCCTCGGACATCGTGTGCTGCATGACGATGAGGGTCAGCAGGGCGAGCAGCTGACCGAGCACGATCGAGACGTACTGGAAGCTCGCGCAGAAGACGCGGCGGCGGGAGTGAGCGACCTCGTTGAGGTACGACGCGCTGGTGCCGTACTCGCCGCCCACCGAGAGCCCTTGCACCATGCGCGCCACGATGAGCAGCACCGGCGCACCCACGCCGATCACCGAGTAGCCGGGGTTGACCGCGATGGCCAGCGACCCGGCGGCCATCAGCGAGACCGACAGGGTCAGCGCCGGGCGCCGTCCGAACCGGTCGGCGTACAGCCCCAGCAGCCAGCCCCCCAACGGGCGCATCAGGAAGCCGATCGCGAACACGACCGCGGTTGCCAGCAGCTGGGCGGTCGGGTCGTGGGAGGGGAAGAACGCGCCGGCGAAGTACAACCCGAACCACGCGTAGACGAACCAGTCGTACCACTCGACGAGATTGCCGAGGCAGCCTCGGGCGATGTCGGAGGACCGCTTGCGGGCGTGGTCGGAAGCCATGGGGTGACGGTGCCTCGGCGCGAGGCACGCCGTCCGTCAGGTCGCTGACACGACGGGCAGACCGGTCAGCCGACCCCCCAGGCATAGTCCTGCTTGACCGTGAGCAGGTAGGGATGCACCCGGACGGTCCCCTCGCCGACCGTGGCCCGGATGCGCTGGATCATGGCCAGGAACGCCTCGTCGCTCTCGGCGACCACCTCCAGGAGGATGTCGAAGGAACCCGTCACCAGGACGATGAAGTCGATCTCCTCGAAGGCGGCGAGCGCGTCCGCGATCACGTTCGGGTCACGCGCCACCTTGATCGCGACCATGGCCTCCCGGGAGAAGCCGAGCTGGAGGGGGTCGGTGACCGCGACCACCTGGATGATGCCCGCGGCCCGGAGCCGGTGGACGCGCGAGCGCACGGCCGGCTCCGACAGCCCGACCTGGCGCGCGATGGCGGAGTACGCCGTCCGTCCGTCGACCTGGAGGATCCCGATGATCCCTCTGTCCGTCTCGTCGATGCGGGACTCACGGGTGTTCTGCATGGGCCTTCGATCACGGGAGGACGAGCACAGCGGGGCGCTTCACATCATGGCGCCACCACGCCCCCTTCCAGGGCAACAATCGCTGGCGAGCCGGGCATCTTCGGCCACATTTCTGCGGACTCTCGCTGACACCAATTCGGGCCACGGCGTTCCGCGGCGTCCGGTGGAGTCCTAACTTCGAGAGCACCCGGACCGCATGAATAGTCGTTGGACAGCATGAACAACCTCGGCGACCGGGTCTCGGAACACCCACCCCCTGGGTGCGTGATCTCGGCACGACCTGACCTCGTCCCGGGAACGGCACCCGTTCACCGAGGAGCGACTCGCATGTCCATCAGCCCGGACCCCCAGCACGCCGTCCGCCGAGCCAACCGCCCACCCCTGGGCGACCCGCCGGTCGACATCGCGAGCAACCTGGCGCCGGCCTCCATCGAGGTGAGCAGCAACCTCGCCGAGGACACCGTCATCGCCGGCGTCATGGACATCGCCCAGGGCGACAACAAGGTCGCGATGTTCGCCAACCCCTTCTCGGGTGGGTCGGAGGAGATGCTCTACATCGACGAGCAGAACGTGCTGCGCTGGGCGCGGCACGTCAACCCCGTGGACGACGCCGAGCCCGGCGGGCTGTCCGGCTGGAGCACCGACCCCGTCATGCCGCACGCGGGAGAGGTGGTGGTGGCCGTGACGCCGAACGGCACGGTCTGGGCCATCGCCCCCTCTGTGGGCGGGAACAGGACCGGGTACATCTTCGAGCTGGTGGCAGACCCCGCGGTGCCCGGTGGCCAGCGATGGGAGACGTCCCAGCGGCTGGCGATCCCGGCGCCCGGCGACGAGCCGGTCCACATCCTCCCGGTCTACTACTGCAACGACCGCCCGGCGACGCCCGTCGTGTTCATCGACGTCCCGGAGCAGAGCTCGCTCTTCTGGCTGATGGCCAACCACACCCTCGGCGACGGCGAACCCCCTGCAACCCCGTGGCGACTGGACAGCTTCCGCTACTCCTCGGACTTCCGTGACGCGACCAAGGTGGCCGGGGTCGACTCGCCGGCCACCGAGTTCTCCCAGGGGGCGCTGGTCGAGACGATCCGCATGTGGTGCCTCAAGGAGACCAAGCTGACCCTGATGACGTACCGCCCGCGGTCGAAGGCGAGCGACCTGACCCCTGTCTACGGCGACTACGGCCGGATCATCGCGCCGTGGACGTACCTGAACAGTGCCGGCGTCATCGCCCAGAACAGCTTGGACCCCAGGTTCGTCGAGGCGATCTTCCAGACCGAGGAGACGACCGCCAAGTACCTCGCCACCCTCGCCTACCTGGACTGCCCACTGGAGGACCTTGCCGCGTGGCAGGACGCCGAGGGCCTGGCCCACCTCTACGGCCGCGACGCCGACGGCTCGCTCAGGGTGGCTCATCAGCTCGGCTGGATCAATGCTCCCTACGACCAGGCCGAGCCCGACGTGCTGCTGGTCCCGGCCTGGGACGTGCACACGATCGTCCGCCCGGACGGCACCCCGGTGGACTTCACGACCACCCGTCCCCTGGTCGCGTCGGTGGCGAGGTTCAACCTGGACGCCTATCCCGACGACATGCCGAGCCAGCACGTCATGGCCCAAGGTGCGGAGCCGGGCGAGACCTGTGCGATCTACACCCAGGACCTCCGCAGCTCGCTGTGGCACCAGGAGCGGATGCGGTTGGTCCCCGAGAGTCTTCCCAAGCCGTACGTCGTGCCGCGCTACGAGGCGACCCTGACCGTCAAGAACGCCCTCGGCACCCCCGTGGCCAGCTGCGAGGTCAGCCTGACCGCCGACGCGCCGGTCGACCTCGAGGTGGACGGCCGGTTCTACCGCACCGGGACGATCACGCCGGTGCGGCTGGTGACCAACGGCAACGGTCAGGTCACCCTGCGGGTCGTCGCCCGCTCCCTCGCGGTGCCGCAGATGCACGTGACCGTCGCCGGGATGGCCCAGTCCCTGTCCATCCAGATGGCCTCCGACGTGCACAAGTTCCTGGCGGGCAACGGGACCCTGCCCAACCACGCCGACGGCTTCACCGCCGAGACCGTGCAGAGCGCGACCAAGCCCGACGGCCAGCCGCTGTTCCCGGGCATCCGGAAGGCGGCCGACGAGACCGACTGGCCACCGTCCGCGCAGGACGTCGTGACCTGGTGTCAGGGCGTGTTCGCCGTGGACTCCGGGTCCCCGTTGCCGACCGGGCTGCGCTCGGGCCTCCCCGACGGCGAGGACGTCGTGGCCTTCTCCTTCCAGACCCGCGACCCTCGTCGCCCGGCCCTCGAGACCTTCACGAGTCGCGAGCAGCTCGACGCCCGTCGGCAGAGCCTCGGCGAGCAGGGCGTCATCGACGAGCTCGAGGGCTGGTTCGGCGACGTCTGGCAGGGCATCCAGGAGGGTGTCGTCGACCTGGCCCAGGCCACGGTCAACCTGCTCGACCAGACGATCGAGCTGATCGTCACCCTGGCCGACGACGTCGAGGCGTTCTTCGTCTGCGCCTGGCAGGACGTCGTGAGCGCCGCTCACGCCGTCGAGGCTGTCTTCGTGGCCATCGAGGCCAAGATCGAGGAGGTCGTCGACTGGCTGAAGTGGGCGTTCGGCTTCGCCGACGCCCTGAAGACCGCCCTGGCACTGCGCACCGTGATGAACGAGGCGCCGCGTCTGGTCGGCTCGGTGCTGGCCGAGATCGGCACGGTCGTCGACGGCTTCTTCGTCGAGAAGGAGGCCGAGGTACGCAGCTACTTCGAGGCCCTGAAGACGACGCTGGGAGGACAGTCCCTGGCATCCCTCCAAGGCCCGACCGCGACCGTCCCGACGGACAGTCAGCCGAGCCCCCAGGTCGCCGCTGCGGGCGACCAGACGCAGAGCCCGCATGCCCAGTGGTTCCTCCAGCAGCTGACCAGGACGGGATCCTCCCCGACGACGACACCGGCGCAGCGCTCGAGTGCGGGCGGCCCGGTGAGCGATCTCGTCGAGCAGGTGTTCACGATGTTCGGCGAGACTCCCGCGTTCGAGAGCCTGTCGACGGCCCTGAAGGACCTGACGGACGTGTTCGCCGAGTTCTTCTCGGGGAAGGACCCCGGCTCGGTGGCGGCATCGCAGCTGGTCGACATCCTGGACTTCGCGGAGAACGTCATCGTCGGAATCCTGGAGCTGCTCGACGAGCTGGCCAACGACGTCCTCACATGGAGCGGGGACGCCCTGGAATACGTCGCAACCCTGTTGGACACGCCCCTGACGGACGCGCCTTTCCTCGAGCTGATCTGGGACTTCGTCGTGGAGCAGTCCGGCTTGGACCCGGCGGACTTCCCGCTGACGGTCGGCATGCTGGGAGGGTTCCTCGCGGGTTACCCGTTCACCGTGGTCACCAAGGCGATCACCGGCAAGGCGCCCTTCGCGGACGGGATCCCGGTGCCGCCGGCGCTCGGGGAGCCCTGGGGCTACGGGGACAACCCCGCCGACGCGCTGCTCCTGTTCCAGGCGTTCCAAGGCATGACCCAGTCCCTCGACGTCGTCCTCGACGGCTGGCTCGACCTGAACTGCATGTCCGGGGGTCTCTACCCGGCGCCGGAAGGCATGATCCAGGGGTTCGCGGTTGTCCATTTCGCGGCCTACGTGATCGGCGACTATCCGTGGTTCTGGGGCTACGCGCCCTTCGATGAGAACGAGCTGCCCTACTTCCGGTACGTCCTGACGTTCTTCTTCAACATGTACGACCTGGCGTTGGCGATCGACAACGGCACGATCGCGGAGATGATGGAGGGTGAAGGAAAGAACGTCACTCCGGAGCAGAGGGAGCTCCGCGAGACCATCTTGATGCTGCAGACTGCCGCCTTCGGCTGGATCCGGATCGGGATCAACCTCGCGGAGTACATGCGGATCCCCAACCGCAACGAGGGAACCCCTGCCAACTGGGTCGACACGTGGAACCTCTGGATCAACATCACGGCCTACATCCAGACTGCGACGGGGTTCGTGCGCTTCGTGTACAAGCGGGTCGAGCCCGAGACCCCTGCGTTCTACGCCGTCGTGGCGGCGCTCGTCGTCAAGACGGCCATCGACCTCGCCGGTGACCTCTACTCCGGAATCTGCACGGTCGTCCAGCCGATGCAGGAGATGTTCTACCCCCCGAGCATCGACTGGCCAGGCGACGGACAGTTCAGCCTCGAGGACGCCTACCTCTGGCAGCCCTACGCGTCGGTGATCGTGCCGGCGTCGGGAGGGTGGCCGGCGTACAGCTGGTCCACCTTGGACCTCGACAGCAAGCCGCTCGCTCTCGCAGCCGGTCTGGAGCTGGTGACGCCCCACTACGACGCGGACCTCGGCAGGACCGTGCAGGTCGTGGGCACGCCGACCGAGCTCTCTCCGTCCGACGGGTACTTCTTGCTTCGCGTCGACGACGGATACGGCCCCAGCTTCTCGGCCCAGCAGGAGGCGCTCCTCGTGGTGCGACCTGCCCCCGCAGGCATTCCCACTGCCGACTTCGCGATGAGCCCCGAGACGGCGCAGGCCCCGGCCACGATCCAGTTCACCGATGCCTCCACCGGGTCTCCCACGAGCTGGACGTGGGAGGTCGACAACGGCGCCGGGGAGATCACCGAGAAGAACCCGGTGGTCGAGTACACCTTGGCTGACACCTACACCATCACGATGGTGGCCATCAACGACAAGGGCTACAGCGCTCCTGTCACCAAGCAGGTGGTCGTCACCGCCCCCGCTGGCACTCCGGTGGCCGCCTTCACCTACACCGACAACCCGCGTGCGACCGCCTCGACGCAGTTCACCAGCCAGACCACGGGCGGTCCCACCAGCTATCTGTGGGACTTCGGGGACGGTCGGAACTCCACCGAGCGCAACCCCCTCATCTCCTACGAGCAGGGCGGCGACTACGTCGTGAGCCTGGTGTGTGCCAACGCCAGTGGGTGGGGGGTGCGCGCGCGTCAGCTCGTCAGGGTCCAGTGGGCCTGAGCGAGTGATGACCGACCTCCGGCTTGTGTCAGGCCACGGACAGACCTGGGTCTCGTGGCGGGTGAGACTCGCCGCATGAAGCCCTTCCGACGCAGCGCCGCCGCGACCGCTGCCGCGCTGGCCATCTCGGGGGCTGCGGCTCTCACCTGCATCGGCGCCCCGGCGGCGCAGGCGCTGACGGTCTCCGCGACCCACGGGCACGTCACCGTGGAGCTGTCGCCGAGCGAGACCAAGATCGCCGCCGCGGCCGCCTGGGCGAGCGCGATGTGTACCTTCGACGTCCTGCCGCACACCGTGCCGTACGTGAGCATCAGCCTGGGTGACTGCGGGAAGGCGCTGCACGAGTGCAGCCGGGTGGCGGGACAGCGGTCCCATTCGGTGGCCGTCATCACCTTCAACCCCGGACGATCCAGCTGCACGACGCGGTGAGCACGGTCTCCTCCGGCCCGGTCCGCGGCGCCCTCCAGGGTGTGTGCCCCCATCTGCTGACCGGCATCGCGAAGACCGTCATCGAGGCGGCGCTCGAGGCGGAGCTCGTGGCGCACCTGGACCACACCAGGTCCGACATCGGCTGGCGCTGCCACCGCGGCAACTCCCGCAACGGGAGCCGGCGCAAGACGGTCCGGACCACCCTGGGTGCGGTGGAGATCGACGCACCCCGCGACCGCTGGGGGACCTTCGAGCCGGTGACGGTCGGCAAGTGGCGACGAGAAGGCGCCGGCATCGACCGAGTGCTCCTCCCGCTCGCCGCGAAGGGAACGCCGCCCGACGTGGCACGCAGCCTGCTGTCGCTGGTCTACCCCAGCGACGTCTCCGAGGGCACGCTCCGGCGCATCGCCGCGACCGTGCGTGAGCGACTGAGCGGGTGGCACGAGAAGGATCTCGGCTCCGGCATCGAGACCGTCGCGGTGCATCTGTCCGCGCTGCGCGGCGTCCGGGGGCAGGTGCTCGGTCTGCCGTTCGCGACGGTCGTCGGCTCTGCCGGCGCAGACCTGCGCGGCTCAGCCCGCGTCGAGCTGCTGAGCCTCCACGCCGTATCCCCCGACCGGTCCGACGAGCCTTGGGGCGCGGTGCTGGAGGACCTGCGACGCAGGGGCCTGGTCGGCGTGCGCGCGGTCGTCGGCGACGGGTCGGAGTCGCTGCGTCGGGCCGTCTCCGGTGTCTGGGCGGACGCGGCGTTCTCGTAGCGCGCGTTGTGTCAGCAGGGGCACGGAGACGGGCCCGGTCAGGCGTCATCGTGAACGTCATGAACTCATCCAGCATGCGACAGCCTTCGATGGCGCGGCGGCGCTGGCTGCCGTTCCTGCTTCTCGCGGTCCTGGTCGGCCTGGTGGTCTCCACCGTGCCGGTGCGCGGCCTGAGCGCGAAGTCCTACGCCGACTCGAGCGACGACCAGGTCTGCTGGCTGAGCAGTGGGGTCTGCCCGGACACCTACGACCCGCCGAACCTGTTGGGACCCGATGCCTACGCCGCGATGACGTCCGCACAGGCAGTGG
>DATBBE010000209.1:0-16280 GCA_036271155.1 Nocardioides sp. | reverse complement strand
TCCTGCTCAGCGACGTCGACGGGCTGTACGACGCGCCGCCGGGAGCCCCGGCGAGCCGGCTCGTGGCCGAGGTCGCGCTGGACGACGACCTCGGGGGCGTACGCATCGGCAGGACGGGATCCTCCGGTGTCGGCACCGGCGGGATGCGGACCAAGCTCGACGCCGCCAGGATCGCCACGGGTGCGGGCATCCCGGTCGTGCTGACCTCGGCCGACCGGGCGGGGTCCGTCCTGGCCGGAGACGAGGTCGGCACCTTCTTCCACGCGGCAGCCCGGCGCCGTCCCACGCGCCAGCTCTGGCTGGCCCATGCGACCGAGCCCAAGGGCGTGCTGCTCCTCGACGAGGGTGCCGTCCGCGCCGTCACCGAGCGGCGCGCCTCACTGCTCGCCGCGGGAGTGACCGGCGCGACCGGCGTCTTCGCCGCCGGCGATCCGGTCGACCTGGCCGGCCCGGACGGGGTCCCGGTCGCACGCGGCCTGGTGAACTTCGACGCCGACGAGATCCCCGCCCTGGTGGGCAAGACGTCGAGCGCCCTGCGCCGTGAGCTCGGCGCGGCGTACGAACGCGAGATCGTGCACCGTGACGACCTCGTGCTCCTGCCGCGCGTGCCCTGACCCGACCCTGCTGGTTCGATGGCGGTGCGCTGGGGCAGGATCGGTCCCATGACCACGTCTCGACGACTCCTCGCCCTGGCCTCCACCCTCGCGGTCGCCGGGCTGGTGGCCTCCACCGGCGCCGCCACTGCCACCGTGCCGGCGTCGGGTCGGGCGACCGACGGCCGGTGCCTCCAGCGGGGGCCGATCCCGGTTCGCGCGCTGGCTTCCGCCGCACGCGCCGGCTGCTCCCTGGTCGGCCGCGTGGTCACCGACGGCCGGGTCTCGGTGCTGGTGCCGCCGGCCGGCACGAGCGTGTCCGGAGAGGGCGTGGGCCGCCATGGCGACGTCCGTGGCCTGACCGTCTCCAACACCGGCGCGACGGTGCGCGCCGTCCGCGGGCCGGCCGTCCCGACGTCGGCCCGGCGCGGCTCACCGGCGGCCTGCAAGGACGCCACGTTCAACCTCGAGGGCCACAAGTGGAGCTCCGCGCTGCGCTACCGCGTCAACCTCCAGGCGATGCCGAAGCGGATGCAGGCCTCGACGGTCGTCCACCAGATCAAGGTCGCCAACGCCAACATGCGCACGGGCCGCAACTCCTGCCACAAGCCCCGCCTGAAGACGCCGGCCTCGCACTATCTCGGCAGGACGAAGGCCAAGCCCAACATCAAGCCCGCCGAGGGCCCGAGCTGTGGCGCCAGGAACAGCTCGAACATCGTCGCCTTCGGCAACCTCCCCGGTGGCCTCCTCGGCTGGACGTGCTACTGGTGGGGCGCCCACGGACAGATGACGGGCGCCGACATGGTCATCGACAACGGCCGCGACCTCGTCACGAAGCTGCCGAAGAACTGCACCGACAGCTGGGACTTCGAGGGCACCGTGACCCACGAGTGGGGTCACGCCTACGGCATGGCCCACACCGGGTCGGGTCACGCCAACCTCACCATGCAGCACATCTTGTCGGCCTGCTCGACCTACGCACGCACGCTGGGGCTGGGCGACTGGCTCGGCATGAACCAGCTGTACGGGCACCGTCACTGAGGTGCGCGAGTCCCTGCCGGTCACCGACGCGGAGCGCGCCGAGGACGCCTCCTGGGCGCGGCTCTACGGCCCCTTCGAGGCGCTGGACGTCGCCGGGGCCGTGTCCTTCTTCGCCGGGTTCGACCGGCCGTGGTGGTTGATCGGGGGCTGGGCGGTCGAGGCCTTCACCGGTGCCGAGCGCGAGCACGAGGACATCGACATCTCGATGCTGGCCTGCGACGTGCCTGCCCTGCGGGACTTCGTGGGTGATCGGTGGCACCTGTGGACGATCGATGACGGTGCGCTCCGCCCGCTGAACCGGAAGTACCCCGACCTGCCGTCTCCCGAGTCCCAGATCTGGGTCCGCCGAGAGGCCACCGCGCCCTGGGTGATGGACCTGCCGGTCACCCCGGATGACGACGGCCGCTGGCGTAACAAGAAGCTGCCCGAGCACGTCGCGCCGCTGGACGACGTCACCTGGGTCACCGACGCGGGAGTACGCGTCCTGAACCCCGAGATCGTCCTTCTCTTCAAGGCCCGGCTCGACCGGACGAAGGACCGTCGCGACCTCGCCCGCGCCTGGCCCCTGCTCGACGATGCCCAGCGCGCCTGGCTGCGCGCAGGCGTGAGCCGGCTGCTCCCCGACCACCCGTGGCTCGAGCGGGAGCTGCGGGATGCGCAGACGCCGTAATTCGGATGCGGGCCCGCCTCGCGCTGCCTACCGTTCTCGGCATGGGTATCCAGGAGTGACCTCAGCCAGGCGCCGACCGGCGGCCTGACGACCGCGGCCCCCACGCCGACAGCGCGGTGGGACACGCGGTCAGGACGTCACTCCTGCTCGTCGGAGTCCGCCATGCCCAGCATCGACTGCTTCCAGCCCGTCGGCACGTCCCACGACGACGTACGCCGCTACTCCCGGGCCCGCCGCAACGCGCTGCCGCGCGCCGACCACGTCACCACCGTCTCGGGACGATGGGCACACGAGGTCGTCCTGCGGAGCCAGGCGCCGATCGACGCCGTCTTCTGGTGTCCCGGACCGCGGCGCGACCCCGACCTCGAGGCGACCGCCAGCAGGGTCGCCTCCCAGGCCGACCGTGCCTACCGCGTCTCCGAGCGGGTCCTGGCGCGGCTCCAGCCCGAGGCGAGCGCGCCCGCTCTGCTGTCCGTGGTGCGGCTGCCGACGTGGGACGCCCGCAGCGTCCTGACCGGATCGGCCCGGCTGGTGCTGGTCGCCGACGGGATCGAGTACGCCGGCAACCTCGGCACCCTGGTACGCACCGCGGACGCCTGCGCCGCGGACGCGCTGGTGCTGACCCGCGCGACGGCCCGGGTCACCCATCCCAAGGTGTTCGCGGCGAGCCGGGGCACGCTGCTGACCGTCCCGGTGCTGATCTTCGGGTCGATCGCGGAGGCGCGGGCGGGCCTGACGGAGGCCGGCTTCACCGCGTACGTCGCCGACCCCGCCGGCGCCACCCCGTACCGCGACGCCGGGCTCGGCAGGGGTCGGACAGCGGTCGTCGTCGGATCCGAGGGCGACGGCGTGAGCGAGGAGTGGCGCATCGGCCTGACCCGGGTCGCGATCCCGATGCGCGGCCGGGCCGACTCGCTCAACGTGGCCGTCTCGGCAGCCGTGCTGCTGTTCGAGGCGCGGGCGGCGCTGGACGACGCACGGGAGCGGGAATGAGCCGGGACTGCCCGCGGGTTCGCGGGCTACCACCCCGCGCCGTACGCTGGGTGTGACATGCACGACGCGCCCGACCACACCGCCTACCTCGACCACGCCGCGACCACACCGATGCTGCCTGCGGCCGTCGAGGTGATGACCGCTCACCTCGGCGACGTCGGCAACCCGTCCTCGCTGCACGCCAGCGGTCGTGCTGCCCGGCGCATCGTCGAGGAGTCGCGCGAGACGATCGCCCAGGCCCTGAACTGCCGGCCCGGTGAGGTGGTCTTCACCTCCGGGGGCACCGAGTCCGACAACCTCGCGCTCAAGGGGCTGTTCTGGTCGCGGCGCGACGCCGACCCCGCGCGGGTCCGCATCCTGGCGTCGTCGATCGAGCACCACGCCGTGCTCGACGCGCTGCACTGGCTCGAGCAGGAGGAGCACGCCGAGATCGAGCTGCTCCCCGTCGACTCGCGCGGCCGGCTCGACGTCGATGCCTACCGCGCGGCCGTCGAGCGGGCACCCGCCACCGTGGCCCTGGTCTCGGTGATGTGGGCGAACAACGAGGTCGGCACCATCCAGCCGATCGAGGACATCGTGGCGGTCGCCGCGAGCCACGGCATCCCGGTCCACACCGACGCGGTCCAGGCGGTCGGGGCGGTACCGGTCGACTTCGCGGCCAGCGGGTTCGACGCGCTGACGCTGACCGGTCACAAGCTCGGCGGCCCCTACGGCGTGGGCGCGCTGCTGCTGCGCCGCGAGCTGTCGCTGACCCCGCTGCTCCACGGCGGTGGACAGGAGCGCGACATCCGCAGCGGCACCCT
Organism: Nocardioides sp.; assembly: GCA_036271155.1. Classification (GTDB taxonomy): domain Bacteria; phylum Actinomycetota; class Actinomycetes; order Propionibacteriales; family Nocardioidaceae; genus Nocardioides. The sequence goes on along the minus strand of DATBBE010000209.1, from coordinate 12,180 downwards.
CGACATGCCGGCGATCGCGGGCTTCGCGACCGCGGTGGAGCATGCCGTGAAGGCGCAGGCCGAGTACGCCGAGCGGGTGGCCACGCTGCGCGACGCGCTGGTGCGTCGCGTCACCGAGGTGGTGCCCCGGGCGCATCTCCACGGCGACCCCGACAACCGGCTGCCCGGCAACGCCCACCTCGGCTTCCCGGACTGCGAGGGCGACTCGCTGCTGATGCTGCTCGACGCCCGTGGCATCGAGTGCTCGACCGGCTCCGCCTGCTCCGCGGGCGTCCCCCAGCCCTCCCACGTGCTGCTGGCGATGGGCTGCGACGAGGAGGGCGCTCGCCACTCCCTGCGGTTCACGCTCGGACGCACGTCGTCCGAGGCCGACGTCGACGCCCTGGTCGAGGCGATCGGTCCGGCCGTCGAGCGCGCCCGTGGGGCACGCATCTCGTGAAGCCGCGATGAAGATCGTCGCTGCCATGTCCGGCGGCGTCGACTCCGCGGTGGCCGCGGCTCGCGCCCACGATGCCGGACACGACGTCACGGGCATCCACCTTGCCCTCTCGCGCAACCCCGCGTCGTACCGCTCGGGCGCACGCGGCTGCTGCACGATCGAGGACGCCAACGACGCTCGCCGCGCCGCCGACGTGATCGGCATCCCGTTCTACGTCTGGGATCTCTCCGACCGCTTCCACCAGGACGTCGTCGAGGACTTCATGGACGAGTACGCCGCCGGCCGCACGCCGAACCCGTGCCTGCGCTGCAACGAGAAGATCAAGTTCGCCGCCGTGCTGGACCGAGCCCTGGCGCTGGGCTTCGACGCTGTGGCGACCGGTCACTACGCCCAGGTGCGGAAGGCGTCCGACGGGTCGGTCGAGCTGCACCGGGCGGTCGACCCCGGCAAGGACCAGTCCTACGTCCTGGGGGTCCTTACTGCAGAGCAGCTGGCCCACTCGCTGTTCCCCCTCGGTGACACGCCGAAGCCCGAGGTCCGGGCGGAGGCCGCCGCCCGCGGTCTGCTGGTCGCCGACAAGCCGGACTCCCACGACATCTGCTTCGTCTCGGACGGCGACAATGCCGGCTGGCTGCGCGAGAAGCTCGGCGACCGCGCGCCCAACCACGGCGGCGCGATCCTCGACGCGTCCTCGGGGGAGGAGCTCGGGCGTCACGACGGCACCTACGCGTTCACCATCGGGCAGCGGCGCGGGCTGCGGCTGGGTGTCCCCGCAGCCGACGGCAAGCCGCGGTTCGTGCTCGACATCCAGCCGGTCTCCGGCACGGTGACGGTCGGTCCGCGCGAGGCGCTGACCGTCGACCGGATCACCGCCGACCGGGCGCGATGGTGTGGCACCACGCCCGCGGCGTACGACGGGTCGGTGCAGCTCCGGGCCCACGGCACCCCCCACCGGGCCCATGTCGACGTCGTCGGGGACCTCGTGTCGATCGACCTCCTGGACCCCGCGCAGGGGATCGCACCCGGTCAGGCCGCGGTCATGTACGACGGCACTCGGGTCGTGGGCTCGGCGACCATCGTCTCCGCCGTCCGCGCCGGCACGCCCGCGTGACCATCTCCAGTGGGGTCGGGTCCTGGCCCGGCACCGACGCCGCCGACTACGCCGAGGCCGTGCGGCTGGTCCTCGGTGAGGCTCCCGACCTGCCCTACCTCCCCGAGCTGCCCGGGCGCGGGGTGGGCGCGGCGATGACCGGACGCACCCTCGCGATGATCGGCGACCTCGGCTTCGACCTGCAGCCCGCCGGCTGGCGGCTCACCGACCGCCCGGGGGTCGACCTGCGGCGCGCGCGGTCCCTGCTGGCCCAGGACCTCGACCAGCTCGAGGACCTGGCGCAGGACTTCCACGGCGTGCTGAAGGTGCAGCTCGCCGGGCCGTGGACCCTCGCGGCCACCGTCGAGAGGCCCCGCGGTGACAAGCTCCTCGCCGACCACGGCGCGCGGCGCGAGCTCGCCCAGGCTCTGGCCGAGGGGGTGGCGCTGCACCTGGCCGACGTACGCCGGCGGGTGGCGGCCGCCCACGTCGTGGTGCAGGTCGACGAGCCGGCTCTCGCCGCGGTGCTGGCCGGAGCGGTCCCGACGGCCTCGGGCTTCGGCCGCCACCGCGTCGTCCATCCCCCGGAGGCCTCTGCGGCGCTGGCGGAGGTGCTGGCGCGGGCCGGCACCGAGCCGTGGGTGCACTCGTGCGCGCCGGGCACGCCGTGGCAGCTTTTGCGCGGGGCGGGTGCCCAGGGCCTGAGCGGTGACCTGTCGCTCCTGGACGCCGCCGAGCTCGACGTCTTCGCCGAGGCACTCGACGCGGGGGAGCGGGTCGCGCTCGGTGTGGTGCCCGCCGTCGAGCCACCGACGGTGCCGAGCCAGACCGCTCTCATCGAGCGGGTGCTGCGCCTGCTCGACGTGCTCGGACTCGACCCCGACACCGTGGCGGGCCGGCTGGTCATCACGCCCACCTGCGGCCTGGCCGGGGCCTCACCCGGCTGGGCTCGCCAGGCCACCGAGCTGTGTCGGACCGTGGCGGGAGCGCTGCGCGGCGTGTCGGAGGACACCGAGCACTAGCCCCTCGTGCCTCTGGTTCCCCACGAGTTCTCCACAACCCGGGGAATCGGCTGAACCCCCTTCACAAATCGCTCGTATACAACATACGTTGAAGTCAGTCTCAGGATTCTCGGAAGGCATCCCCCATGTCGAAATCTCGGTCCCGCTCTCGGCTGACGCGCTCTGGCGTCGCCCTTCTCCTGGCCGCGGCCCTGGCCGCGTGCTCGTCGGTCGGCTCCAGCTCACCGTCGGGTGATCGGTCGCAGGACGTCGGCACCACCGCCGACAACGTCAAGGACGGCGGCACGCTGACGATGGCGCTGTCCGCCGAGCCGGACTTCCTCGATCCGACGCTCGCGGGCTCGTTCTACAGCCGCTACGTCTTCAACGCGATGTGCGAGAAGCTCTACGACCTCAACGCGAGCGTCCGGATCGTGCCTCAGCTGGCCGCCTCCCTGCCGACCACGTCGAAGGACGGCAGGACGGTCACGATCAAGCTCCGGCAGGGCGTGAAGTTCGCCGACGGCACCACCATGAACTCCTCGGCAGTCAAGATCTCGCTGGAGCGCGACCTCAACAACCCCCAGAGCGCGCGGGTCACCGAGCTCGGGCCGATCACCTCGATCGACACCCCCGACGCCAGCACCGTGGTGATCCACCTCAAGACGCCGTTCGCCCCGCTGACCGCAGCGTTGGCCGACCGCGCCGGGATGGTGATGAGCCCGACGCAGCTGAAGAAGCTGGGCGACAAGTTCGGCACCGACCCGGTCTGCGTGGGCCCGTTCAAGTTCGCCAGCCGGGTGCCGCAGAACTCCATCACCCTGGTCAAGGACCCGAACTACTACGACGCGGACAAGGTCCACCTCGACAAGATCGTCTACCGGATCATCACCGACTCAGCCATCCGTGCGGCGAACCTGAAGTCCGGTGACGTGCAGGTGGCCGACACCGTCGGCACCAACGACGTCTCGTCGATCAAGTCCGACAGCAGCCTCCAGATGCTCGAGTCGGAGTCCTTGGGCTACCAGGGGCTCACGTTCAACGTCGGCAACACCGCGGGCGTGGGCAAGCCACCGGGCAAGATCCAGGCGCCCTACGCGCAGGATCCGCGCATCCGGCAGGCGTTCGAGTACGCCATCGACCGCAAGGCGCTGGTCAAGACCGTCTTCGACGGCCAGTTCGACCCGGCCTGCGGACCGATCGCGCCCGAGAGCCAGTTCAGCACCCCGGCGGTGCAGAAGTGTCGTCCCTACGATCCCGACAAGGCCAAGCAGCTGCTGCAGCAGGCCGGCGTACCTGTGCCGTACCAGCTGAACATGCTGGTCACCAACACCCCCGACTCCCTGCAGTTCGCCCAGGCGCTCCAGGCGATGGTCAAGCCCGCGGGCTTCGACCTGAAGCTCCAGCCACTGGAGTTCACCACGCTGCTCGACCAGCAGGACCAGGGCAAGTTCCAGCTCCTCCAGCTGGGGTGGTCCGGCCGCGTCGACCCGGACGCCAACATCACGAACTTCGTCGGCACCCAGGGCTCGCAGAACGTCGCGGGGTACAGCAGCCCGAAGGTCGACCAGCTGCTGGCCCAGGCCCGCGAGACACAGGACGTCGCGCAGCGGGCGAGGCTCTACGGCCAGGTGCAGACCCAGACCGAGGTCGACGACCCGATCATCTACATCTACCGGCAGCGCAACCTCACCGGAGTCAGCAAGGACGTCTCCGGGGTGCAGGTCTACCCCGACGGCATCATCCGGGTCGCCTTCGCGGGCTACGCCAAGTAGGGCCGATGCGCCGTTACCTGCTGCGCCGGCTGGGGCAGTCCGCGGTGACGCTCGTACTGTCGACGATGGTCGTCTTCGCCGGTGTACGTGCGCTTCCCGGCGACCCCGCCCGCGCTCTGGCAGGCGAGCAGAACAACCCCGCGCAGGTCGCCGCGATCCGTGCGAAGTACGGCCTCGACGACCCGGTGCCGGTGCAGTACTGGCACTACCTCACCCACAGCCTGCGCGGTGACCTCGGCACGTCGGTGCGCACCGGGATCCCGGTCAGCGACATGTTGAGGAGCGCCTTGCCGGTCACCGCCGAGCTGTCGCTGCTCGCGCTGGTGGTCGCCACCGTGATCGGCGTCCTGGCCGGGGTGGTGGCCGCCACCCGCCGCGGCACCGTCGCAGAGTGGGTCGCCAACGGGTTCGCCCTGCTCGGCCTGTCGGTGCCGAACTTCTGGCTCGGGCTGATGACGATCCTGTGGCTGGCGGTGGGCCTGGAGCTGCTCCCGGCGTCCGGGTACGTGCCGTTCCGTGAGAGTCCGGGGCAGAACCTCCAGCACATGATCCTGCCGGCGCTCGTGCTCGGCACTCAGCTCGCGGCGGTGATCATGCGGCAGACGCGGTCCTCGATGCTGGATGCTCTCGAGACCGACTACATCCGCACCGCCCGGGCCAAGGGGCTGCGGGAACGCACCGTGGTGTGGGTCCACGGTCTGCGCAACAGCCTGATCGTGGTGGTCACGATCGTCGGCCTCCAGCTCGGGGCGCTGATCTCCGGTGCCGTGGTGACCGAGCGGATCTTCGCGCTGCCGGGGTTCGGAAAGCTCACCATCGACGCGGTCTTCCAGCGCGACTACCCCGTCATCCAGGCCGTCGTGCTGGTGACCGCGACGGCCTACATCGTGATCAACCTGCTCGTCGACCTGCTCTACTCGCTGATCGACCCGCGCATCCGGGTGTCGGGAGAGGCCACATGACCGTCACCGAGATCGACACCGACCTCGACCCGGGTCGCGAGGCCGGTCGGCCCCGCGGCGGTCGCCTGTTCCGGCGGCTGCGCCGCAGCCCGCTGGCGATGACGGGATTCGTGGTGCTCACCCTCGCGGTCCTGGCTGCCGTCCTCGCGCCGGTGCTCGCGCCGTACAGCCCCGACCACGCGGACTTCAGCGCCGTCTTCCAGCCACCGGGCTCGCCGGGACACCTCCTCGGCACCGACTCGCTGGGCCGCGACATCCTGTCCCGCATCCTGTTCGGTGCCCGGGCCTCGCTGCTGGTCGGGGTGCTGTCGGTGCTGCTCGCACTGGTCGTCGGTGTGCCGCTGGGCCTGGTGGCGGGATACGTCTCGGCCCTCGACGCGGTCGTGTCGCGGCTGACCGACGTGGTGCTGGCGTTCCCGTTCCTGATCCTGGCGGTGGGGCTCGCAGCGATCCGGGGCGCCTCGCTGTCGAACGCCGCGCTGGCCATCGGGATCTCGCAGATCCCCGGCATCATCCGGGTGACCCGCTCCGAGACGCTGCGGCTGAAGTCGCTGGACTACGTCGCGGCGGCGGTGGCCGAGGGGGCCACCGACCTGTGGGTCGTGGTGCGACACATCCTGCCCAACGCCACCAGCGTGCTCATCGTCCAGGCGACCGTCGCGATCCCGGGAGCGATCCTGGGCGAGGCAGTGCTCTCGTTCCTCGGTCTCGGCATCCAGCCGCCCTCGCCCAGCCTCGGCACCATGCTCTCCGAGGCGCAGGACTCCATCTCGCGGGCGCCCTGGACCGCGGTGATGCCGGGCATCGCGATCATGGTCCTGACCTTGGCCTTCAACCTGTTCGGCGACGGGCTGCGCGACGCCCTCGATCCCCGAGGGAGCCGACGATGACCATCGTCACGACCGATCTCGATCCCTGGCAGCCGGGAGGCTCGGGTACGCCGCTGCTCCGGGTGCGTGACCTCAGCGTCTCGTTCCGCACCGAGGGCGGCCGGGTGTGCGCGGTCGACGACGTCTCCTTCGAGGCCCGGGCCGGCGAGCTCCTGGCCGTCGTCGGTGAGTCCGGCTGCGGCAAGAGCGTGATGGCGATGGCCCTCTCGGGTCTGCTGCCGCGCAACGCGTCGGTGACCGGCAGCGTGGAGCTGGCCGGGCAGCAGCTCGTCGGCGCCTCACCGGGCGACCTGCGACGTGTGCGGGGCTCCCGGATCGCCTACATCTTCCAGGAGCCGATGACCTCCCTGAACCCCGTCTTCACCGTCGGGCGCCAGGTCGCTGAGGTGCTGCGCGTCCACGAGGGGATGGACCGTCGCCGGGCCAACGACCGGGCGGCCGAGCTCCTCGACCTGGTCGGCATCGCCAACCCGCGCGAACGTCTCAAGCAGTATCCCCACCAGCTGTCCGGGGGCCTCCGTCAGCGGGTGATGATCGCGATGGCCGTGGCCGGCAGCCCGGAGGTCCTGGTCGCCGACGAGCCGACGACCGCTCTCGACGTCACCGTTCAGGCCGGCATCCTCGACGTGCTGCGCGACCTGCGCGACCGGCTCGGCGCCGCCGTCGTTCTGATCACCCACGACCTCGGTGTCGTCGCCGACATCGCCGACCGGGTCATGGTGATGTACGCCGGCCGGCTCGTGGAGCGAGCAGACATCCAGGAGCTCTTCGCCCGGCCCCGCCACCACTACACCGTCGGCCTGCTGGGGGCGGTCCCGACGGCGCGGAGCGACGGAGCCGCGCAACGGCTGCGCGAGATCCCCGGCCTGGTGCCCGTGATCGAGGGGCCCGAGCCGCGGTGCACCTTCGCCGAGCGCTGCCCGGCCGCCGACGAGACCTGCCGCACGCGACAACCCCCTCTCGAGATCGCTCCCCAGAGCAGCCACGAGGCCGCGTGCTGGCACCCGGCCGGACTGAGCGGAGCGGCGACCGGGGCCGACCAGGACCGAGGAGCGCCGTGAGCGCCGAAACGCAGCAGGAAGCACCGGTCTGCGAGGTCGTCGACCTGGTCAAGCACTTCGGCCCCGTGCACGCCGTGGACGGGCTCTCGCTGAGCGTCGGGTCCGGTGAGGTCGTCGCGCTGGTAGGCGAGAGCGGCTCCGGGAAGTCGACGGTGGGCCGGCTCGTCGTACGCCTGCTCGACCCGACGTCCGGTGCGGTGCGGCTGGACGGCACCGACGTCAGCACGCTGTCGGGACGGGCCCTGCGACCTCATCGGCGCACGGTCTCCATCGTCTTCCAGGACCCCGCCAGCTCCCTCGACCCGCGGATGTCGGTCGGCGCCATCGTGGCTGAGCCGCTGCGGTTGCACGGCGTGCCGCGGGCGGACCGTCGCGCGCAGGTGACACGGGTGCTCGAGCAGGTGGGGATGCGCCCCGGAGTCGCCGAGCGCTACCCGCACGAGCTGTCAGGTGGTCAGCGACAGCGGGTCAGCATCGCGCGCGCCCTGGTCTCGCACCCGCGCCTGCTCGTCGCGGACGAGCCGACCAGCGCCCTCGACGTGTCGGTGCAGGCCAGCGTGCTCAACCTCCTGGCCGACCTGCAGCGCGACCTCGGCTTCGCCTGTCTGTTCATCACCCACGACCTCGCGGCAGTCGAGTACCTCGCGGACCGCGTGGTGGTGATGTATCTGGGCCGGGTCGCGGAGGTCGGCACCCGTCAGCAGATCTTCTCCAGCCCGCGCCATCCGTACACGCAGGCCCTGCTGTCGGCGGCGCCCGTGCCGGATCCCGACCTCCAGCGTCGCCGACGCCGGGTCGTCCTGTCCGGTGAGCTGCCCAGCCAGCTCGACCCGCCCTCGGGATGCCGCTTCCACACCCGGTGTCCGCTGGCGGTGGACCGGTGCCGCACCGAGGTGCCGGCGCTCCGCGAGATGCCCGGCGGGTCGGACGGTGGCGGACAGGGCGGTTCTGTCGCCTGTCACCTGGTGGACGACGATGGGTCAGGTCCCGACGTCCGCGAGACCGCCGTACCTCACGGAGACCACCCATGAGCGACATGACCACGCGCCCCACGCTGCGCGGCACCTTCGGCATGACGTCGTCCACCCACTGGCTGGCCTCGCAGTCGGCGATGGCGGAGCTCGAGGCCGGCGGCAACGCGTTCGACGCCGCGATCGCCGGGGCGTTCGTCCTGCACGTGGTCGAGCCCCACCTGAACGGACCCGGGGGAGAGGTGCCGGCGGTGTTCGCCACGGCCGCAGACCCGACGCCCGTCGTGCTGTGCGGCCAGGGTGTCGCGCCGGCGGGCGCCACCACCGCCCACTTCCGCGGGCTCGGCCTCGACCTCGTGCCCGGGTCGGGGCCCCTGGCGGCCGCCGTCCCCGGCGCCGTCGACGCCTGGCTGATGCTCGGCCAGGACCACGGGACACGTTCCCTGCGCGACGTCCTGTCGTACGCCGCCGGCTACGCCCGGCACGGCCACCCCCTGCTGCCGCGCGCTGCGGCCACGGTGGCGACGATGGAGCAGCTGTTCACCGACCACTGGCCCACCTCCGCGGCGCACTGGATCCCGCAGGCGCGACTGCCGCAGCCCTGGCAGGTCGTGGTGAACCCGGCGTACGCCGACGTCCTCGACCGTCTGGTCGACACCGGCGAGGCCGCCGGTCGTGACCGCGACGCGCAGTACGCCGCGGCCCGGCGCGCCTGGCGTGAGGGCTTCGTGGCCGACGCGGTCGACGCCTTCCAACGGCAGCCCTTCCAGGACTCGAGCGGCGAGGCCCATGCCGGCGTGCTGACCGGCGCCGACATGGCGGCCTGGAGCGCGTCGTACGAGCCTGCGGTCACCCAGTCGTTCCGCGGCTTCGAGATCGCCAAGACCGACCTGTGGGGGCAGGGTCCGGTGCTGCTGCAGTCGCTGGCGGTGCTCGACGGACTCCCCGACGAGGCGCTCGACCCGGCGACCGCCGACGGCGCGCACCTGACCACGGAGGTCCTCAAGCTCGCGTTCGCCGACCGGGAGGCGTGGTACGGCGACGGCAGCGACGTCTCGGTCGCCGAGCTGCTCGACGCGGCGTACGTCGCGGAGCGACGGAGCCTGGTGGGAGAGCTCGCCTCCGCCGAGCTCCGCCCCGGCTCGCCGGGTGGCCGGGAGGCGCGGCTGGCCGCGCACGTCCTGCGCGAGTCGGCGGCCCCACCCCACGCCGCTGGCCTCGGCGAGCCGACGGTGTCGTTGACGGGCGAGACCCGGGGGGACACCTGCCACATCGACGTCGTGGACCGCTGGGGCAACCTCATCTCCGCGACTCCCAGCGGCGGCTGGCTCCAGAGCTCGCCGACGGTGCCGGAGCTCGGGTTCCCGCTGGGCAGCCGGATGCAGATGTTCTGGCTCGACGACGGGCTGCCGTCGTCGCTGGTGCCGGGCCATCGGCCGCGCACGACTCTCTCGCCCACCCTGGTGCTCCGCGACGGCGTGCCGGTGTACGCCGTGGGCACCCCCGGTGGTGACCAGCAGGACCAGTGGCAGCTGGTCTTCCTGCTGCGTCTCCTGGCCGGCGGCCAGGAGCTGCAGCAGGCGATCGACGCGCCGATGTTCCACACCGACTCCCTGCCCAGCTCGTTCTACCCCCGCGCGATGTCGCCGGCCTCGCTGGTCGTCGAGGACCGGATGGGCGACGACGTGCTGGAGGCCTTGGCCGCTCGTGGCCACCGCATCATCCGCGCCGGGCCCTGGACGCTCGGCCGGCTCTGCGCGGTGTCGCGCGACCCCGAGACGGGCCTGCTCGGTGCGGGCGCCAACCCCCGCAGCAACCAGGGCTACGCCTGCGGGCGCTGAGCGTCCTGCATGCCGGGACGGTCGATCGCGGCGGTCTGGGCGGCGTGCACGTGGTCGCGGGCGGCGCGCTCGGCGGCGTCCGGGTCGTGTGCCTCCAGCGCCTCGACGAGGCGCACGTGCTCCTCCCAGGAGTGGGCCGCGCGAGCCGACGCGCCGAGTCGGAAGACCCAGTGCACGTGGCGGTACATCGCGGTGGAGAACTGCACCAGCCACCGGTTGCCCGACATCCGCATGACCGCTTGGTGCAGCGCACTGTTCAGCTCGGCGACCCGCGCGAAGTCGCCCTCCGCAGTGGCGTCTCGGGCGTCGTCCAGCAGCCGGCGCAGGGCGGCCAGCTCGGAAGCCGTCGCGTGCTCGGCGGCGATCCGCGCGCCCAGCGGCTCGAGGACGGCCCGGGCGGCGAACATGTCGCGCATCGTGCGCTCGTCGGGCTCCGCCACGACCGCGCCCCGGCGGGGTTGCAGCTCGACGAAGCCCTCGGCCTCGACGACGCGCAGGGCCTCACGGACCGGGTTGCGGGAGACCCCGAAGTCGGCGGCCAGCCGGTCCTCGGTCAGCCGCTCGCCGGGGCGGTAGTGGGCGTCGATGATCCGCCAGCGGAGCTCCGCGAGCACCTGGTCGCGCAGGCTCAGGTGCCGATCTCCGATCGACCCGTCATCCACCCCGTCACCTCCCGAGCAGTCGGGGCTGCCTCGTCCCGCCCTGACTGTATACGAAGGACAACGTCTCGGTGCGGCGTCGGTGCAACCTTGCGGCAGCATCGTCTCGTTCGAGAGACGACAGGCCCCACGGGGCTGGCTAGACGACGAGGTGGCCGATGGCGCGACGCGATGCGGGTGAGTTCACCTCGTTCGTGCTGGCGAGCCAGGCGTCGCTGCGGCGCACGGCGTACCTCGTGTGCGGTGACTGGCAGCTGGCCAGCGACTACGTGCAGGACGCGTTGATGCGGGTCTACCGGCACTGGCCGCGGCTGCGGGGCGAGGCCGAGGCGCGCAGCTACGCGCGCAAGGCGGTCGTCAGCGTGGTGATCGACGCGAAGCGCCGCCGCTCGAGCACGGAGGTGCCGGTCGACGACGTGGTCGACCGGGTGGGTGGTCGCGACGAGGCCGCTGCCTCGGCGGACCGGGACCTGCTGACGCGCTGCCTGGCCCAGGTGCCGACCCGACAGCGGGCGTGTCTGGTGCTGCGCTACTACGACGACCTGTCGGTCAGCGACGTCGCCGCGACCCTGGGCATCTCCGAGGGCACCGTGAAGTCGCAGACGGCCCGCGGGCTGGACACCCTGCAGGCCGCGTTCGCCCGCGAGACCGACGACGACCTGCTCGTGAGCGGGAGGGAGTGACCATGCCTCGTAACCTGACCGACCTGATGGAGCAGGCAACGTCCTTCGCGCCGCCCGAGCCGCACGCCGCTGCCGACGTGACCGCCCTGGCGGCTGCCCGGCTCCGTCGTCGCCGGGGCGGTGTTGCCGGAGTCGTCGCCGTGGCAGTCCTCGTCGCGGGTGGCCTGGGCTACGGCGTCACCCGCGGCCACGACACGACACCCGAGCCGGCTGCCCGGTACAAGCACGGGGTGACGGTCGGCCTCTCCTCCGCGGTGCCGGCCAGCTTCCTGCCCGGATACCGACCCGAGCCGTGGACCATCCCGTCGGTCCAGCACTTCACGACCGGCAACAGTGACCTGTCGACGTACGCGTCGGTGGATGCCCACGGGCGCCTGATCGTCCAGAACTTCCCGAGCGACAAGCCGTCGGGCCTGGTGCAGGTCAGGGTCTACGACCACCCGGGCGCGTCACCGAGCCCGCTGCAGGTCCCGCCGTCGCCGGGCAAGAACGGCGGGACCTCGATCTCGTGGGTCCCCTCCTTCACCGATGACGGCCGGCTGCTCTGGTCGCCGAACGCACCGCTCGTCGACTCGGGCGGGGCGGCGTTCCACGTGACCGACCTCGTGGGTGGCCACGACGTGGCTGTGCACTCGAGCTTCACGGTCGGCAAGGACAGCTTCGGTGGGTCCCCCACATCGTCGGCGAACACGCTGGGCGTCGGAACGGGCGCACCGGGCTGGGGCATGTTCGGCCAGCAGTACTGGTTCGCGGTCTACGACCACAACCTCCCGGGCCTGAACGGGGCGGCGTTCACGCTCTACACGGC
>DATBBE010000208.1:0-6881 GCA_036271155.1 Nocardioides sp. | reverse complement strand
CGGGTGGCTCGACCGCCACCTGTGACGGGCATCCCGCCACCCTCGTCGGCACGCCGGGGCCCGACAAGCTGGTCGGCACCACCGGCGACGACGTGATCGTCGGGCTCGGCGGCGACGACGTCGTCCGGGGCCGTGGTGGCGACGACATCCTCTGCGGTGGCGCGGGTGACGACAACCTGCAGGGGGGCGCGGGCAGCGACGTCATCCGAGGCGGCGCCGGAGACGACGAGATCCACGACATCGTCGGGATCTCGCACATCGCCGGAGGTGCGGGCGACGACACCATCACGGTCTTCTCCAGCGCGGGCGGCGACTTTCGCGGCGGACCCGGCAAGGACCACCTCAGCGTCCAGGGCGCGCACGACCGGCTCTACGGAGGCCCGGACCACGACACGGTGGAGCTGGAGACGGCGTTCTGGCCGGACATGGTCCTCTCCGGCGGCACCGGGCGCGACACAGCGCTCCTCGACCTCGAGCGCCACAGCTTCGACGGCCCGGGCTACCAGGTCGTGACAGCCGACCTGGCGGGCGGGACGATCACGGCGAACACGTCCAGGGCGACCCTCTCCGGCTTCGAGAACCTGACCCTGACCGACATCGAGGTCGACAGCCACAGCGAGGGGTCCGCGACGTCCAAGAAGTACGTCGTCTACGGCACGCACGCCCACAACAACCTCTTCATGGGTCTCGACGGGCCGCAGGCGCCGCCGTCCGAGGTCCTCGGCCGCGGCGGGGACGACGACCTCCGGGGCGGCAGTGCGGACGACCTTCTCAACGGCGGGCCGGGCCACGACACCGCCGACGGCTTCCGCGGCACCGACACCTGCATCTCCATCGAGGACCCCCACCACTGCGAGAACTGACCGATAGTCCCCGACGTTTCGGTTGGGTTCTCGCGCCCGACGCAACCAAAACGTCGGGGACTATCCGGATGAGCGCGCGTCCCGGGTGAGGCGGCGGAGGAGGTCCAGGACACCGTCGGGGCCGTGTACGACGACGTCGGAGCGGTCGACCAGGGCACTCTCCTCGTCGGAGGCCGAGCAGACCAGCAGCGTCGGTAGACCCTGCTCCCGCAGCTCCGCCACCGCCTCGAACGCCTCGACGTCGCCCAGGTCGTCACCGGCGAACAGGAAGCCCCCGACGCCGGTCTCCTCGGCGAGGCCGCGGACGACGGCGCCCTTGTCCATGCCCGGCGAGCGCACCTCGATCACGTTGCGACCGGGCTCGAGCACCAGGTCGTACCGCTCGGACAGATCGCGGAGCAGCGGCTCGAGACGCTCGAACGCGCCGGCCGGATCGGCCAGCCGACGGGTGTGTACGGCGATCGCGAGCCCCTTGTCCTCGACGAACGCGTCGCTCGCGTCGGCGTCGCGCAGCACCCGCGGCAGCTCGCGCAGGAAGCCGGAGAGACCCTGCGGCGGTCGCGGCGACACGACCCGGCGCTGCGTGGAGCTCCAACGCTCGAAGCCGTACTGGCCGAAGACGAACAGCTCGCGACCGGTCTCCCCGATCTCCCGCCCGACGTCGTCCAGCCCTCCCAGCGCGAGCACCTTGCGGGCCGGACGTCCGGTCACCACCGCGACTGCGCGGACCACCGACGACAGCTCGAGGAGCACCTGACCGGCGTCGGGATGGATCCGGGCCGCGTCCGGGTCGTCGACGATCGGGGCGAGGGTGCCGTCGAAGTCGAGGCCCACGACCACGGAGCCCGCGACCGCCACCAGCGCGGCGTACCGCTGCTCAGCGTCGGGCGAGGTGAAACGCACGGGCCACACCCAATCACGACTGATGGCACGACGGATGGGACGTCGGTCAGCCGCCGGGGGCGAGCGGGCCGGTCAGGATGACCGTGAGCCGGTCGAGCCGCATCGGGCTCACCGCCGGCAGCGTGCGGTGGATGCCGAGGTCGAGAGCCAGCTGATGGCCGGCCTTCGCGAGCCGCGGCGGGTAGTAGACGGTGGTGGCCGGGATCGTGCCATACCAGTTGTCGGAGCCCACGACCTGCCACCCCAGCTGGGAGACCCGCGTGGCCGCGCGACCGGCGAGGCCCGAGACCGTGGTGTTGTTGAAGACGTCGACGAGCACCTTCGAGCGGTCGAGCGCGGGCTTCTGCGGCCGGTGGTGCTTCGGAGCCTGGTGGGTCGCCGTCGACCGGTGGGCGCTGGGCGACTGCTGGGCGGTCGGGGTCACGGCATGCTCTGCCGAGTCGTGCCCGCGGGTGGCGAACCACGCGACACCGGCCATGGCCACGGCGATGATGCTCAGGATCATCACCGGCGAAGGGAAGACGATCCCGCGCTGGTCGCGCCCGGTCGGGCCGCTCAGCCTGCGTCGGGGCATCTCAGAGCTCGAAGCCGAGACGACGAGCCGACCGGACACGCTGACGCTCCGCGCGCAGCCGGCGCAGTCGCCGGACGAGCAGGGGGTCCTCGACGAGGGCCTCGGGGCGGTCGATCAGGGCGTTCAGAACCTGGTAGTAGCGGGTCGCCGACATGTCGAAGGACTCGCGGATCGCGGTCTCCTTCGCCCCGGCGTACTTCCACCACTGGCGTTCGAACTCGAGGATCTCGCGGTCGCGCTCGCCCAGGCCGGCGCCGGCATCGGGGCTCGGCTGTGCGGCTGCGGCGTCCATCCAAAGTCTCCCTCGTGAGCTCGGTCCTGTGCTCGACGCTCGGGAGTCTACGCGAGGAATCACAGCGATGTCATTCGCTTGCGGCGCGTCGCCCGATCGCGATGTGACAGGTCCGGTCTGATCTGATGGCCGCATGACCTCGACCACCCGCTGGGGGATTCTCGCCACCGGCAAGATCGCACGTTCCTTCGCCGAGAACCTGCACGCCACGCCGGACGCCGTCATCGCCGCGGTGGGGTCGCGCTCGCGTGAGTCCGCCGAGGCGTTCGTCCGCGACCTGGGAGACGACGACACCCGCGTCCACGCGTCGTACGCCGATCTGGTGGCCGACCCCGACGTCGACGTCGTCTACATCGCGAGCCCGCACTCCCACCATCTCGAGCACGCGCGGCTGGCCTTCGCGGCCGGCAAGCCGGTGCTCTGCGAGAAGCCGCTGACGCTCACCCGAGCGGCCGGTGAGCAGCTCTTCGAGTCGGCAGGAGACCTGTTCTGCATGGAGGCCATGTGGATGGCCTGCCATCCGCTGGTCCGCGACCTGCGCACCCGCCTGGCCGCCGGCGAGTTCGGTACGCCGCGGCAGGTCCACGCGGACCTCGGCTTCGTGGTGCCGCCCGACGCGAGCGACCGGATGTGGGATCCCGCCCTCGGTGCCGGCGCCCTGCTGGACATGGGCATCTACCCCTTGACCTTCGCCCGGCTGATGCTCGGTCCGTACGCCGAGGCGGTCGCCGTCGGCACGCTCGGCGAGAGCGGCATCGACCTCGACGTGGCCGTCGCGGCCCGACACGAGAGCGGCGCGGTCTCGGCGCTGACCACGTCGATGACCTCGAACAGCCCGCGCTTCGCGACGGTGGCGACCGACGAGGGCCTGCTGAGCGTGCCCGGCGACTTCCACCACCCGGCGTACGCGACGTGGACGCCCGCCGGCGGCGTCCCGCACCGCATCGAGCCGCCTTCGGCGGTCTACGGCACGGGTCTGGGCAACGAGGCCGCGCACGTGCAGGACTGCCTGCGTGAGGGCCTGACCGAGAGCCCTCTGGTCCCGCACGCCCAGACCCTGGAGCTGCTCGGCGTCATGGACGACCTCCGACGTCAGCTCGGCGTCCGGTACACCGGCGACGCGGCCCCCTGACCCGGAAGGGTGACCAGCGGGCACACCCCCACCGTCGGGTGAGGCCGGCCGCGGCAGCGGTCGCTAGTGTCGAGACGTGTCCGTGAAAGGTTCGGCCGAGCTCGTGATCGTGGCGAACCGCCTGCCGGTGGACCGCACCACCCTGGACGACGGCACCACCGAGTGGCGCGTCTCGCCCGGCGGGCTGGTGACCGCGCTCGAGCCGATCATGCGCGCCAACGAGGGCCTGTGGATCGGCTGGCCCGGTGGCACCGACGCCGATCTCGAGCCCTTCGAGCACGACGGCATGACCCTCGACCCGATCGCGCTGTCGTCGGCGGAGATCGAGGGCTTCTACGAGGGCTTCAGCAACGCCACGATCTGGCCGCTGTACCACGACCTCGTCGCCAAGCCGGAGTTCCATCGCGAGTGGTGGGACAGCTACGTCGACGTCAACCGTCGCTTCGCCGAGCGTGCGGCCGAGCGGGCGGCCGAGAACGCCACGGTGTGGGTGCAGGACTACCAGCTCCAGCTGGTGCCGCAGCTGCTCCGCGAGCTGCGGCCCGACCTGCGGATCGGCTTCTTCCTGCACATCCCCTTCCCGCCCGCCGAGCTCTTCCAGCAGCTCCCCTGGCGGCGCCAGCTGCTCGAGGGCCTGCTCGGTGCCGACCTGGTGGGCTTCCAGCTGCCGGGTGGCGCCGCCAACTTCGTCCGGCTGGTCCGGCAGCGAGTGGGCCACAAGACCCACCGCGACCTGGTCTACCTGCCCGACGGCCGCACGGTCCGTGCGGAGGCCTTCCCGATCTCGATCGACTACCGCGGCTTCGAGGAGCTGGCGCGGTCCGAGGGCGTCCAGGAGCGGGCGGCGTCCATCCGCAAGGCGCTCGGCGACCCCGAGACGGTGTTCCTCGGCATCGACCGTCTCGACTACACCAAGGGCATCTACGCCCGGCTCCGCGCGTTCTCCGAGCTGATCCGCGACGGCGAGCTCGACGTCAACACCGCGGTGTTCGTCCAGGTGGCCACCCCTTCGCGGGAGAAGGTCGAGGAGTACCGCGTCCTGCGCGACGAGATCGACCGGCTGGTCGGCCGGATCAACGGCGACCTCGGCCAGATCGGCCGCCCCGCCATCAGCTACCTGCACTCCTCCTACCCGCGCGAGGAGATGGCCGCGATGTACCGCGCCGCCGACGTGATGGTGGTGACGCCGTACCGCGACGGGATGAACCTCGTCGCCAAGGAGTACGTCGCCTGCCGGTATGACGACGACGGCGCGCTCGTGCTCTCGGAGTTCGCCGGCAGCGCCGCAGAGCTGAGGCAGGCCTGGCAGGTGAACCCCTACGACCTCAACGGGATGAAGGCGGCGCTGCTCGACGCCGCCCGGGCCGAGCCGCGCGACCGGCACCGCCGGATGCGGGCCATGCGCAAGACCGTGAAACAGGCCGACGTGGCGGCCTGGGCGACGGCGTTCCTCGACGAGCTGGACGACGTACGCCCGGCGCACGGCAAGAAGCTCAAGCCCACCCCGACGTCCTGACTCCCTGGCCCTCTCAGGCCTCCAGAGGTCCCACCGAAACCTCCTGAGTCACAGCCGTAACCCTGTCTGCGGAGCGTCGTTGCACTCCACAGTGGCGCGCGAATCGTCACGAGAGCCGGCGCGGGTCGGGGCATCTTCTCCGCGCCGGCTCGTTCGCGTCCCCTGCCCCTCCCGCCCCGCTCTCCGGCCGGTCGCGGCGAGGGTCGGGGTAGTTTCGGGACGTGGACCTGATCCCGAAGCCCGATCAGGTGGTGTCGGCCGCCGGCAATGTCGCGCACCGCGTGGTGTACGGCGGCCTGGCCGACCTGAGACCGATGCCGCGGACCCTCATCGACGAGGGCAACCTCCGCGAGGTGTACCACTACCGGCCGGCCGAGGTGGTCCCCGACCGCGGCGACCCGGTGCTGCTGGTCACGCCGCTCGCCGCACCGGCCCTCTGCTACGACCTGCGGCGGGGCTGCTCGCTGGTCGAGCACCTCGTCGAGACCGGTCGGCCGACGTACCTCGTGGAGTACGGCGCGGTCTCGTTCCGTGATCGCGACCTCGGCATGGAGCACTGGATCGAGGAGGTCATTCCGGCCGCGGTCAGGGCGGCATCGACGCACGCCGGCGGTCGCCCGGTGCACTTGGTCGGTTGGTCTCTCGGCGGGACGTTCGCCCTGCTCGCCGCGGCCGGCGACGCGACGCTTCCGGTCGCGTCCGTCACGGTCGTCGGCTCGCCCTTCGACGTGCGCCAGGTGCCGCTCGTCGCTCCCTTGCGGCCTCTGCTGAGCCTGACCGAGGGCCGCGGCGCGATCACCCGCCTCTACCAGGCCGCGGGCGGGGGACCGCAGCCGCTGGTGCGCTGGGCCTTCCAGCTCTCGTCGTTCCAGAAGCTGGTCACCAAGCCGCTCGCGCTGGCCGCCCATCTCGACGACGCCGACTACCTGGCGCAGATCGAGGCGGTCGACCGATTCGTGGCGAGCATGACCGCCTATCCGGGCCGGACCTTCGGCCAGCTCTACCACCGGCTCCTCAAGGGCAACGCCCTGGTCAACGGCACCTTCGACCTCGAAGGCCGCACCCTCTCGGTCGCGGACGTCACCGTGCCGGTGCTGGTCCTCGCCGGGGCCAACGACGGCATCGCGCCGATCGGCGCGGTCAAGGCGGTCGTGCCGCTGCTCACCGGCACTCCGGAGGCGCGCTTCGAGATCGTGCCCGGCGGCCACCTGGGGATGCTCACCGGTCGGAAGGCCCGCACCAGCACCTGGCAGGTCCTCGACGACTGGGTCGACGAGTGGTCCGGACGCCGCGAGAAGCCGCCCGCCCCGCGGCGTACCGCCAAGAAGGCGGCGACCAAGAAGGCGCCCGCGAAGAAGGCGGCGACCAAGAGGGTGCCCGCGAAGAAGACCGTGGCCAAGAGGGCGGCCACGAAGAAGGCCGCCCCACCGCCGGAGATCGGGAGCAACCCGGAGCGGCGGTACGGCTCGGCCGGCTCGCGCGCCCTCGGCCCACGAGCCCGCTGACGAGATCGGAAAAGGTGTCGCAATGTGTCCTGTGAGCCCTGCTCCCGTTCGTCCTCAGGGTGACGACGCACACCGGCGTCGCACGGAGCTCAGGAG
>DATBBE010000207.1:0-10330 GCA_036271155.1 Nocardioides sp. | reverse complement strand
CCCGAGCCCGCCGACTCCCCCGATTCGCCCGAGCCCGAACCCGAACCCGAACCCGAGCCCGCGCCCGAGATCGACCCCGAGCCCACGCGGCCGGTGGCGACCGTGCCCGCGCCCGTGGCGCCCGCCCGGGTGGTGCCGCCGGCAGCCGGCACAGCAACCGGCACAGCAACCGGCACAGCAACCAGCACGGCTGCGGCCGCTCGTCCGACCGCGAGCGCACCGGTGTTCGCCACGGTACGGCGCGGCGGTTACGACAAGGCCGCCGTCGACGGACACCTGCGGCAGCTGGCCCAGGACAAGTCCGGCCTGGCCTCGGCCCTGACCAGCGCCGAGCAGCGGGCCGCCGCCTTGGAGACCCAGCTGCGCAACGCCCAGGACGAGCTCGCCGAGAACGCCAGCCCGTCGTACGCCGGTCTGGGTGGTCGCGCCAGCGCGATGCTCCGGCTGGCCGAGGAGGAGGCCGCCGAGATCCGAGACGCCGCCAGCCGCGAGGGCGACGACATCCGCGAGCAGGCGACGCGTGACGCCACCAACATCCGCGCCGAGGCCAGTCGTGAGGCCGACGACATGCGCATCGTGCAGCTCAAGGAGCTCGACGAGATGCGGGCCCGGGTCACTGCCGACGCCGAGCAGGAGCGCTCCCTCGCGCTGGCCGAGGCACAGGACCACCGAGCCTCGGCGAAGCGCGAGAGCGACCAGATCCGGCTCGCCGCAGAGCAGGAGACCAAGGAGCTGAGAGTCGGCGCGACCCGAGAGGTCGAGCAGGCCCGTGCCGCCGCGGACCGCGAGGTGCAGGAGGTCCGGCGAACGCTCGCGGTCGAGAAGGAGCGCCTCGCCAAGGAGGCCACCGACCATCACGCCAGCGCCACGGCCGAGACCAGTCGCCTCGTCGAGGACGCCGAGCAGCGCGCGGACGCAGCCGAGGCACGCGCCCGCGAGGCCACCCAGCAGGCCAACACCCACCGGCAGCAGGCGCAGTCGGAGTCCGAGGCGCTGCTGGCCCGCGCTCGGCGCGAGGCGGAGCAGATCGTCGCCTCGGCGCGCACGCAGGCCGACGCGATCACGGCAGCTGGTAACGCCGAGCACGAGCGCAACCTGTCCGCCCTCAAGGCCGAGGTCGGGCGGATGACCAAGCGCCGGGAGGCGATCTCCGCCCAGCTCGGATCCCTGCGCGAGCTGATGGCCGGCTTCGGCGACGACGAGAAGTCCTGAGCAGACGGGCGCGGGCGGTGTACCACGGTGGTACGGCGGCCCCCATAATCGGCCCATGACCCAGACCCCCGACCCGGGCGACGACGTACGTCGGGCCGAGCGCGCCGCCGCCCGCGCGGAGGATGCCGCCGAGGAGGCCGACCAGCGGGCCGGAGACGTCGACGTCGCGGTGGCCGACGTAGCAGACGCCGTGGGTGACAAGGCCGAGCGCGAGCCGGGTGGCGACGCGGTCAGCTTCCTGCACGACCCCGACCAGCATCCCGACGAGCTCGGTGAGCCGGGTCGCCCCCTGAACAGCCGCGCACCTTTCATGTGGGGTCTCTTCGGTGGGCTCGGCGCCCTGATAGCGGTGTGGATCGCCCTCATGGTCGTCGCACTCCAGGGCGTGCTCGTGCTGATCGTGGTCGCTCTGTTCCTCGCGGTCGGGCTGAACCCCGCCGTCGAGTTCCTGATGCGTCGGGGACTCCGGCGGCCGTGGGCGGTGCTGTGCGTGATCCTCGGCGTGCTCCTGGTCTTCGCCGGCTTCCTGGTGATCCTGGTCCCGATCATCAGCCACCAGGTCACCGCCATCAGCGACAACCTCCCCGGGTGGTTCGACAAGCTGCAGAAGAACGACCAGATCCGCCAGTTCGACGACAAGTACGACATCACCACGAAGGTCGAGGACTACGTCAAGCAGGGCACCTGGGCGAACAAGCTGTTCGGCGGCGTCGTGGGTGTCGGCCTGGCGATCCTGGGCGTGCTGCTCAACGTCTTCGTGGTCGTCGTCCTGACTCTCTACTTCCTGGCGTCGCTGCCGTCGATGAAGCAGGCGGCGTACTCCCTGGCGCCTGCCTCGCGGCGTGAGCGCGTCTCGCTGCTCGGTGACCGGATCCTGCGCAACGTCGGCGGCTACGTCTCGGGGGCGTTCGTGGTGGCGCTGTGCGCCGGCCTCAGCACCCTGGTGTTCCTGTTCATCGTCGGTCTCGGCAGCTACGCCGTCGCGCTGGCGATGGTCGTGGCCCTCCTCGACGTGATCCCGATGATCGGCGCGACGATCGGCGCGGTGATCGTGTGTGCGATCGCGTTCGCCACCGACATCCGCACCGGCGTCGTGGCGGTGATCTTCTACATCGCCTACCAGCAGCTCGAGAACTACCTGATCTACCCCAAGGTGATGTCACGATCGGTGGAGATCCCCGGCGCGCTGACCGTGATCGCGGCCCTCGTGGGCGGCACTCTCCTCGGCGTGGTCGGCGCGCTCCTCGCGATCCCGACGGCGGCGTCGATCCTGCTGCTGGTGAGAGAGGTGTTCCTACCCAGGCAGGAGGCCCGGTGACGGGCTGCTGTACGCCGGGCCGCGCGCCGCGAGACGAGCACGAGGCGGGGTCGACGACGCCACCGGACACCGCAGCGGTGACGGCCGCGAACCCCGCCGCGGGCGGCGGCGCGGAGCCGGCCATGGCCGGCATCCCGGCGGGGCGCTTCGTCATGGGCACCGACGACCCGCGCGGGTACGCCGTCGACGGCGAGGGCCCGCCCCACCTCGTCGACCTGCCGGCGTACCGGATCGGCATCCACACCGTGACCAATGCCGAGTTCACGGCGTTCGTGGAGGCGACGGCGTACCGCACCACCGCCGAGGAGCTCGGTACGTCGTTCGTCTTCGTCGGCCTGCTGCCTCCGGGCTTCCCGCCGACCCGCGCGGTCGTGGCCGCACCCTGGTGGCGTGAGGTGCCCGGCGCCGACTGGCGCCACCCAGAGGGCCCGCAGTCGTCGGTCAGCGAACGGGACGACCACCCCGCGGTCCACGTCAGCTGGTACGACGCCGTCGCCTTCTCCCGCTGGGCCGGCGTCCGCCTGCCCACGGAGGCGGAGTGGGAGCGTGCGGCCCGAGGGTCGAAGGACGGCCACCACTACCCGTGGGGCGACGCGCTCGAGCCGGGCGGCCAGCACCTGATGAACGTCTTCCAGGGTGACTTCCCGCAGCACGACTCCGGCGACGACGGCTGGGTCGGCACGTGCGCCGTCGGCGCGTTCCCGGCCAACGACTACGGGCTGCACGAGACCACGGGCAACGTCTGGGAGTGGTGCGCCGACTGGTTCGCCCCCGACTACTACGCCGGCTCCCCCGTCGCCTCCCCCGCCGGCCCTCTCTCTGGGACCGCGCGCGTCCAGCGCGGGGGCAGCTACCTCTGCCACGACAGCTACTGCTGGCGCTACCGCACCGACTCCCGTAGCGCCAACACCCCCGACAGCACCGCCGGGAACGTCGGGTTCCGGGTGGCGGCCGACACGCCCTGAGCCACGCGCTGCAAGATGACAGCCATGGCACACCTCAGAGCCTTCGACCATGTCGGGATCACGGTCGACGACCTCGACGCGATGACGGCGTTCTTCGTCGGGCTGGGTCTCGAGGTCGAGGGGCGCACGTTCGTGGAGGGCGACTTCCTCGACACGGTCGGCGGGATCCCGGACTCGCGGACGGAGGTCGTCATGCTCCGGCCGCCGGACGGTGGGACCGGGGTCGAGCTAGGGCGCTTCGTCCGGCCCGAGCACACCCCCGGATCGCCCGTCGCGATGGCCAACGAGCTGGGCCTACGCAACGTCTGCTTCGAGATCGACGGCCTCCGGGCGACCGTCGACCGCCTGGCCGCGGACGGGTACGCACTCGTGGGCGGCATCGGCGAGCACGAGGGCAGCTGGCTGATGGCCTACGTGCGCGGTCCCGAAGGGATCGTCGTGGCGCTGGCCGAGCGCATCGCCTGACGCGGACCAGGCAGCATGGACCCATGCCGTTGCCCCCGCCCACGCTGCAGAGCGCGCGCCTGCGCCTGCGTCCCTTCACCAGCGCGGACGCCGACGTCCTCTTCGCCCTGCACAGCGACGCCTACGTGCTGCGCTACTGGGACGCGCCGCCGTGGACCGAGCGATCGCGCGCCGAGCGCTTCCTCGCCACCTGCCGTCAGCTCGCCGAGGAAGGCACCGGAGCCCGCCTGGCCATGGAGCGTGCCGCCGACGGGAGGTTCGTCGGCTGGTGCGGTCTGAGCCGCTGGAATCCGGACTATCGCAGCGCGTCGCTGGGCTACTGCCTCGACGCTGCGGCCTGGGGGCAGGGCTACGCGACCGAGGCCGCGGGCGCGTTGCTGGACTGGGCGTTCGAGACCCTGGACCTCAACCGGGTCCAGTCCGAGACCGACACCCGGAACACCGCGTCTGCTCGCGTGCTGGAGAAGCTCGGCTTCGAGCGCGAGGGAACCTTGCGCGAAGACTGCGTCGTGAACGGCGAGGTGTCCGACTCGTGGGTGTACGGGCTCCTCAGACGGCAGTGGCGGCCGATCACCGATCCGGACGTCGCGACGACGCCGGAGCCGGCGTAGCCTGGCAAACCCCCACACGGCGATGTCTTCGACCCACGTGGAGCGCCGCCGGCCGTGCTTCTCAGTCCCCGGAGGTCTCGTCATGGCCTGGAGCCCCCCACATCCGGCGACCCGACCGCCGGTCGAGTCGCAGGTGCACGACGCCGTCGACCTCGCGACCGGGAGGGTGGTCAGCACCCCCGAGGGCGCGCCGCCGGCGCAGGCCGACCGGTTGGCCCGACTGCGGAACCTGGGCTTTCCCGGCGACCTCGGCGTCTTCGGGTCGCCGAGCCACCGGTTGAGCGCGCAGGTGCCCTACCAGGCGTCCCCGGGAGGGTGGCTGGACGCCTACGAGGGCTCGTACTCCGCCGGCAACGACGAGATCTGGTGGCGGCTGCCGGCCACCTTCGACAACTACACCGCGACCTGCAACGCCACGTTCGCCGGGGTGGCCGCAGGAGCGCGGCTGCTGAGCGTGACCGTCGAGGTCTGGCCGTTCACCGGGCGCACCGGCACGATCGTGATCTTCGTGGGCGACGCCCAGGCCGAGATTCCGGTCAGCACCTCCGCGGCCCGCACGATCGACGTGGCCTTCACCCATGACGGCTCCGACCCGTTCACCGCGATGGTGGTCCTGAGGCAAGGGATCTACGACTTCGTCGTGCACGCGGTGACGCTCGGGTCGCCGGGGATCGTGGTCACCCAGCAGCCCACCGCCTGAGCGACCGCTGACCGACGCCGACGTACGGTGGTGACGAACGGAGTGGGGGCACGATGGGGTATCGGGACCGCTGGATCGAGTGCACGGACGACGACATCCGGGTGCGCTTCTACTACTTCCCCTGGGGCACGAAGCGGATCCCGTACTCCGGGATCCGATCGGTCCGCCGGGTCGCGGTCAGCCCGCTGCGCGGTCGCGGCCGGTTCTGGGGAACGGCCAACCCCGGCTACTGGGCCCACCTGGACCCGGGCCGGCCGCGTAAGAGCTCGGCACTCGTGCTCGATCTCGGACGCCGGGTCAAGCCGTTCCTGACACCGGAGGACCCCGCCGCCGTCGCCGAGGAGATCCTGTCTCGTTCGTCCGTGACGCGGATCGACGAGGGCCCCGCTCCCCTGATCTGAGCTCGGGGGGGTAAGTCTTCGTAGCCGTGGTGAGCCCTCCTCGGGCACGGACCTACGGCTCGGGCTGGTCCACCTCTCGATGCCGCACGGACGGATAGCGGGCGATCGCCTCGAGGTCGCCGAGGTCGGCGTGGTTGCGGATGTAGCGGCGAGCCGCGTCGTACGCCGGGGCGTAGTCCCAGGCGGGCGGCCTCCCCTGGGCGTGTGCCTCCCCGACGATCCGGCGCCGGCGCTGGCTCTCGCGCACCTCTCGGTCGATCTGGTCGAGATCCCACCGGGCGGCGACCTCGGCCCGCAGCTCGGTGAGGACCTGCGCGGCGTCCGGATCGGCGGCCCGGTCGACCCGCTCGAGGGGGTCGGTCGACAGGTCGAAGAGCTGGTCGGGGTCGGCCGGTGAGCAGATGAGCTTCCACGGGCCACGGCGGTACATGACGATCGGCGAGACGGCACCCTCGGCGAGGTACTGACCGACCACGACCTCGCGGTCGTCGTGGTCACCACGCAGCAGGGGCATCAGGCTCTCGGCGTCCAGGCCCTCGGCGGCGGCGGCATCGTCGCCGCCGGCGATGCCGACGAGCGTCGGCAGGAGGTCCATCGTGGAGACCGGGGAGGCCACCCGCGCGGGCGCGAACCGACCGGGTGCCGACACGACGAGCGGCACTCGTGCCGCGCCCTCGTAGAAGCTCATCTTGTACCAGAGGCCGCGCTCCCCCTGCATGTCTCCGTGGTCGCTGGTCAAGATCACCACGGTGTTCTCGAGTCGGCCGGTGACCCGCAGGATCTCCAGCAGCCGTGCGAGATGGTCGTCGACGTACGACACGGCGCCGAGGTAGGCGTGCCGCGCGTCGCGGACCATGTCGTCGGTCAGCTCGACCTCGTCCATCGCGCAGACCGCCCGGAGCCGCTCGTCGTGCGGGTGGGTGATCGACGCGTCATAGCCGTACGTCGGCATCGGGATGTCGGCCGGGTCGTAGCGGTCCCAGTACTCCTGGGGGATCGCGTAGGGGTCATGCGGGTGGGTGAAGGAGACGACGAAGCAGAAGGGCCGCTCGTCGCCGGTCCGGATGTGCTCGAACAGACCGCGCTCGGCGGCGAAGGCGACCTCGTCGTCGAAGTCGAGCTGGTTGGTGCGCACCGTGACGCCCGCGTCGGTGACCGAGGACATGTCGTGGTACCAGTGCGGCCGCTCGACGGTGTCCCAGTCCGGCGTCCAGTCGTAGTCGGCCGGGTAGATGTCGGTGGTGAGCCGCTCCTCGAAGCCGTGCAGCTGGTCTGGCCCGCAGAAGTGCATCTTTCCCGACAACACCGTGCGGTAGCCGGCGGCCCGCAGGTGATGGGCGAAGGTCGGCAGCTCCGAGGAGAAGCCGGCCGCGTTGTCGTAGGTGTGGGTGTTCGAGGGCAGCAGACCGGTCATCAGCGACGCCCGCGCGGGCGTGCACAAGGGGCTGGCGGTGTAGGCGTTGTCGAACACCACGCCGCTCTCGGCCAGCCCGCTCATCGCCGGCGCCTGGGTCACCTCGTTGCCGTGGAACGGCATGGCGGCAGTCGTCAGCTGGTCCGCGACAACGATCAGGATGTCGGGACGGTCGGCATCGCTCACGCGGTAGGACCTCGGTCGACCACGGTGTCGGCCGGAAGGGCGCTGGCCGGGACCTCTCCGGTCGCCGTCTCGAGGGACGGGGTGTCGGAGATGAGGTGCTTGGTGTACTCCTGCTGCGGGTTGGCCAGCATGCCGGCGGTCTCGCCGTACTCCACGATCGAGCCGTCCGCGAGCACCGCGACCTTCTGGGCGATCGAGCGCACGAGCGGCAGGTTGTGGGTGACGAACACCATCGACAGCCCCAGGTCGCGCTGGAGCTCACCGAGGAGCTCGACGATCGCCGCCTGCACGCTGACGTCGAGGGCCGAGGTGATCTCGTCGCAGATCAGGATCGAGGGCTTCGAGATCAGCGCACGGGCGATCGCCACGCGCTGGCGCTCGCCGCCCGAGCACTGGTCGGGGTAGCGGCGCGCGTAGCTGGCCGACAACGAGACCTGCTCGAGCATCTCGCCGACCATCGTCTCGGCCTTCTTGCCGGAGGCGATGTTGAACACGCCCAACGGCTGGCCGACGGACTCGCCGATGGTCTTGCGCGGGTTCAGCGAGCCGTAGGGGTTCTGGAAGATGTACTGGATCTGGCGTCGGATGTCGGTGCTGCGGGATCGGGCCGACTTCGCCAGGTCGACGTCGCCGAGCTTGATGGAGCCGGTCCACTCGTGGTGCAGGCCCGCGATGGCGCGTGCGGTCGTGGTCTTGCCGGAGCCGGACTCACCGACGACGGCCAGGATCTCGCCCTTCTCGAGCGTCATGTTGATCGAGTGCAGCACCTCGACGGAGCCGTAGTAGCCCACGACGTTCTCGATGCTGAGGACGGGCTTGTCGCTGTCGGACTCGGGCAGGGCGACCGGGTCGCCGTACTCGGTCTGCTGGTACTTGACGACCTCGTGGGCCTTGATGCAGCGAGCCGTGTGGCCGGGCTGCACCTCGACCGGCTCCGGCATCGCGACCTCGCACTCGTCGACGCGCAAGGCGCAGCGAGGCGCGAACGAGCAGCCCTGCGGGCGCTTGCCCGGCGACGGCGCGTGCCCCGGGATGCCGACCAGACTGCGGCCTCCCGCCAGCCGCGGGATCGCCCCGACCAGACGCCGGGTGTAGGGGTGCGCGGCGGAGTCGAACAGCTCGTCGGCGGGGCCGAGCTCGACGATCCGGCCGGCGTACATCACCGCGACCCGGGTCGCCACCGCGGCCACGACCGCGAGGTCGTGGGTGACGTAGAGAGCGGCGACGTCGTGGGCGATCGCGAGGTCGCGGACCGTTGCCAGGACCGTGGACTGCGTGGTGACGTCGAGCCCGGTCGTGGGCTCGTCGAGGATGATCAGGCTCGGCCGGTTGGCGAAGGCCATCGCCAGACCGACGCGCTGCTGCTGGCCACCGGAGAGCTGGTGGGGGTAGCGCTTGAGGTACGCCGGGTCGTCCGACAGGGCGACCTCGCGCATCATCTCGGCGAGCCGCTCGTCGTTGGTCTTGTCGTTGCGCTGCCCGTGTGCCTCGAGCACCTCGCGTAGCTGGGTGCCGATCCGCAGGGCCGGGTTCAAAGAGGAGGCGGGGTCCTGCGGCACGTAGGAGACCCGCGAGCCGCGCAGACGGCGCAGCTCCGAGTCGCCCATCGTCAGGATGTCCTGGTCGCCGAGCATCACCGTGCCACCGGTGATCATCAGTCCGCGCCGCGCGTGCCCGAGCAGCGCGAGCCCGACGGTGGTCTTGCCGGAGCCGGACTCGCCGACGACGCCGAGCACCTCGCCGGGGGCGATCTCGAACGACGCGTCGGGCACGACGGCGACGCCGCGGGTGGTCTCGATCCGGAGGTTGCGCACCGTGACGGCGGCACGACCTCCCGTGGTCGAGCCCTGCTGGTCGGGCAGCTGGTCGGTGGTCACTCGTCTCCCCGTTCCCGGTCGATGCCGGCGGCGGTGCGGCCGATGCCGTCACCGATCAAACCCGTGCCCATGGTGAGCAGGGCGATGGCCAGGATCGGCAGTAAGGCGCCCCATGGCTCGGAGGCGAGCGCGCCCTGGTTCTTCTGGATCATCGTGCCCCAGTTGGGTGCGTCCGGGTTGGCCGCGAGCCCCAGGAAGGCCAGGGCGGAGATCACCGCGATGGAGTAGGTCAACCGCAGGGTCGCCTCCACCATCATCGGTCCGAGGATGTTGGGAAGGATCTCACCGAAGAGGATCCGGGCGCGCGAGAGCCCCATCGCCTCCGTCGCACCGATGAAGTCGCGCTCGACGATGGGTTGTGCCGCGCCACGGGCAACGCGGGCGACCCGGGGAGCGGTGGTCAGGGCGATCGCCAGGATGATCACCCAGTTCTTGGCGCCGACCAGGCTGACCGCCACCAGGGCGAGCATGATCTGGGGGAACGCCATGATCACGTCCATGAGGCGCATCAGCACGTCGTCGAGTGCGTTGCGGGCGTAGGCGGCCACCAGGCCGATGACCACGCCGAGGACCACGCCGATGACCGTCGAGACCACCGCGATGACCAGGATGCTGCGCCCGCCGTACAGGAAGCGGCTGAGCACGTCGTACCCGAGGTAGTCGGTGCCGAACACCGTCCCGCTGGCGCCACCGGACGTGTAGGGAATGGCGATGAACTCGGCGGACCCGTGCGGCGCCACCAACGGGCCCAGGATCGCGATCAGCACCAGGATCAGGGTGAGGACCGCTCCGATCCGGGTGCGCCACAGGCGGAGGGAACGCGCGAGCAGCGTGGTGGACCGCACCGAGGGCGTCGGGATGTCGACTCCCTCGGCCAGGGCTGGGGCTGACTCGGTCTGACTCATGCTCCGGCCCTCACAGTCTCGTCCGCAGTCGTGGCGTCACCAGGATGGTGGCCACGTCGGCGAGCAGGTTCAAGATCACGTAGACCGCCGCGATCAGCATGGCCAGCGCCTGGACGACGGGGATGTCGTGGTTGGTCACCGCGTCCACCAGAGCCAGGCCGATGCCGGGATAGTTGAACACCGACTCGATGACGACCACTCCGCCGGCGAGGTAGGCGAGGTTGATCGCGATCACCTGGAAGACCGGCCCGATCGCGTTGGGCAGCGCGTGCCGGA
>DATBBE010000206.1:0-8386 GCA_036271155.1 Nocardioides sp. | reverse complement strand
CGACCTGCCCCAGGAGGGAGCCGCATCATGACCAGCACCGACACCAGCACCCGCTACGACCAGGCCGCCATCGAAGCGGACCCGATCGTGCCGATGATCCACATCTGGCGCGACTTCTCCGGTACGCCGGCCCAGCTCTTCCGCGCCCACACCGACCCTGACCTCTTCCCGCGATGGATCGGTCCGGCCGGGTCGCGGACGGAGCTCGAGGCGTGGGATGCCACCGACAACGGCCGCTGGCGCTACTCCATCTCGGACTGCGACGGCGTCCCCCAGCACTTCCGCGGCAGCTTCCACACTGTCTCTCCGGAGCGGATCGTGCAGACCTTCACCTGGGAGGGGATGCCCGACGCGGTCGCCCTCGAGACCGTGACCTTCACCGACCTCGGTGACGGCCGCACCCGCCTGCACGCCACCTCCCTCTGCGACAGCTTCGAGGGGCGCGACGCGTGGCTGCGCAGCGGGATGGAGGTCGGCGTCAACGACGGGTACGCCGCCGTCGACACGATGCTCGGCGACGGCACGCTCTGACCGAGGCGCCGTCAGTGGCTGATCTCGAGGTCCATCCCTGAGGCCCCATGGCTCAGGCCGCGGTGGTCGCGGCTGTGCCAGCTCGCCACCAGGGTCGCCAGCACGAGGACGCCGAGCAGCGGGAGGCTCCACGGCTGGCGCACCATCAGCAGGACCGTGAAGCCGCCGACACCGAGCACCAGCTTGACCACCCGCGCCAGCGGAGTCGGCGTACGCCGGGTGGCCACCGCGCGCACCGAGATCGCCCACTCCCCCACGCTCCGCCCCGCGCCGAGCACGACAGCCGCCTCGAGCACGAGCGGCACCAGCAGCTGGAGGACTGTCTGGGTCTGCCGGTCGACGTGGCGCCACGGCACGTCGCGCACGTAGTGGCTCCACGCGCGCCACACGATCGCAGACCCCGTGCCGGTCGCCGCGACGAAGATCGCGTCGCTGGCGAAGCCCACCCAGCGGCGCCCGAGCGTGATCTCGGTGGGCAGGGTCTCGGGCACCCGGCGATGCCGGTGCAGGAACAGCCAGGCGAGCACGCCGCCGAGGAGCGCGCCGGTCGTGTTGACCAGCAGGTCGTCGACGTCGAAGACGCGGTAGGCGCAGTGGTAGAGCCCCCACACGCCGGTCAGCTGGGTGGTCTCGATCGCCAGCGACAGCGCGAGCCCGAGCAACGTGGTGACGACGAGACCTCGGTGGACCACCAGCCGCACGAAGAACCCCAGCGGCACGAACAGCAGCACGTTCAGCGTCAGCTGCTGGAAGGCCGCCTCACGCAGCAGGGTGACCGGGGCGACCAGCCCTCGGTCGACCACCGGCCGGAACGACCCGAACATCGAGAGCTGCCGCCGCCGGCAGGCGAACGTGTCGTCGACCGGGAACGGCAGCAGCGTGTAGGTCCACAGGGCCAGGCCGTAGACCGCGGCTCCCACGAGGGTGAGCAGGTCACCGGCGCCGAGCCGGCCGTCACGGCGGTACTGCACGGCTGCGGTCGGCCCCAGGAGCAGCACCGCGAGCAGGATCCCCGCACCGGTCGCGATGACGCCGTTGACCGTCTGGTCCCCCACCGGCGACAACCTAGCCGAGGACCGTGGCGCAGCCGCTCAGCGAGACTCGGCCTGGCTCAGCACCGTGCGGAACTGCTTGGCGAGGACGCGCGGGCCCGCGACGGGGATGAGCGACCCGAGCACCTTCCCCTTCACCGACTTCCCGACCCGGGTGAGGTGGACGTTGACGTCCGTGCCGCCGTCGGCCGGGGTGAGCTGGTAGCGCCAGCCACTCCCCTGGGCCCAGAGGTTGGAGTCGAGGGTGTCGATGGTGACAGTGCCCGCGGCGGCGTCCCACGAGTAGCGCTCGCGCTCCCAGCCCATCGAGGTGCCCTCGGTGACCTCGGCCCAGTCGGCTCCCTGGTCGTGGACCTTGAAGTGGTCCTCGTCGACGTTCGGCCACCGGCTGGCCCGGTCGGGGCCGAAGTCGGTGAACAGGGTCATCACGTCGCTGGGCGACATGCTGGTGTGGACGGTGAACTGGGTCTTAGACATGACGGTCTCCTGAGGGGTGAGGGGTTCAGAGCAGCTCGTGGTGGTACGGCGGATCGGCGCCGGGTCGGGAGACGGTCACGGCGGCTGCGCGCGCGGCGTGGCGCAGGACGGTCTCGACCTGCTCGGGGGCGAGGCCGGCCAGCCGGCCGCCGAGGGCGTCGAGGCCCCACAGGGCGTCGATCATGGCCGCACCGAAGGTGTCGCCGGCGCCGATCGTGTCGGCGACCTCGACCTCGGCCGCAGACACCGAGACGCGAAGATCCGAGCCGAGCCAGGTGGCGCCGTGGCGTCCGCGGGTCACCACGACCGCCGAGGGCCCGAGGTCGAGGAGGTGGCCGACCGCCTGGTCGAGGGGCTCGCCGGGGTACAGCACGTCGAGATCCTCGTCGGAGGCCTTCACCACGTCGGCCAGCGCGACGACCTGCTCGGTCGCGGAGACGAGGTCGGGGCCGGCGCCGGTCACCGCGGGGCGCGCGTTGATGTCGTAACTGACGGTCGCGTGCGGGCGCAGGGCCTCGAGCAGCCGGCGTACGTCGGTGGCACCCGGCTCGAGCACCGCCCCGATCGAGCAGGTGTGGACCAGGAGCGGCTCGAGCCCGGAGACCTCGGGGAGGCGCCAGTCGATGTCGAAGGTGTAGGACGCGCACCCGTCGGGGTCGAGGGTCGCCAGGGCGGTGGCGGTCCGGTCGAGCACGTGCGGGTCGGCGGCCAGGCCGACCGCCGACTGGTTGAGATGCCGGGCCAGGGCGGCGCCGCGCGCGTCGTCGGCGTACGCCGTCAGCAGCTGCACCGGCCGGCCGAGCCGGGCCAGGGCGACCGCGACGTTGGCCGCGCTCCCTCCGGCGTGCTCGACCGTCGAGCCGTCGGGTCGCTCGACGATGTCCACCAGGGATTCGCCGACCACCACCACGCCCGTCATGGTGCCTACCCTGTCGCACGCTGGCTCAGGGTGCACACTGACGGCCATGACGACCACCCTCGGAGAGGCTGCGCCTCCGTCAAGCCGCACCGGCCGTCAACCGGTGGCTCTGTGCGTCGCGGTGGGACTGGTCGTGACGGTCGGCTGGGTCTGCTACCGGCACTGGGGCCTCGTGCACGTCGACACGTGGGCGGCCCGCTCGTCCTTCGTGGCGGCCCGATGGTGGCTGGTGAACCTGGTCACCGCGATGGGGCTGTGTGTGCCGTACGCGCTCGCGCTGGTGCTCTGGGGACGCGGTCTCGGCCCCGCGCTGGCCGGAGCGGGGGTGGCCCTGCTGACGGGTCTCGCCCTCTGGGGGATCGACCGGGTGTTCGACAACTATGTCTGGGGCTCCGGGCCCACCACCGTCACCTCCCTCCGCGTCTATCTCTGGGCCGAGCTCCTGGTGCCTGCCCTGCTGGTGCCGCTGGCCTGGGGACTGGCCCGCCGACGAGGGCGCGCCTGGTGGTCCGGCCTGGTCGTCGGACCCATCGTGGCCGCCGGGCTGCGCGAGCTTCAGCTGCGGTGGGCGTGGTGGGATGACCGCGTGGGGCGCCCGGGACACGACTACCGGTGGCAGCTCCAGGCGGTCGTGTTCGTCGCGCCGTTCGTCCTGGCCGTCCTGGCCTGCTGGGCGATCGAGGCCCGCGCCCGGCGGACCCCCGAGATGCCGAAGTCCGCCTGAGTGGGCTGGAACCCTCTCAAGCGGACTACGTGCGTCAGGCCTCAGGCCTTGTCGGACTCCTCCGACTCCTCGGAGTCGGTGGTCTCCTCGGCAGGCGCCTCGGTGGCCTCGTCGGTGGCCTCCTCGACGGGAGCCTCCTCGGCCGGAGCCTCCTCGACCGCGACGGGAGCGGCCTTCTTGGCGGGAGCCTTCTTGGCGGCCTTCTTGGCCGGCTTGTCGGCCTTGGGCTCGTAGGCCTCGCTCACCAGCTCGATGACGGCCATCGGAGCGTTGTCGCCCTTGCGGGGACCGATCTTGGTGATGCGCGTGTAGCCACCCGGGCGCTCGGCGAACCGCGGCGCGATCTCGGTGAACAGCACGTGCACGACCGACTTGTCGCGCACCGTCTTCAGCACCTCACGACGGTTGTGCAGGTCACCGCGCTTGGCCTTGGTGATCAGCTTCTCCGCGACCGGGCGCAGGATCCGCGCCTTGGTCTCGGTCGTGGTGATCCGGCCGTGCTCGAAGAGCTGGGTGGCCAGGTTGGACACGATCAGCCGCTGGTGGGCCGGGCTGCCGCCGAGGCGGGGACCCTTCTTGGGCTTGGGCATGTCTCTCTCGATTCTCCCCGGCCGTGTGAGGTACCGGGGTAGATGTGACGTCGGTCGATCAGGTGACTGGTGTCAGGCGTCGCGGGCTGGTGTCAGGCTCGCCTGGCGAGCAAGCTCGCTGCGGCGGTCCTCGCCGTACTGACCCCACGCGCAAGCGCGTGATGTCAGTACGACTCGTCCTCGATGAACGCGTCGTCGTCGTCGTCGCCGTACGCCGCAAGGGCGGCCTGCGGGTCGAAGCCGGGAGCGCTGTCCTTGAGCGAGAGACCCATCTCGTGCAGCTTCGCCTTGACCTCGTCGATCGACTTGGCGCCGAAGTTGCGGATGTCGAGCAGGTCCTGCTCCGAGCGCGAGATGAGCTCACCCACGGTGTGGATGCCCTCACGCTTGAGGCAGTTGTAGGACCGCACGGTCAGCTGGAGGTCCTCGACCGGGAGGGCGAGGTCGGCGGCCAGCTGCTCGTCGACCGGTGACGGGCCGATGTCGATGCCCTCGGCCTCGACGTTCAGCTCGCGAGCCAGGCCGAACAGCTCGACCAGGGTCTTGCCGGCCGAGGCGATGGCGTCGCGGGGCTTCATCGAAGGCTTGGTCTCGACGTCGATGACCAGCTTGTCGAAGTCGGTGCGCTGCTCGACACGGGTGGCCTCGACCTTGTAGGTCACCTTCAGCACGGGGCTGTAGATCGAGTCGACCGGCATCCGGCCGATCTCGTTGTCGGCGCCCTTGTTCTGGACGGCCGAGACGTAGCCGCGGCCGCGCTCGACGACCAGCTCCATCTCGAGCTTGCCCTTGTCGGACAGGGTGGCGATCTTCAGGTCGGGGTTGTGCACCTCGACGCCGGCCGGCGGCTGGATGTCACCGGCGGTGACGACTCCGGCACCCGACTTGCGCAGGTACATGGTCACGGGCTCGTCGTGCTCCGAGGAGACGACCAGGCCCTTGAGGTTCAAGATGACCTCGGTGACGTCTTCCTTGACGCCCTCGATCGTCGAGAACTCGTGCAGGACGGTGTCGACCTTGATGCTGGTGACCGAGGCACCAGGGATGGACGACAGCAGGGTGCGACGCAGCGAGTTGCCGAGCGTGTAGCCGAAACCCGGCTCCAGGGGCTCGATGACGAAGCGCGAACGGAACTCGTCGACGGTCTCTTCCGACAGGGTCGGACGCTGTGCGATGAGCACTGGTTGTTTCCTTTCCGAGCCCACCCGCTATTTGACGGGCTCGTACTCCAGGTGGTGGTGAGTGGATGTCGGGCCGGCGGTGGCGGAGCCGCCGGCTCTGGTGGGTGTTACTTCTTGGAGTAGTACTCGACGATCAGCTGCTCCTGGACCGGGAGGTCGATCTGGGCCCGGACCGGAAGCTGGTGGACGAGGATCCGCATCCGCGTGGGGATGGCCTCGAGCCAGGCGGGGACGACGCGCTCGCCGTGGGTCTCGCGAGCCACGATGAACGGTGTCGTCTCCAGCGACTTCTCGCGTACGTCGATCACGTCGTACTGGCTGACCTGGAACGACGGGATGTCGACCTTGCGGCCGTTGACCCGGAAGTGGCCGTGCCCGACCAGCTGGCGGGCGTGCCGACGCGTGCGCGCGAAGCCGGCGCGGTAGACGACGTTGTCGAGGCGGCACTCCAGCAGCTGCAGGAGGTTGTCACCGGTCTTGCCCTGCCGGCGCGAGGCCTCGGTGTAGTAGTTGTGGAACTGCTTCTCGAGGACGCCGTAGGTGAAACGGGCCTTCTGCTTCTCGCGCAGCTGGAGGAGGTACTCGCTCTCCTTGATCCGCCCGCGGCCGTGCTGGCCCGGGGGGTAGGGGCGGCGCTCGTAGGCCGAGTCGCCGCCGACGAGGTCGACACCGAGGCGGCGCGACTTCTTGGTCATGGGGCCGGTGTAACGGGCCATGGTTCAGTCTCTCTTTCTCAGTCTCGGCGTCAGACGCGACGGCGCTTGGGCGGACGGCAGCCGTTGTGCGGCGTGGGGGTCACGTCCTGGATGGTGCCGACCTCGAGGCCGATCGCACCCAGGGACCGGATCGCCGTCTCGCGGCCCGAGCCCGGACCCTTGACGAACACGTCGATCTTCTTCATGCCGTGGTCCATCGCCCGGCGTCCGGCGGCCTCGGCGGCCATCTGCGCGGCGAACGGCGTGGACTTGCGCGAACCCTTGAAACCGACCGTGCCGGCCGAGGCCCACGAGATCACCGCTCCGGCGGGGTCGGTGATGGTGACGATGGTGTTGTTGAACGTGCTCTTGATGTGAGCCTCGCCCTGGGCGATGTTCTTCTTCTCTTTGCGGCGCACCTTCTTGGCGCCCGCCTGACGGCTGCGTGGTGGCATGGGTTACTTGGCCTTCTTCTTGCCGGCGACGGTCCGCTTGGGACCCTTGCGGGTGCGGGCGTTGGTCTTGGTGCGCTGGCCGCGGACCGGAAGGCCCTGGCGGTGACGGCGACCCTGGTAGCTACCGATCTCGATCTTGCGCCGGATGTCGGCCTGGACCTCGCGACGGAGGTCGCCCTCGATCTTGATCTCGTCGTTGCCCTCGATCGCGTCGCGGAGCTTGACCAGCTCCTCGTCGCCGAGCTCGTGGACGCGAAGGTCGGGGTTCACACCCGTCACGGCGAGGAGCTGCTGGGAGCGGGTACGGCCGATGCCGTAGATGTAAGTGAGTGCGATCTCGACGCGCTTGTCACGCGGGAGGTCCACACCAACGAGGCGTGCCATCAGATGGCCCTTTCCTTGAAGGGCTGAGCCCTTCGACTTGTCACGGTGGTCTGGTCGTGTCGCGTCCTGCGCCTCGGGGAGCAGGCTCCGGCCATCCGTTCCGGAGGTGATTCACCCGGCGTACTGCCGAGCTAGCGATCACGTGGTGGGTGTTCAGTTGTGTGCTGTCAGGCCCCTAGCGAGCAAGCTCGCTTCGGGTTACGCGCCGACTGGAAGCTCGGACTTCGTCCGCTCTTGCAGGGCGGCGCTCAACCTTGCCGCTGCTTGTGGCGGGGGTTCTCGCAGATCACCATGACGCGGCCGTGGCGACGGATCACCTTGCACTTGTCACAGATCGGCTTCACGCTCGGGTTGACCTTCATGTCAGCCCTTTCTGTCGGCTGCGGACGCTTACTTGTAGCGGTAGACGATCCGACCGCGCGTGAGGTCGTACGGCGAGAGCTCCACCACGACCCGGTCCTCGGGGAGGATCCGGATGTAGTGCTGGCGCATCTTGCCGCTGATGTGCGCGAGGACCTTGTGACCGTTGCTCAGCTCGACCCGGAACATGGCGTTCGGGAGAGCCTCGACGACGGTGCCCTCGATCTCGATCACACCTTCTTTTTTCGGCATGTCCTCACTTCTGGTCGTGGTGGTGTCTACCGTCGACCCGGGAACCTGCCGGACTGCGCACGACGACGTCGTACGGCGGTCCGGCTGGACCTCTTGCAGCCGCTGCGCGGGCCTCTTCCCGGGCGCGCACACGCCTCGCTAGCGCGAGTCGAGTGGTGGTCCCGGCAGCCGCGAGGCACCGCAGAGCAGACCCAAGTTGGGCCGACACGCAAGTTTAGGCCGCGGGTGCTCGTACGTCAGCCCTGGCGCTGCTTGTGGCGCAGGTTTTCGCAGATGACCATGACCCGGCCGTGGCGGCGGATCACCTTGCACTTGTCGCAGATCTTCTTGACGCTCGGCTTGACCTTCATGAGGCTGAGGTTCTCCGGGTCGTGGTGAGATCTACAAGCGGGTTACTTGTATCGGTAGACGATCCGCCCGCGCGTCAGGTCGTAGGGAGACAGCTCCACGACGACCCGGTCATCCGGGAGGATGCGGATGTAGTGCATACGCATCTTGCCGCTGATGTGCGCGAGGACCTTGTGACCGTTCTGCAGCTCCACCTTGAACATCGCGTTCGGCAGAGACTCGATCACGGTGCCCTCGATTTCGATGGCGCCTTGCTTCTTGGCCATGTCCTGCTTTCGGGATCGGCTACCGGGGTCGGCTCCGGACATGCCGGAAGACACGCGGGGCCGACATATGAGTCTACGGCAACGCTCTCCGAAACACGAATCCAGAGGTATGCCCACGCAGGGTGATCATTACGCTCGGCGTCCGGTGGAAC
>DATBBE010000205.1:0-9455 GCA_036271155.1 Nocardioides sp. | reverse complement strand
GTCATTTCTACCCGGCTTGCCGCCGCGCTCGTGTGACCCACGCGCCGTGTTGCCCGGCGAGTCGTGACGGGATCCATGACGAGCGGGCGGGTCGACCACGGTGACGTGTGCAGGCGGGTCGAGCTCGGCGGGCTTGGTCGGCGGCGGAGCCAGCAGGCGCAGCGGATCGAGCCTGGTGGCCGGGGCCGGGTCGCCGAGCACCTTGCCCGTGCGGAGGTCCAGGACCGCCGGACTGCTCGGGAGCACCATCCCCATCCGCTGCGCCTTGAGCGCGATGGACTGCGGGTCGCGCAGCTGGTCCAGCTGCATCTGCAGGCTCTGCTGCTTGGCCTCGAGGACGTCGGCCTGCCGTTGCAGGTCGGTGGCTGCGAAGGACGCCTGCTGCATCGAGGTGTTGAACAGCAGGAGCCCGACCACGCCGCCGACAGCGAGCATCGACACGACCACGAGGAACGGCACGGGGCTGGTGCGGCTACGCCGACGTTTGGGGACGACGGTCAGCCGGGCACGCTCGAGGGCGGCCCCCGCGAGGCGAGGGACCCGGGCCCGGAAGGCTGGTGCGGTGCTGCTCATCTCAGGCTGCTCCCTTGCCGTGGACATCGCGTGCGCGGATGCGTTCGACCGCGCGCAGCCGGACCGAGGCGGCGCGCGGGTTCTGGGCGATCTCGTTCTCGTCGGCGCGCTCCGCGCCGCGGGTGACCAGGCGGAGCGCCGGCTGGCGGTCCTCGGGGACGAAGGGGAGGTCGGGCGGGACGTCGACCTGGGTCACGGCCGTGAAGGCTCGCTTGACCAGCCGGTCCTCCAGGGAGTGGTAGGACTCGACCACCACCCGGCCGCCGACGGCGAGTGCGTCGATGGCGGCCGGCACCGCGCGGCGCAGGACGCCGAGCTCGTCGTTGACCTCCATCCGCAGCGCCTGGAAGGTCCGTTTGGCCGGATGTCCCCCGGTACGCCGGGCAGGCGCGGGGATCTGGTCGTAGAGGAGCTCGACGAGGCGACCGGACCGGCTGAAGGGCTCGAGGTCCCGCTCGCGCACGATCGCCGCCGAGATGCGGGGCGCGAAGCGCTCCTCGCCGTACTCCCGGAGCACGCGGGTGAGCTCGGCTCGCGGATAGGTGTTGAGGACGTCGGCCGCGGTGGGCCCGGAGGTCGGGTCCATCCTCATGTCGAGGGGTGCGTCCTCGCGGTAGGCGAAGCCCCGCTCGGCGACGTCGAGCTGCATCGAGGAGACCCCTAAGTCGAACAGCACGCCGTCCGCGTGACCCAGCCCCAGGTCCGTGAGCACGTCGGGGATCTCGTCGTACGTCGCGTGGACGCCGGTGAACCGGTCGGCGAACGGAGCGAGCCGCTCGCCGGCCAGCCGGAGGGCCTCGGGATCGCGGTCGATCCCGACGACGCGGGCCAGGCCGCAGCGGGTGAGGACCGCCTCGCTGTGTCCGCCCAGCCCGAGCGTCGCGTCGACGAGGACCGCGCCGTCGTGGTCGAGCGCAGGGTGCAGGAGGGCAACGACCCGGTCGAGGAGCACCGGGGCGTGGGTGGGCGTGGTCATCGTCCGGCCTAGCGCCCGGCCGGGGAGAGGTGCGTGAGCAGCACGAAGGCACCGGCAACGGCCGTCGAGGCGGCCGCGGAGAACATCATCAGGGCCACCGCGTCGCGAGCCTGGTGACGCACCCGGCGCGCCCCGTCAGCGCCCGCGGCTCCCGTCAGCGCGTCGGGACTGCGCCCGGCGACGGATGCTGCGGTGGATGTGAGACTCATCGGTTTCGACCCCGCTCGATGGCACTTCGATGTCACTGACGGATGGGCTGTTGTTTCGGGAACGGGATTCGCCCAGTCAGGTCCCTGCCCGCTCCCTCGAGACCCGTGCCTCATGGGGTGGCGATCGGGTTCGAATGGGGAAGGTCGTCTGGAGCCGGGGAAGGTGCCCCAGATGACGGGAGCGGGCACGAGACCTCGCTGTGCGAATCCCTCTGTGGTGTTGTGTGTGTCGTGCGACCCGGTCAGGCCGGGAAGACGTCCTCGCTCATCTCGGCGAACGTCTGGCTGTGCTCGTCCTCCCAGGCGGCGATCCGGTCCGGGTCCCAGATCTCCACCCGGTTGAGCGCGCCGATCACGACGACCTCGCGGTCGAAGCCGGCGTACTCCTTCAGCAGCGGCGGAATGGTGATCCGGCCCTGCTTGTCGGGCTTGTCCTCGGTGGCCCGCATCGCCAGGAACCGGCCGTACTCACGCGCCTGGCGGACGGTGAGCGGAGCCTCCTGGATGCGGTTGGTCATCGCGGCGAAGTCGGCGATCGGGAAGACGTTGAGGCAGAAGTCCTGGCCCTTCGTCACCACGAGTCCCTCCGCGAGCTGGTCCCTGAACTTGGCGGGCAGGAAGAGCCGGTTCTTCTCATCCAGCTTCGGGGTGTAGGAGCCCACGAACATCCGGGCACCTCCACCTGACTCGACCCGTCCTCCACTTTCCGCCACTGTACTCCACTTTGCTCCACCGTCAACCACTTTCACCCCATGCGCGTCGTGTCCCCCGCGCGGAGGCAGTCCGGCCGGCCATCTGGGGCGCTGGGGGCTGGGCGTCCCTCTCCCCCACCGCGCGCCCCGGCGTAGGTCGCATCGGCGCAGGTCAGCGGCCTGCCGCGCGAGACGACGACGCACGGCCGAGTGCCGCGGGGGTGCCGGGTGGAGCGCGGTGGGGCGCGCAGGCCGCTGACAGACGCCACGGGGAGGGGAAGGGTGGACGGACGCCGTCCGAGAGGGTGGGCGGTCGTCGTGGGCGCCCGCAGGCGACTTCGAGGCGACCTGCAACCGAACCGTTATCCCGGGAGTCAGAACCATCGTGGGGTTCGACACGTAGGTTGTCCTGCACGACCCGTCCGGCCGGCCGCCCGAGTGCGCCCGGGGTGGGTCGCACGGGTGGGCTCGCGACAACCAGCGGGCGCGAACAGAGAAGGAAGGGACGGCTTGTGCCTGGTCCGATTTCTCAGGGGGCCGATCTGGACACCCTCGGCAGGGTGGTCGAAAAGGTCCGCGACAACATCAAGCGCGTCATCGAGGGAAAGCCCGACGTCATCTCCTCGGCGATCACCGTGCTCCTGGCCGAGGGCCACCTCCTGATCGAGGACGTGCCCGGGGTCGGCAAGACGATGCTGGCCAAGTCACTGGCACGCAGCATCGACAGCTCGGTCCGGCGGATCCAGTTCACGCCCGACCTGCTGCCGTCCGACGTCACCGGGGTCTCGGTGTACAACCAGGAGTCGCGCGAGTTCGAGTTCCGTCCCGGTGGCGTCTTCGCCAACATCGTGGTCGGCGACGAGATCAACCGCGCCTCGCCGAAGACCCAGTCCGCGCTGCTGGAGTGCATGGAGGAGCGTCAGGTCACCGTCGACAACACGACGTACCTCCTCGATGCGCCGTTCATGGTGATCGCGACGCAGAACCCGATCGAGATGGAGGGCACCTACGCCCTCCCCGAGGCCCAGCGCGACCGGTTCATGGTCCGCCTGTCCGTCGGCTACCCGGTCGAGGCCGCCGAGATCGCGATGCTCGACTCGCACACCATGTCCAACCCGCTCGACGATCTCGAGCCGGTGACCGACGCCCTCGAGATCCGCAAGCTGACCGAGATCGTCACCCAGGTGCACGTCTCGCAGGCAGTCCAGCGCTACACCGTCGCGCTGACGGCGGCCACCCGTCGTACCTCGGAGCTGGCACTCGGCGCCTCGCCCCGTGCCTCGCTCCACCTGGTGCGGGCTGCCAAG
Organism: Nocardioides sp.; assembly: GCA_036271155.1. GTDB lineage: Bacteria > Actinomycetota > Actinomycetes > Propionibacteriales > Nocardioidaceae > Nocardioides. The sequence continues at coordinate 5,698 of DATBBE010000205.1, read as the reverse complement.
GCGTCGGCCGCGATCCAGGGTCGCGACTACGTCCTGCCCGACGACGTCCTCGGCCTCGCCCCCACGGTGCTCACCCACCGGCTCCTGCCCAGTGTCGAGGCGGCGATGGGCGGGCGCACCACCGCCAACATCCTGGAGAGCCTGATCGCCTCCGTGCCGGTCCCCGAGGGGACCCGTGCGTGAGGCCCTGTCCGGTCTGACCGTCCGCGGACGGGCGTTCCTCGCTGCGGGGATCACCGCAGTGGTGTGCGCGGTCCTCCTGGGGCAGCCGACCCTCACCCGCGTCGGCGTACTCATCGCCGCCCTGCCCCTGCTCACCGCCCTCACCCTCGGCCGCAGCCGCTACCGGCTCGCGCTCGTGCGCAGCGTCGGGCCGCAGACCGTGGTCGCCGGTCAGCCCGCCACGGTGCAGCTGACGATGACCAACGAGGGGCGTACGCCGTCGGGTGTGCTGATGCTCGAGGACCATGTCCCCTACGTCCTCGGCACCCGCCCTCGCTTCGTCCTCGACGGCATCGGCCACGGCTGGCGCCGACACGCGACCTACCAGGTGCGGTCCGACGTCCGGGGCCGCTACGAGATCGGCCCGATGAGCGTCCGGGTCAGTGACCCGTTCGGCCTGGTCGAGCTGGGCCGTTCCTTCCGCAGCACCGCCTCGCTCACCGTCACGCCGCGCACGGTCGCCCTGCCCCCGATCCCGCTCGGCGGAGCCTGGACCGGATCGGGTGACAACCGGCCGCGTGCCTTCGCGATCGGCAGTGCCGAGGACGTCACGGTGCGCGAGTACCGCCGAGGCGACGACCTGCGCCGGGTCCACTGGCGCAGCTCGGCGCGGGTGGGCGAGCTGATGGTGCGCCGCGAGGAGCAGCCCTGGCAGTCGCGGGCCACCCTCTTCGTCGACAACCGGCTCTCCGCTCACCAGGGGCAGGGCATCGCCTCGTCGCTCGAGGCCGCCGTCTCCGCAGCGGCCTCGATCGCCGTGCATCTGGGCCAGCGAGGGTTCACCGTCCGTCTGGTCACCTCGTCCGGCGACGATCTGAGCACCACCTGGCACACGCGGGACGCCGAGCTCAACACCCGCGCGATGCTCGAGGCCCTGGCCGTCGTCCAGCCGGTGACCAACGCCCGGATCGACACGGGCTGGCTCGCGGAGTCGACCCACGGGGGTCTGCTGCTCGCGGTCATCGGCGCCATCACCGAGGCGGACGGCCCGATGCTGCGCCGGATGCACCACCACGCCGGCACCGCCCTGGCCCTGGCCCTCGATGTCTCGGCGTGGGCACCTGCCAGCGGCGCCGGGCTGAGCTCGGTGCTGAACTCCGCGCGTCCCCTGCTGGTCCGACAGGGCTGGCGTGCGGTCACCCTTCGCCCGCGCGACCGGCTCGACCTCGTCTGGCAGGACCTCGGCCGCACCAGCGCCCACGCCGCCCGATCCGGCGGCGTCGAGGAGATCCGGCCGGTCATGCAGGGGGAGAGATGAGTCACCCATGAGAGGGCTGTCAGCCGATGCCCGCCGCGACCTGCCCCTGGCGGCCGTCGCCGCGGCCACGACGTGGTTCACCATGCTGTCCTGGCGTGGCTTCAGCGACCTCTGGGGGCAGTTCCTCGGACCCCTGATCGTGGTCGCGATCGCCGTGCCGGTGGTCGGAGTGGTCCTCCGGGCCGCACCGCTCCCCCGCCGCACGGGCGCCCTTCTCCACGTGCTCGTGATCGCGGTGCTGGTCTGGCTGATGCTGGGCGGCTCGCCGATCCATCCGGTCTCCAGCGGCCACCACCTCGCCGACCGGGTCGCCGACGCCTGGACCACCGCCGAGACCTACCAGCCGCCCATCCCGTCGAGCCTGCCCAGCCTGGCCCCGCTGCTGATCCCGTGCGGGGCCCTGGCCCTGCTCGTGGTGGACCTGCTCGCCTGCTGGTTGCGGCGGGTCCCCCTGGCGGGTCTGCCCCTGCTCGCGGTCTACTGCGTGCCGATCAGCGTCATCGGCAGTGGCGTGTCCTGGCTGGTCTTCCTGTTCGCCGCCGGTGGCTTCCTGCTGATGATGTTCCTGCACGAGTCGGCACACATCACGCGGTGGGGGCGACCGCTCGGTGGCCCGGTGGCCGCGGCCGCCGATCCGCAGGGCTTCGGGGTGCGCAACGGCGCCAGCCGGACCAGCGCCACCACCGTGGGCGGCGCGGCGGTCGTCCTCGCGGTGATCCTGCCGGTCTTCATCCCGACCCTCCACCTCGACGGTCTGGGCCTGTTCGGCCCGGGCGGCAAGGGCAACGGCGTCAAGGTGGTGAACCCGACCGCCGACATGCGGCGCAACCTCCACCGGGGCAAGAACATCCCGCTCCTGGACATCCACACCGACGACCCCAACCCGTCGTACCTGCGGATCGCGGTGCTCAACGACTTCAACGGGGTGGAGTGGACCAGCGGCGACCGGGCGATCGTCTCCGACCAGACCGCCTCGGGGCTCCTGCCGTACTCCGAGCAAGGGCTCGCCGCCAACGTGCCGAGTGACCCCTACAACTACCGCGTCACCGCCACGAGGGCCTTCCACTCGACCTGGCTGCCCACGCAGTTCCCCGCCACCAGTGTCACCGCCACCGGTGACTGGCACTGGGACGGCTCGACGATGGACTTCATCTCCACCAACGACTCGACCGACACCGCCGGCCTGACCTGGACGATGCAGGCGCAGAACCCCCAGCTGTCGAGCTACTCGATGATCCAGTCGCTGACCCCGCCGGAGACCATCCAGGAGCCCTACACCGCTCTCCCCAGCACCCTGCCGCCCTACATCTCGAGCACGGCCGTGAAGGTCACCAAGAACGCCGGCTCGCGGTTCGAGCGAGCCGTGATGCTGCAGAACTGGTTCCGCACCCATTTCCGCTACAGCCTCAAGACCCAGGCGGGCGACGGCAACGACGCGCTGATGCAGTTCCTGACCCCGGGCAAGAACGGCCGGGTCGGGTACTGCGAGCAGTTCGCTGCGGCCTTCGCGGTGATGGCGCGCACCCTCGACATGCCGTCCCGCGTGGCGATCGGCTTCCTGTCTCCGAAGAAGGCGGGCCCCGACGAGTGGGTGTACAGCGCCTACGACATGCACGCCTGGCCCGAGGTCTACTTCCGCGGGTCGGGCTGGGTGCGCTTCGAACCGACGCCGGCCGGCCGCACGGGGACCCCGCCCATCTACACCACCGCGAAGGTCAAGAAGCCGCACAACCCGACTGGTGGCCCCAGCAGCGGAGGCGGAAAGTTCACCACCGACCCGACCAGCGCCGCCGCGGCCAACAAGGGCCTGCAGGCGTCGCAGACCGGTGGCGGCCACAGTGGCACGGACGTTCCGTGGGTGGCGATCCTCGTCGTCCTGCTGGTGCTCGGCCTGATCGGCGTGATCGGCCTGGTGCCCAGCGCGATCCGCCGGGCTCGCCGTAGCCGGCGGCTGGCAGGTGGCGTCGAGGAGGCGTGGGTGGAGCTGCGGGACTCCGCGCTCGACCTGGGCGCCGGCTGGCCCGCCGGTCGCTCACCCCACGAGACCGGCTACCTGCTGTCGGCCTGGTTCGGGCCGGAGCCGGACGGCGCGCCGCTGGTGCGACCCCCGCGCGGACGCGGGATCGCACCGGGCGCCGAGGACGCCCTCGACCGGATCGTGCTGACGCTGGAGCGCGTGCGCTACGCCCGGTACGCCGAGGACGTCCCCGGTGGCCTGGCCGACGACGTACGCACGTGTGTCACGTCGCTCGAGCACGGCTGCACCCGCTCGGCGCTGCGCCGGGCCCGTTGGCTCCCCCGCTCGCTGTTCGGCCGCGCTCGCCGTGCCGCTGCCCAGGCAGAGCTCGAGCGAGCACCGGAAGCCGTGGCTGCCGGTGGCGTCGTCGACCACGTCGGCTGACCGGGAGCGCATTCTCTGGCCGGAGCGGTCGGTCAGGTCGGCCCGGCGGAGGTCATGGTCGGCGTGCCGGCAAGCTCGCTGCGGACGTGCTCAGCTCTCGTTGTCGTGGCGCCGCCGCCACGAGGAGCCGAAGCGATCGAGCATCGAGCTCGGCTGATGACCTCCATGGGTGGCCGGGCTGTGACCGCCCGAGCTGCCCCGGATGGCCGCGAGGCCGACGGTCGCCGATGCCAGCATGATCACGAAGCCGAGCACACCGACCAGGGTGATCCCTCCGATGGCTCCGGCCATCAGCACTGCGAGCCCGGCCACGAAGCAGACACCGGCCAGGACGGCGCGGCGTTGTGCGGCGCGGCGCAGATTGGTGCCACGAAGGGTGGAGGCGAGCTTGGGGTCCTCTTGGACGAGGGCGCGTTCCATCTGCTCCAGGGCTCGCAACTCTTCCTCGGAGAGCGGCACGGGAACCTCCCCTCACGCGGTGTCAACGGCCTCTTCGGCCAGTGTAAGCAGCCACTCCGGCATCCGGTAGGCAGCCGGATGAAATTGTGACTATCTGTTCGTACCCCGTGACCCGTTGTTCATTCCGGTGTTCACTCCGGTGTTCACTCACTCACGCAGGCTCACCGGAAGCAGACTGGCCGGACGGACGGTGCCGGCCCCGAACCTGCGGACGACCCGGTCGGCAGCACGGTCGGCATCGGACCAGCCGTGGTCGCGCTGACCGAGCTCGAGCTGCCGGTGGACGCGTGCGCGGGGCACGAGCCCCTCCAGCCTCACCCCGACCAACCGGATCCGGGCCCGCTGCAGGCCCAGTGCGTCGTAGGACCGGACCGCCTCGCGGAAGACCTCCTGGGTGACGTCGGTGGCCTCGGCCAGGGTGCGGGAACGGGTGATCGTGGTGAAGTCGGCGAACCGCACGGTGATCGTGACCGTGCGCCCGGCCAGGCCGGCGACGCGCATCCGAGTGGCGACCCGGTCGGTGAGGCGCAGCAGCTCGCGGACGATCACCTCGCGGTCGTCGGTGTCGTGGCCGAAGGTCTCGCTGGCGCCCATGGACTTGTCGGGGTCGCCCAGGTAGGAGAAGGAGCTGGTGTTGCGGGCGATGACCTGGCGATCGTCGATGCCCCAGGCGAGGTCATGGAGATGGCGGCCGAGATGGTCGCCCACCGCACGCTGGAGGGTGCGCACCGGGGTGTGCGCGATGTCGCCGACGGTGACCAGTCCGAGCCGATGGAGCAGCTCGCTGGTCTTCTCGCCGACGCCGTACAGCTCGGCGACGTCGAGCGGGTGGAGCAGTGTGGTCACCGAGGCCGGCGCGCAGACGAAGACACCGTCGGGCTTGGCCCAGCGGCTCGCCATCTTCGCCATCGTCACCGACGCGGCCACGCCGACCGAGCAGGTGATGCCCTGCTCGTCGTGGATGGTGGCGCGGAGCCGCTCGGCGATCTCGACCGGCGGGCCGAGCCGGCGCGTCGAGCCACGGACGTCGAGGAACGCCTCGTCCAGTGACAGCACCTCGACCAGCGGGGTGACCCGCCGGAAGTTCTCCATCACCGAGGCGGACACCGTCGTGAACGTGTCGAAGTCGGGTGGGACGACCTCCGCCTCCGGGCACAGCCTCCGGGCGCGGGTCATCGGCATCCCGGAGCGCACGCCGGTGGTGCGGGCGAGGTAGTCGGCGGACAGCACGACGCCGCGGTAGCCCCCGCCGACGATGACGGGGACACCCCGCAGGTCGGGGCGGTCACGGACGACGACGCTGGCATAGAAGGCGTCCATGTCGACGTGGAGGATCGGCGTCTGGGTCACGACGGTGC
>DATBBE010000204.1:0-17324 GCA_036271155.1 Nocardioides sp. | reverse complement strand
CTGCTCGAGTCGCCCGGTGAGCTCGGGGCCGACGTCGTCGTGGGGTCGTCGCAGAGGTTCGGCGTCCCGATGTTCTACGGCGGCCCGCACGCCGGGTACATGTCGGTGGCCGCCGGGCTGGAGCGCCATCTGCCCGGTCGGCTGGTCGGGGTCTCGGTCGACGCCGAGGGGCGCCCGGCGTACCGCCTGGCCCTGCAGACGCGCGAGCAGCACATCCGCCGCGACAAGGCGACCTCCAACATCTGCACCGCTCAGGTGCTGCTCGCCGTCGTTGCCTCGATGTACGCCGTCTACCACGGCCCCGAAGGGCTGCGCGCCATCGCGGAGCAGCTGCACGAGCGGGCGTCGGTGCTCGCGGCGATGCTCCGGGCCGGGGGAGTGGAGGTCGTCCACGACGAGTTCTTCGACACGGTGCTGGTCCCGGTGCCGAGCCGCGCCGCCGACGTGCGTGAGCGGGCCCGAGAGGCCGGGATCCACCTCCACCAGGTGGACGACGACCACGTCCAGGTCAGCATCGGTGAGACCACCCGCCAGGAGCACGTCGTCGCCGTCGTCAGAGCGATTCTCGGGGACGCCGAGGTCGGCGGCTGGAGCACGCACGGCCACCTCCCCGAGGCACTGACCCGCAGCACGCCGTACCTCACCCACGAGGTGTTCTCGCAACACCGGAGCGAGACCCAGATGCTGCGCTACCTGCGTACCCTCTCGGCCCGCGACTACGCCCTCGACCGCGGCATGATCCCGCTCGGCTCGTGCACCATGAAGCTCAACGCGACCACCGAGATGGAGCCGGTCTCGATGCCGGGCTTCGCCGACCTCCACCCGTTCGCCCCAGCCGGCGATGCCGAGGGCTACCACGAGCTGATCGGTGAGCTGGAGGCGATGCTCGCCGAGGCGACCGGCTACGACCGCGTGTCTCTCCAGCCCAATGCCGGCTCGCAGGGAGAGCTGGCCGGACTGCTCGCGATCCGCGGCTACCACCGTGCGCTGGGCCAGCCCGCGCGCGACGTCTGCCTCATCCCCTCGTCCGCGCACGGCACCAACGCCGCGTCCGCGGTGATGGCCGGGATGCGCGTCGTCGTGGTGCCGGCCACCGAGGACGGCTCGGTCGACCTCGACGACCTGCGTCGGGTCTGCCAGGAGCACCGCGACGACCTGGCCGCCATCATGGTCACCTACCCGTCGACGCACGGCGCCTACGAGGACACCATCACCGACCTCTGCTCGATCGTGCACGAGGCCGGTGGCCAGGTCTACGTCGACGGCGCCAACCTCAACGCGCTGCTGGGCTACGCCCGGCCCGGTGAGTTCGGCGGCGACGTGTCCCACCTCAACCTGCACAAGACGTTCTGCATCCCCCACGGCGGCGGCGGGCCGGGCGTCGGGCCGGTCGCGGTGCGCGCCCACCTCGCGGCGTACCTCCCGACCCACCACCAGCACCCCGACGCCGACCGGCGCGAGGGCATCGGCGCGGTCAGTGCGGCACCGTACGGCTCGGCCGGGATCCTGCCCATCTCGTGGGCCTACATCAAGATGATGGGCGCAGACGGGCTCCGTCGGGCCACCGCGACGGCGGTCCTGGCGGCCAACTACGTCGCGTCCCGCCTCGACGAGGCCTTCCCGGTGCTCTACAAGGGCCATGGCGGTCTCGTCGCCCACGAGTGCATCCTCGATCTCCGGGGACTGACCAAGGCCTCGGGTGTGACCGTCGACGACGTGGCCAAGCGGCTGATCGACTACGGCTTCCACGCGCCGACCATGTCGTTCCCGGTCGCGGGCACTCTGATGGTCGAGCCGACCGAGTCCGAGGATCTCGCCGAGATCGACCGGTTCTGTGACGCCATGCTGGCGATCCGGGCCGAGATCGAGCAGGTCGAGCGAGGCGAGTGGAGTGTCGACAAGTCACCACTGCGCGGTGCGCCGCACACCACCCGCGCCATCGTGGGTGACTGGGACCGCGCCTACCCGCGCGAGATCGCGGCGTTCCCGACCGGGCCCGACCCCGACAAGTACTGGCCCCCCGTCGCCCGCGTCGACCAGGCCTACGGCGATCGTCACCTCGTGTGCTCGTGCCCACCTCCCGAGGCCTTCGCGGAGGCGGGCGACTCCGAGGTTCCGTCATGACGACCGGCGTCGCCGACACGACGGCGCGCCGGCTCCTGGAGCACCTCGCGCGACGGCAGTCGGCAGGCCGGCTGCCCTCGCTCGTCGCGGGGGTGGTGCGCGACGGCGACCTCGTGTGGTCCGGCCGGTACGGCGACCTCGAGGGCGTGCGCGACCTCACCGACGTCCAGTACCGCATCGGGTCGATCACCAAGACCTTCACCGCCGTGCTCGTGCTGCAGCTCGTGCGCGACGGCCGCCTCGACCTCGCCCAGCCGGCCTCCGACGTGCTCGGCGACGTCGGATACGCCGACCGGTCGCTGAGGTCACTGCTGTCCCACTCCTCGGGGATGCAGGCGGAGCCGAACGGGTCATGGTGGGAGCGGTCCGACGGTGTCGACTGGGACGGCCTCGTCGCTGCCCATGACGACGCCCACGGCGTCTTCCCGGCCGGACAGCAGTACCACTACTCCAACCTCGGCTTCGCCCTCCTCGGTCAGATGGCCGCCGTACTGCACGGCACCAGCTGGTACGCCGCGGTCCGGGCGTCGATCCTCGAGCCGCTCGGCCTGCACCGCACGACGTATCTCCCCGAGGCGCCTGCCGCCCAGGGCTGGAGCGTCGACCCGTACGCCGGCACCCTCACCCCCGAGCCGGCCACCGACACGGCCGCCATGGCACCGGCCGGCCAGCTGTGGTCGACGATCGGCGACCTGGCGCGGTACGCCGCCTTCCTCGGCGCCGGACATCCGGACGTGCTCGACGCGACCTGGCTGGAGCTCGCCTCCCACCCGCAGTCGGGTGACCGGCACGACGCCCTGGAGTCGGCGTACGGGCTGGGCTTCCAGCTCGGACGCGGAGGCTCAGGGCTGCTGGCCGGACACACGGGGTCGATGCCCGGGTTCCTCGCGGCCTGTCTGGTGGACCGGACCCGCGGGACCGGTGCCGTGCTGCTCAGCAACGCCACCGCTGGCCTCGCCCCCGGAGGACTGGCCCGCGACCTGCTCGAAGAGCTCGACAGCGCCGAGCCGACCTTGCCGCGGGCCTGGCGGCCTACCCTGACGGTGCCGGCCGAGGTGGCGGACGCGCTCGGCGTCTGGCACTGGGGCAACACCCCCTTCGCCCTTACGCTGGACGACGGTGTGCTCGTGCTCGGCCGGGGCGACGACGTGTGGTGTCGCTTCGAGCTGCGCGAAGGCGAGGTCGTCGGCACCGCGGGCTATCTCGCCGGCGAGACGCTCGACGTCGTACGCCGCGACGACGGCTCGGTGAGCCACCTGGTCTGTGCCACGTTCGTCCTCACCCGCACGCCCTACGACCCCGCGGCCCCCATCCCCGGCGGCCCCTGACGGATACTTCGCAGCACTTCGCACCGCGACACGCCGTACGAGAGGTGCCAGACGCTGCGAAGTATCGGGGGAGCGATTGACTGTTCCGTCATTCAGTCAACAGGTCCATACTCGGCAGGTGCGCTCACACCGGTTCGTCGGCCCGTTCCTCGCCACGCTCTCGCTGACGGCGGGGGTGCTCGTCGCGGCACCCCTCGCCGCGCCGGTCGCGGCCGATCCAGGGGCGTCGACGCGGACGGCCCAGCGGGTCCTGGCGCCCGTGCGGGTCTCGGTGATGACCCAGAACATCTTCTACGGGGGAGACGACTACGACCTCGCGACCGGAGACTTCTGCCCCGTCGCGAACGGCTGCCCCAAGGCCCTGCACCGCCTGGCGCACGTCATCAAGGTCAGCGGGGCGGATGTCGTCGGGGTCCAGGAGGCCGAGCAGAACACCCGCCGGCTGGCCGACCTGCTCGGCTGGTACTCGAGCCCTCGGGCGCATGTGATCTCGCGGTTCCCGATCCTCGACCCGCCGCACAGCGAAGGCGTGTTCACCTACGTCGAGCCCGTTCCCGGGCGGGTGATCGCCGTCGCGAACACGCACCTGCCCTCCACGCCGTACGGTCCCTACCGGGTTCGCGCGGGGTGGTCGCGTCAGCGCGTGCTGCACCTCGAGCGCACCTTGCGGGTGCCGGCCTTGAAGCCGGTGCTCGCCAAGCTGCCGAGGCTGGCCAAGAAGGGCGTCCCGGTGTTCCTCACCGGCGACTTCAACAGCCCGTCGTACCTGGACTGGACACCGGCCGCGGCGAAGGAGCGGAAGCTGGTCCCTTACTCCCTGAAATGGCCGGCCAGCAAGACGCTCGCCGACGCGGGCTTCCGCGACTCCTACCGGGAGATCCACCCGGACCCCGTCAAGGACCCCGGGTTCACGTGGTCGCCCGGCGGCCCCGAGACACGCAAGTACGACTTCTCCGACCGGATCGACTGGGTGCTCCACTCCGGCCCGTCGACGGCGGTCTCCAGCAAGCTGCTGGGAGAGAAGGGCGACCACCAGGCCGACATCACGTTCCACAAGCCTTACCCCAGCGACCACCGTGGAGTGGTGTCGACGTTCGACGTGACTCCGGCTCGAGCACCGATCATGGTGTCGCCGGGCAACCGCCGCGTCATCACGGGGCCGCACCGCCTCCACGTGCGCTTCCACGCGCACGGCCTGCCGGGAGAGGTGGTGGGCCTCCGGCCGGCCGGAAGCCAGCATCGCCTGCTGCGTCAGGCGAACGCCAGGGGTCGTCGTGACGGTGTGGTGTCGATCCGGACCGCCCACCTGCGCCCCGGGCGGTACGACGTCGTGCTGCGCGACAGCGCGACCGGACGGACCGAGGCCACGGCACCGGTCTGGGTGTACCGCGCCTCGAGTCGCTCACAGCTGCGATCCGACCGGCATACCTACCGGGTCGGAGAGCCGATCCGGATCCACTGGACCCGTGCGCAGGGCAACAACCTGGACTGGATCGGGCTGTTCCCCTGCCACCGCGTCTGCGGCGGGGTCAGCACCTACCTCGACTACCTCTACACCCACACCAAGGTCGTGGGCTCGGTGACCTTCCAGAAGGGTGCCTACCTCGGCGAGGGAACCGAGCCCTGGCCGTTGCCGCCCGGCCGGTACGTCGCCCGGCTGCTCCTCGACGACGGCTACCAGTCGCTCGGCACCTCCCCACGCTTCCGGGTGGTCGGCCGCTGACCGATACTTCGCAGCGTTTGGCACCCGACACGCCGGTCACGGAGGTGCCATTTGCTGCGAAGTATCGGGAGGGAAGGGAGGGGTCAGCGGGCCTGGGAGACGCTGGACATGTTGAAGTCGGGCACGCGCAGCGCGGGCATCGCAGTGCGGGAGAAGTAGTCGTCGCCCCACTCGCGGCTGAACGTCGGCACGGTGGCCGACGCCTGGGTGAACCGCCGTAGCAGGTCGACCGGGCTCTCGTTGAAGCGGAAGTTGTTGACCGCACCGGTGATCTCGCCGTGCTCGACGAGGTAGACGCCGTCGCGGGTGAGACCGGTCAGGAGCAGAGTCTGCGGGTCGACCGCCCGGATGTACCACAGGCAGGTCAGCAGGAGGCCGCGCTCGGTGGCCGCGACGAGGTCTTCGACGGAGCCGCTCGCGCCGCCGACGTCGAGGACGAGGTTGTCGATCGCCGGCGTGACCGGCTGCCCGGTCAGTGCGGCGGTCTCGCGGGTCTGACGAAGGGCCTCGAGGCTGCCCTGCCCGATCCACTCGGTGCGCTCCAGTGGCAGTCCGTTGTCGAAGACCGACTGGTCGCTGCCGGACGACGCCACGACGACGCGGGGCGCGCACTCGAGCCCCGGGTAGGCAGGGTCGGAGGACAGCGTCACCTCGGGACGCGCTACCGACTCTCCGATCCGGGTGCCGCCGCCTCGGCGGCTGTAGACCGACTGCCCGTCGTGGGCATCGCGGGCACCGGCGTACCAGTAGGCGTCGATCATCAGGTCGGCTACCGCGCTCGGCGGCAGGATCGTGTCGTAGCGCCCGGCGGGAAGGTCCACCTGCCGCGCGCCCCACCCGAGCCGACGCTCGAGCTCCGCCTCCACGGCCAGCGGGTCGACGCCGGCGAAGTCGCGCGTCGCGCCACCGACCCAGGCACTGTCGGTGAGGTCGGCGCTCTTGCCGGTGCAGCCGTAGTGACCCGTCGGCTGCACGTGGCGGAGCCGCAGCCCGGTCGACGACCCGACGTACGTCGTGGTGACGCGGTGGTCGACGAAGCCGTAGAGCACCCGTCGCCCCGCGCGTGCTCGCGCGAACGCCTCTCCCAGAGCGGGAGCCAGGGTGTCGAAGACGTGGATGTCGGTCTCGGCAGGCGGGTCGTCCCAGTCGCCGGCGGCGTCGCCGGTGACCAGGTCCTGGGCGTCGCGGGCAGGATCGGCCGCGCGAGCCTCGGAGTCGGCGGCCGCGACCAGCGCCTCCACCTGCTCCAGGGTCGTCACGCTGCCCGACCTCGAGCCCGTCGCCGCGCCGCCGGCCGCGCGGACGAACGAGACCACGGCGACGTCGATGCGCTTCATGGCGCCGTTGGTGGTCAGGGTGTTGTTCGCCCAGCGCAGGTTGGCGCTCGTGGTGTGATGAGCGATCACGATGCAGTTATCGGCCATGCTGACGGCGAGTGCATGCTCGACGAGCTGCTGCACGGTGGTGGTGGCGGCCATCAGTGCGCTCCCTCTTCGTCGGTGTTGAGGATGCGTACGTCGCGAAACAGCCCCGACGGGCAGCCATGACTGACCGACGCGACCTGGCCGGGCTGGGCCTTGCCGCAGTTGAAGGCCCCGCCCAGGACCCAGGTCGACGCGCCTCCGACGGCCTCCATCGAGCCCCAGAAGTCGGTCGTGGTCGCTTGGTACGCCGCGTCGCGGACCTGTCCGGCGAGCCGGCCGTCACGGATGGCGTAGAAGCGCTGGCCGGTGAACTGGAAGTTGAAGCGCTGCATGTCGATCGACCACGACTTGTCACCCACGACGTACAGGCCGTGCTCCACTCGCCCGATGAGATCCTCGGTGGAGACGTCGTCGGGGGAGGGCTGCAAGGAGACGTTCGCCATCCGTTGGATGGGGATGTGGCCGGGGGAGTCGGCGTAGGCACAGCCGTTGGAGCGTCCGGCCCCGTCGTAAGGGTTCAGCTCTGGGTGGAGGTGGGCCATCGGCCGGTCGAGCTGGTAGCCGACGAGCACGCCGTCGCGGACGATGTCCCAGCTCTGGGTGGCGACTCCCTCGTCGTCATACCCGATCGTGGCCAACCCGTGGTCGACGGTGCGGTCACCGGTGACGTGCATGACGGACGAGCCGTACTGCAGGGTGCCGAGCTTGTCGATCGTGGCGAAGGAGGTGCCGGCGTAGTTGGCCTCGTATCCGAGAGCGCGGTCGAGCTCGGTGGCATGGCCGATCGACTCGTGGATGGTGAGCCAGAGGTTCGACGGGTCGACGACGAGGTCGTAGACCCCCGCCTCGACGGTCGGGGCAGCGAGCTTCTCGGCGAGAAGGTCGGGCACCGCGGCCAGCTCGGCGTCCCAGTCCCACGCTCCGTCGGCCGCCGCGCCCACGACGTACTCCCAGCCACGGCCGGCCGGCGGCGCGATCGAGGTCATGTCGTCGAACACGCCACGCTGGTCGTCGGAGCCCATCGCGGTGAACGTGGGCAGCAGGCGCACCCGCTGCTGGGTGGTGCGGGTGCCGGCGAGATCTGCGTAGTACTTGTTCTCGTGGACCTGGAGCACCTCGGCGGTGGCGTGCTGGACAGCAGGATGCGCACGCAGCCGGGAGGTCCAGTCGAGGAGCACTGCTGCCTTGTCGTGGACCGAGACCTCGAACGGGTCGTGCAGGTACGACGACACCCAGGTCACGTCGTCGTGGACGGGCTCGTCCGCGATCTCGACCGGGACGGTGGTCAGCGCCGACGAGACCTTCGCCACCTCGATCGCCGCCTCGGCGACCCGGACCGCCTCCTCGACGGTGAGGTGGACTCCCGAGGCGAACCCCCAGGCGCCGTCGTGGATCACCCGAACCGCGAAGCCGAGATCCTGGTCGTCGGCCGTGCCCTGCAGTGCGGCGTCCCGCACCCGGACGTCCTGCCACCGCACGCGCTCGAACCGGAAGTCGGCGTGGGTCGCTCCGAGGTCGCGGGCCCGCTCGAGCGCGGCATCGCCCAGGGCGCGGTAGGGGAGGGTTGCGAAACCGGGATCCAGACCAGGCATGCCCCCGAACCTATCCGTCTCGGGCGACCACGCGGAGCGTGGACCCCGTGCGTGCCTTGCCGACGACCAGCTGGGTGGGGATGCGGTCGCGCATCTCGGCGACGTGGCTCACGACGCCGACGGCGCGGCCGTTCTCGCGGAGGGTGTCGAGGATGTCAAGCACGTCGTCGAGAGTCTCGGCATCGAGAGCACCGACCCCCTCGTCGACGCAGAGCGTCTGGAGGTCGATGCCACCAGCCTCGTGGGCGACCACGTCGGCAAGGCCCAAGGCCAGCGCCAACGACACCACGAAGGTCTCGCCGCCCGAGAGCGTCGCCGGGTCACGCGACTCGCCCGACCAGTCGTCGCGCACCACCAGGCTGAGGCCACCGCGTCGCTCGCCAGCGCCGCGCCGGCCCACGTGCTCCAGGGAGTACCGCCGGTCGCTCATGCCGGCGAGGCGGGCGTTGGCGGCGGCGACGACCTGCGAGAGCCGATGGGCCAGGACGTAGGCCGACAGCCGCATCTGCAGGCGGTTGTCCGGCGCCTTCCCGTCGGCGAAGGAGGCGACCCGGGTCGCCAGCGCCAGCTCCTCGCGCAGAGGGGCCCAGTCGGCGAGCGCGGACTCGAGCTCGTCGCCGAGGCGGTGGACGCGCTCGGCGGTGCGCGCGGCGGCCTGCGCGCCGGCCCGACACCCCTCGCGCGCCTCCGCTGCCGCCTCGGCGGCGGCCTCGATGGCGGTCACCTGCGGCTCGGGAGTGGTCAGGAGCTCCCAGGCGTCGGGCTCGTCGAGGATCTGCCGCGCCGCGGTCAGGAGGGCACGGCGTTCGTCGACTTGCGCCTCGAGCGCCGACAGGGCCTCGGTGCCGAGCTGCGCCTGCCTCGCCTCGGCACCGGTCGAGAACCCCGCCTCGAGTGCGGCGGACTCCAGAGCGGACAGTGCCTCGGCGTACGACGCGCGGGCCGAGTCGAGGCCGCCGGTGTCGGCGCGGACGGCGCGCACGAGGTCCTTGCGGGCCGAGAGTGCCTCCACGGCGGACCGGAGCTCGGGGTGCTCGCCCCGGGCTTCGGCCAAACCCCGCTCGAGGTCGAGGCATTGTCGGGTGAGGTGCTCGAGATCCTTCGTGAGCTCGGTGATGCGAAGCCGACGCTCGCCGGTGCTGGCGGCCAGGTCAGCGGACCTGGTGGTCGACTCGGCGAGGCGCTGACGCGCCGTCGCCCCCGCGGCGACCCGCGCACGGAGCGACGACAGACGGGCCTGGGCATCCGAGAGCGCCACCATGGCACCCTCCCGATCGCTGTCTCCGGCACCGGCCCGTGCCGTCGAGAGCGCCCCCTCGATCTCGCGCAGGTGGAGATGGAGGGCCAGCTCGACCGCCTGGGCGTCGTCGACCGCGTGCTGGGCGGCCCGCTCGGCCTCGGTGTCGGGCTGAGCAGTGGTGGACCGCGCCGGATGAGGGTGCTCGACCGAGCCGCACACCGGGCAGTCGTCACCGACGGCGAGCGCACCGGCCAGCTCGGCGGCCATGCCGGCGATGCGTCGCTCGCGGAGGTCCAGGAGCTGCTCGCGCAGGTCGACCACGAGCGCCCGTGCGGCATCGTGGTCGGTCGCCGCGGAGGCCTGCTCGGCGGTGAGGCGGAGGACGTCGTCGAGAGCGGCGACGACACTCGTCGACGCCTCG
Source organism: Nocardioides sp. (assembly GCA_036271155.1). Lineage (GTDB taxonomy): Bacteria > Actinomycetota > Actinomycetes > Propionibacteriales > Nocardioidaceae > Nocardioides. Next base: position 7,472 of record DATBBE010000204.1, on the reverse strand, counting down.
ACCCTGGCCTGCGCGGCCGGCTCGGCTCGCAGCGCCTCGTCGGCAGCTTCGACGACCGCCGTCAGGTCGCGGACGAGGGCGATGACGACCTCAGCCTCGGCCGTGGCCAGCTCCTCGTCACCGGTGAGCGACTCGAGGAGGTCGGTGATGTCGGCGTGCTCGTCGCGCAGCTCGGCCCAGCGTTGCTCCGTCGGCAGGAGGGCGGTGCGCGAGGCCAGCTCGTCGGTGACGCGCTCCAGCTCGTTGGCGAGGTCGTCGACGTCGAGACCTGCGTCGCGGGCGGCCGTGAGAGAGGCGCCCGCCCGCTCCTGTGCCTCGCCGCGGACCCGCTGCCGGTCGTCGACCAGCCGGGCCAGCGGGCCCAGCCCCTCGGCGTGTCTGGCCTGCTCGAGACGAGCCATGTCGTCGTCGTGGGGCGAGGTCGCCGGCTCGAGGCGCTCGACCGTCTCGGCCGCAGCGACCACTCGGCTGCGCGCGGTCTGCAGCGCTCGTGCTGCCTCCGACGCGGCAGCGGCGGTCTCGTGGGCGACGGTCGCCGCCTGGGCCGTCGCCTCGGTCGTCGTACGACGGAAGGCCGCCGCGTCGCGCACCTCACCGACCCACGCCGGGAGGGCCCCCTCCGCAGCGACGACGAGGTCGGCCATGTCGTCGGGCACGGCGAGGTGAGCGGCCTCGGACAGCCGGCTCACGAGGTCAGCCACCACGGCGGCCCGGTCGTCGGAGGCATGGCGCAGGGCGATCCGGTGGTCGCGCAGCCAGCCTTCGACGCGCTCGAAGCGACTGGTGCGGAACAGGCGTGCGAGCAGCTGGTGACGCTGACCGGAGTCTGCCCGCAGGAACGCCTGGAACTGCCCCTGGGGGAGCAGGGCCACCTGGCAGAACTGGTCGAGGTTCATGCCGAGGAGCCCGGAGAGCAGGTCGCCGGCCTCGTCGAGCCGACTGGTGAGCGGCGTCCAGACGTCACCCCTGCGCTCGCTGACGGTCACCCGCGCCTGCTCCCGGGTCGAGCCGGTGCCGCGCTTCTTGGGACGGTCCCACGCGGGGGAGCGGATGATCCGGAAGCGGCGACCGGACAGCTCCGCCTCCAGGGTCACCGAGGGGGCAAGGCCCGGCGGAGCCTGGTCTGAGCGCAGACGACCGGCGTGCTGACGGTCGCCGGGGACCGCGCCGTACAACGCGAAGCACACGGCGTCCAGGACGCTGGACTTGCCGGCCCCGGTCGGACCGGAGAGCAGGAAGAGCCCGGCATCGCAGAGCGCGTCGAAGTCGACCTCGGCGGTCTCGACGAACGGACCGAAGGCGGTCACCGAGAGGTGGTGCAGCCGCATCAGCCGCTACCCCCGGAGGACACGAGCACGTCGACCTCGGGGTCCTCCGCACACGCGTCGCACGCCTGACGCAGCAGGCCGGACTCGTCGGAGGACGCCGGCGCACCCCTCAGGGCCTCGACGAAGTCGAGAGCAACCTCGTGGTCGCTGCGGCCGCCCGCCGCGGAGGCCACGACCGACGGTGGCGTCTGGCCCGCGGGTGCGAAGGCGAGCACGAGGGTGTGCGGGAAGCGGGCCCGGAGCCGCTCCATCGGGCGGTCGGGCCGCACGGTGTCGGTGAGCGTGACCTGGAGCCAGTGCTGCTCCACTCCGGCGAGCCGAGTGTCGCCGAGCAGGTCCTCGAGCTCGCCGGAGACGACGCTGACAGCGCGTGGCACCGGCGCTTCGACGAACGTCGTGCCGGTCACGCCGTCCGGGCCGAGGTCGACCAGCCAGCTCCCCTTCTGGTGGGGCGCCTCGGAGAAGGAGTAGGCCAGGGGAGACCCGCTGTAGCGCATTGCCTCACCCAGGGTGGCCCGGCCGTGGAGGTGACCCAGCGCGGTGTAGGAGATGTCGTCGAACAAGGAAGCCGGCACGACCGAGACCCCACCGACGCTGATGTCGCGCTCGGAGTCGCTGGGGAGGCCGCCGGCCACGAAGGCATGGGCCAGGACGACCGAGCGCCTGGGGTGGGCCGCGAGGTCGGCCCGCACCCTGCGCATGGCCTGCGTCAGTGCAGCCTCGTGCGTGCGCGCCGGGAGGCTCCACGGCTCATGGAGGGCCTGCGGGTCCAGATAGGGGATGGCGTGCACCGCCACCGGGCCGTGCTCGTCGTCGACCAGGATCGGGGTGCCGACCCCCGAGGCGTCCGTGCGCAGATGGACCCCCGCGGCGTCGATGAGACGCGACCCGAAGCCGAGGCGCTGGGCGGAGTCGTGGTTGCCCGAGGAGATCACCACCCGCGCCCGCGAGGCCGCCAGCCGGGCCAGGGTCTCGTCCGCGAGGCGGACCGCATCGACATGGGGGAGCGCGCGGTCGTAGACGTCACCGGCGACGACCACGAGGTCCACCCGCTCCGAGGCGACAACGGCCAGCAGGTGGTCGACGTACGCCGCCTGGTGGTCGAGCATCCCGACGCGGTGGAAGGACCGCCCCAGGTGCCAGTCGGAGGTGTGGAGGATGCGCACACGACGAACCTATGTTCGACCGCCGACAGCGCGGTGGAACCACGCCGTCACCCGCCGAGTCGGCGCAGACGTGCAGTCAGAGCACGCCGAGTCGTCACATGACGACTCGGCGCTCAGGCGTAGCGGACGGTGCGTGCGGGGCGGGTGAAGCCGAAGAGGCCCAGCCCGGCCTGCCGAGCCAGGTGGACGGAGAGGGAGGTCGGCGCACCGACGGAGACGAGGGACCCGATGCCGGCGGCGACGGCCTTCTGCACCAGCTCGAACCCGGCCCGTCCGCTGACGACGAGATAGGCGTCCGCGACCGGCTGGCCGGACAGCAGACGCGCTCCGGAGACCTTGTCCACGGCGTTGTGGCGCCCGACGTCCTCGCGTACGACGTGTCGGTCACCTTCGGCGGAGAAGAGCCCGGCCGCATGGACCCCGCCGGTACGGGCGAAGACCGACTGCTCCTCACGCAGCAGCTCCGGGAGGCGGCGTACGACGTCCGCACGCGGCGGAGGGCCGTCCCAACGGGTGCCACGGACGGTCTCGAGGGCCGCCTCGATGCTGTCCTTGCCGCACACACCGCACGCCGACGACCCGGTCGACAGGGTGTCGTGGCGGTGCCCGAGGTCGACCGGCCCGGTGGTGCGCAACGTCACCACGTTGAACTCCTGGTCCGGGGTGAGGTCCTCGTCGGTGCAGTAGGCGACCCCCTCGAGACCCTGGGCTCCCACGAGCCCTTCGTGAAAGGCCCACCCGGCGGCCAGCTCGAAGTCGTTGCCAGGTGTCCGCATGGTCACCCAGGCCCGGCGAGCCGCTGCTCCCGGCCAGGCCAGCCGGATCTCGAGCGGCTCCTCGGCGACGACGTGGTCCTCGCGCTCGAGCTCCTCGTCGCCGTGCGACTCAGTGACTCGCACCCGTGCGGTGGGGCCGATCCGCCGTGCCAGGTCCGTCACGGAGCCAGCCTACGCGTGAGGGACGGCGCTAGCGTGGCGCCATGAGCGACGAGACGCTGCGTCAGCTGGACCTGACCCAGATCGGTGAAGGTCGGTACAAGGCGGTCAACGCACGCGGGGGAGTGGTGCCGGTGGGGTCCGGCGACGACCCCGACTTCACGCCGGTCGAGCTCCTGCTCGCCGCGCTCGCCGGCTGTACGGCGGTCGACGTCGGTCTGATCACCGGCAAGCGCGCGAGCCCCGACTCGTTCGACGTACACGTCGAAGGGCACAAGGTCCGCGACGAAGGGGGCTCACACCTGGTCGACCTCGCCGTGACGGTCGCGATCAGGTTCCCCGAGGGCGAGGCGGGTGACGCCGCTCGTGAGGTGCTGCCAAGGGCGATCCGTCAGACCGCCGACCGTCTCTGCACGGTGGGGCGCACCCTGCAGCTCGGCACATCGATCGACTACGAGCAGGCCTGATCGCTCAGCCCACGGTGACGCTCTGGATGGTGACCGGGACCTTCGGGTGCCCGTCGCCGTCGCCGAACGCGTCGTCGCTGCCCTGCTTGGCCATCTTCTGCACGTCCTTGAGCCCGGCCGCGTCGAGCTGACCGAACACGGTGTACTTCGGTGGCAGCGGGGTCTGCTGGTAGACGATGAAGAACTGGGAGCCACCGGTGTTCGGCTGGCTCGAGTTGGCCATCGCGAGCGTGCCGGGACCGTAGGTCTCCTTGCCCGAGAGCTCGTCGGGAACGGTGTAGCCCGGTCCGCCGGTGCCGGTGCCGGTGGGGTCGCCGCACTGCAGCACGAAGATGCCGCTCGCGGCGGTCGTGAGGCGGTGGCACGGAGACTTGTCGAAGTAGCCCTGCTTGGCCAGTGAGACGAAGGAGTTGACCGTGCAGGGCGCCTTGGCCGCGTCGAGGGTCGCAGCCAGGGTGCCGATCGACGTGGTCATGGACACCGAGACCTGTCCCTGCACGTCCGGGCTGGCCGGTGGCTTGCTCGCGTCGCCGGTCTTGCCCTGGGGGGCATCGGCGTAGTCGCAGGTCACGCCTCCGGACGAGCTCGCCGGCGAAGAGGTCGGGGAGGTGTCCTCGGCGGTGGTGCTGGACGACCCTCCGCACGCCGCCAGAAGGGGGAGCAGGACCGCGGCTCCGGCGGACAGGGCGCCACGCGTCAGGCGCGTGCGGGAGGACTTCGACGCGGGTTTCCACACGATTCTCGACACGGCGTCGAGAATAGAAGAGAGCCGGTGAGCGAGCCTGGGAGGGTGCAGCCACCTGCTAGACAGTCACCATGCCTCGCACCCTGCGACGAGTCGTCGTCTTCGTCGCAGGTCTGCTCCTGATCATGACGGGACTCGTGCTGATCGTGCTGCCGGGACCACTGACCATCCCGCCGATCCTGCTCGGGCTGTGGCTGTGGTCGCGAGAGTTCGCGTTCGCCCGACGCTGGCTGAAGCCGGTCCGGGCGCGAGGTGCTGTCGCGTGGGAGCAGGCGAAGGCCACACCGGTGCGCACCGCGATGGTCACGCTGCTCGGACTCGTCGCTGCCTCGATCGTCATCTGGGCCGCGCTCCGCTACGACCTCATCGACCGCGGGCGACACCTCGTGGGCCTCGGCTGAGTACGACGACCCCGGATGCCGCGATGGGCAGCCGGGGTCGTCGTACGCCGTCAGGTACGGCTCAGGCGGCGATCACGCCTGGGGCGCGAGGGCGAACTGCACCCGACCGGACTCGTCCACCGAGGCGTCGAGGACCTGGTCGTCGAGCTGGTGGGACGCCGGAGGGTCGAGGTACACGACGGCGCCGTGAGACTCGACGGTCTGGTCTCCGGGGACCGGCTCCGAGGCCGCGGTCACCATCAGGCCCTGCTGAGGGTCCTCGCTGCTGATCCGCAGGCCGATGGACTCCGCTCCGCCTTGCTGGGCGGCGATGTCCTTGACGATCGTGCTGGCGTTCTCCGTGAGGCTGAGCAAGGTGCTCTCCTTCGTCGATTGCTGGCAGGACCCGTCCACCCTTCCTGTCATCCCTGCCTCGTGCAAACTTGGGCGTGTCGGGAGGCCGGGCGTGTCGTCGAGGTGCCGACCAGGGGAGCGGGGGAGTCAGCCGTCCCGGCGATCGTGGAGCCCGTCTGCCAGCAGGCCCAGACCGATCCCGAGCATCCAGACGTCCTTCGACAGCCCGGTGCCCTGGGCCGTCGGCCAGAAGCTGCCAGGCCGGTGCATGCCGTCGGTGCGCAGGTACATCGTCACCAGGGCGCCGGAGAACCCGGTCAGCGCGGCGCCGGCGAGTGCGGGCGGCACGAACGGCGCCAGCAGCGCGGCTCCGAGCGCCATCTCGCCGACCGACAGGGTCTTGAGGAAGTCGGTTGCCTTCATCGAGCTGAACACCGGGAACGAGTTGCTGGCCATGCCGTGTACGGCGGCGGCGCGATTCTCGTCACCGTGCCACTTCTCCCAGCCGGTGTGGAGGATGTAGGCGCCGGTCGCCACGCGGAGAGGCACGTTGGGCAGCTTCATGAGGACTCCCGAGGAACGGTAGTTGAGGACTCAACGATAGCGCGTCCGTTGCCGCCGGCAACCAACCGGGGTGTGCCGGGCCTGCCGAGGTCAGGCCCGGCCGCCGGGTGTCACCAGGTGTAGGGCGGGGCCAAGGCCTGGAGTGACATGTTCGGCTCACCGTCCTGGTCGACGCCACCGCCGCGAGACGGCACGCAGCGGCCGTCCCTGGTGGCGCCGTTGTTGATGACCTGGCGCAGGCAGTTGCGTTCGGCCAGCTGGCCCCAGTAGTTCGCGTGGCCGCCCTCCGCGAGGGTGTACGGCGTGCCGACGACGTCCAGGCGAGCCTGGGTCACCCATTCGAGCTTGTCGGCCGAGCTGGGGTCCGTCCCCTTGGCCGTGAGCGGCAGCACGTCCTCGATGTCCCCGACTCCCTTCTCACACAGGCGGTGTCCGTCCAGCGCGTCCGAGACGTCCAACAGACGGATCTTCGGCCAGTACGGCTCGGCCCGGAACCGTCGTGCCGCGGCCAGCACGGTGTTGTTGATGGCAGGCAGGAGCTCGTCGTTGAGCGCGGTGGCATCCGGGTTCAGCAGCGGGCAGCCGCCGAGCTCCTGCCGGTCATAGAGGGTGTCCGGGATCCGTATGTCGTCGTCGTCCGGGATCGCCGACCAGTAGTTCTGCAGGATGACCGTGTACTGGTCCTTGTTGTATCCGGCCTGCTCCATGGCGACGGTCAGCTGTCGGAGAGACTCCCAGATATCGTCTTGAACCTTCTGCTCCTTGTCGCTGGTGATAGCGCTCTGGATGACACCGGAGTTGTAGCAATAGCCTCCAGTACCCGCAAAGTGCATCACCACATACTTTTCCATGCATTGTTTGACGACGTCGTTGAAACCAAAGTCGTTGGCGCCCACCGCCACGACAACGGCCTTGACGTTGTGCGTCTTCGCGTACTGGTAGAGGTGAACCAGCTGTCCCGGCTCGGAGCACACATGGGGGGCGGCGGACGAGTCGACGCACTGGGAGTCGACGCCCGGCTTGAACCTCCAGCCTTGGGGGTAGTGCCACTCATAGGAGGAGGTCTCCGCACCCGAGCAGGCGAAGTTCGCGCTGAGGTAGCCGTCGCCGATGTGCACCTCGGCCGACTTCGACCTGTGACAGTCCGGAATCGACTCACCGGTCGGGGTGTCCCAGTAGGACTGTGCTCCGGCGTCGACCCGGTCCGTGTTCGCCGTGTTGGTGTTCCCGGCCCAGCGCCCGCCCTCGCCCGAGATCGTGGAGTCGCCGAGCGACACGACCGCCGGCCGTCCGTGCCCTGGCCCCTCCACGGGCAGGATGGTCTGGTCGAAGAGGTACGGCTGGTTGTGGACGTAGGTGAGATCGGGGTGGGCGATCACGTTCGGCGGGGTGCTGGTGTCGTTCCATGTCGAGGGGGGCGGCGTCGAGGTGATCCAGACGTTGAGAGCGGGATAGAAGTCGCCCCCAGGGATGCCTGAGCCACATCCGACACTCGAGGAGTGCTGCCTCAGACCGTTGATCGAAAGGGTGATG
>DATBBE010000203.1:0-4436 GCA_036271155.1 Nocardioides sp. | reverse complement strand
GCCGCAGCGGGATCCGCTGGGCAGCGCCCGCCTTCGCCGCCGCCGGGTCTGCCTGCAACGCGTCCAGCTCGGCGACCCGCTCGGTGCCGACGCGCCCCGGCAGCAGACCGTTGACCCGGATGCCGAGAGGACCCAGCTCGTCGGCCAGCTGCTTGGCGACCATGGCGAGCCCGGGCCGCAGGCCGTTCGAGATCGCCATCTCCGTCAGCGGCCCCTTCACGCTGGTCGAGAGCACGAACGCGAGGGAGCCGCCCTCTCCCAGCTCGGCGGCGACCTCACGGGCCATCCGCACCGCCCCGAGGAAGACCGAGCCGAACGCGGCCGTCCACTGCTCGTCCGTGGTCGCACTCACCGAGCCGGCGGGCGGGCCGCCGACGCTGATCAACGCCCCGTCGAGACGCCCCCAGTGGTCGCGTGCCGCTGCGACCAGGCGGCCGGGGAGGTCGGGCTCGGCGTTGTCGCCGACGACGTACGCCGCGAGGTGAGTGTTGGTGTCGTCACCGAGGTCGCGGACCGCGGCCTGCAGCGACTCCTCGGTGCGCCCCGAGAGGACCACCCGCGCGCCCTCGGCCACCAGCACGTCGGCGGTGGCCCGCCCGAGCCCACGGGCCCCTCCGGTGACGATGTAGACGCGGTCAGCGAGTCCGAGGTCCATGCTCCTAGGACTCCTCGCCCTTCGGTGCCGCGCCAGGCGCGTGGAAGAGGAACCAGTCCGGTCGACCCATGTCGGGGTCCGGGTCGTGGTGGTAGTGGACCAGCGTGAAACCCTCTCGCTCCAGCTCGTTGAGGGCACTCTCGAGCTGCCTCGTGAACGGGGCGCCCACCGGAGTCTGCGACTTCTCGCGAAGGGCCTCCAGCCCCAGGACCTGGTACGTCATGGGCGCATTCTCACACGCTCCCGCTCGGTGTGGTCTCCCAGGAACTGGGTGCTGTAGAGGTCGGCGTAGAGGCCACCTTGGGCCAGGAGCTCGGCATGGGTGCCGCGCTGGACGATGCGTCCGGACTCGAGCACGAGGATCAGGTCGGCGTCTCGCACGGTGGAGAGACGGTGGGCGATCACCAGGGAGGTGCGGCTGGCAAGGGCCGCGTCGAGGGCCCGTTGCACGGCGACCTCGGACTCGCTGTCGAGATGCGCGGTGGCCTCGTCGAGCACCACGATCGCCGGGGCCTTGAGCAGGAGCCGGGCGATCGCCAGTCGCTGCCGCTCACCGCCCGAGAGGCGGTATCCGCGGTCGCCCACCACCGTGTCGAGACCGTCGGGCAGCGAGCGGACGAGAGGCGCGATCTGCGCCGCGTCGAGGGCACCCCAGATCTCCTCATCGCTCGCGGCGGGCCGGGCGTAGAGGAGGTTGGCCCGGATGGTGTCGTGGAACATGTAGGCGTCCTGCGTGACGTAGCCGACGACGTCCTCGAGGGACTGCAGCGTCACGTCGCGGACGTCGTGACCCCCGACCCGCACGACGCCGGACGTGGCGTCGTACAGCCGGGCGACGAGATGGGTGACCGTGGTCTTGCCGGCGCCCGACGGCCCGACGAGCGCGACCATCTGGCCGGGTCGGGCCGTGAAGGACAGCTCGTGGAGCACCTCGCCGGAGTCCCGCGACTCGGTGCGGGCGACGTTCTCCAGGGAGGCCAGCGAGACGTCCTCGGCCCGGGGGTAGCCGAACGACACCTGGTCGAACTCCAGCAAGGAGGCGGTGGGAGCCAGGACGACGGCGTCCGGCTTCTCCTGGATCAGGGAGGGCAGGTCGAGCACCTCGAAGACCCGGTCGAAGCTGACCAGCGCCGTCATCACGTCGACCCGGACGTTGGACAGGCCTTGGAGGGGTCCGAGGAGGCGGAGCAGCAGGGTGCCGAGCGCGATCAGCGTGCCGACCGAGAGGGTGCCCTGGACTGCGAGGTAGCCGCCGACGCCGTAGACCAGCGCGGTCGCCAGGGACGGGACCAGGGTCATCGCGGTGAAGAAGACGCGGGTCAGCAGGCTGATCCGGATGCCGAGGTCGCGGACCGTCGCGGCCTTCTGGGCGAAGTGCGTGTCCTCCGTCGCCCGGTGCCCGAAGAGCTTGAGCAGCATCGCGCCGCCGACGTTGAACCGCTCCGTCATCGCGGTGCCCATCTGGGCGTTGCCATCCATGCGCTCCCGGGTGAGGACGGCCATCCGTCCGCTGACCCAGCGAGACGTCAGCAGCAGGAGCGGGAACAGGGCCAGGCACAGCAGCGTGACCTGCCAGCTCAGCGCCAGCATCGTCACACCGACGACCACCACCGACACCAGGTTGGACACGGTGCCCGACAGGGTCGAGGTGAATGCGCTCTGGGCCCCGATCACGTCGGAGTTGAGCCGGCTGACCAGGGCACCGGTCTGGGTGCGCGTGAAGAACGCCAGCGACTGGCGCTGGACGTGGGCGAACACCTGGGTGCGCAGGTCGTAGATCAGGCCCTCTCCGATGCGGCTGGAGAGATAGCCGGTGAACATGCCGAGCAGCGCGTCGGCGAAGGCCGCCGCCGCGACGCCCACCGCCAGCCACACCACGACCGAGACGTCGTGGGCGAGGATGCCGTGGTCGACGAGCCGCTGCATCAGCAGGGGCGGCACCACGACCAGGCCGGCGTCGAGGACGGTGCCGACGAGGAACAGCCCGATCGACCTGCGGTGCGGCTTGGAGAAGCGGATCACCCGGCGCAGGGTGCGCCGCTCGATCTTGTTCTCCAGGATGCCGCGATCGGAGTGGAGCGAGCGCCACGCGGCAGCGGTCATTCCGGACACCACGCCTCCTTCGCTCGACCGTCAGGCACCCCAACGCTTCGGGGCAGGTGCCTGTTCCGAGTATGGAGGGCCCCGCCGACAGGCCCCGCCGACCGCCTCCGCGACAGCCTTGGGAGGTCAGCCGCCCATCAGCGCTGCCAGCTCACGGAAGCGCCGGATCTGCGCTTCGCGCTCGTGTCGGCGCTGGTCCTCCAGCGTGCGGCCCGAAGCCGCCAGCAGCAGCGCCTTCGTCTCCCGCACAGCGCCCGCCATCGGGGCCGTCACCGCCGCGACGAGGTCGGCCAGTGCCCCGTCGAGCTCGCCCAACGGACACACGACCGTCGCCAGGCCGATCTCGAGCGCCTCCGCGGCACCGACGTTCCGGGAGGTGGCGCAGATCTCCAGCGCTCTGGCGTAGCCGACGCTCTCGACCAGCGGCTTGGTGCCGGTCAGGTCGGGGACCAGCCCGAGGGCCGGCTCCTTCATGCAGAACACCGCGTTGTCGGCGACGACCCTCAGGTCGCAGGACAGGGCCAGCTGGAAGCCCGCCCCGATCGCATGCCCCTGGACGACCGCCACGGACACGAAGCGCGGGTCGCGCAGCCAGGTGAAGCCCTGCTGGAAGCGGTCGACCGTCTCGGCGATCTCCGCGTCGTCACGGCGCAGCAGACCCACGACCGACTCCGGATCGTCGGCCGACGCCACCGGGTCGAGCATCGCGCGGTCGAGACCGGCCGAGAAGCTCTGACCCTCACCACGGACGACGACCACCCGGACGTCGTCGGGCACCGAGTCGCCGATCTCCGCCAGCGCCGCCCACATCGCCGGCGTCTGCGCGTTGCGCACCTCCGGCCTGCTCAACGTGACGGTCGCAACCGCGTCGGTGACGGCGTACCTCAGCCCTACGTCGGCCAGCTCCTCGGGAGTCATGGCGTCACTGTAGGAGCGCCCTCCTACCGCCGGTCGGTCCGGTGGGCAGGCTTTGCACAGGGGGCCGGTGCTGCGAGTCTGGGGCCGTGCCACGTCGACGCGAGCTCGCTCTGGGGCTGGTGGCCGTCGCCTCGGTGGCCCTCACGGCGTGCTCGTCGTCGTCGTCGTCCCAAGGTGCCTGCTCGGACGTCGGCGCGATCGGTGGCATCCAGGTCACCCTGCCTCCGGTGGCCCGCACCGCCTCCGGCGAGATCACCGTGAAGGCCTGTGCGGGCTCCGACTGCGAGACGCACCGCGGACAGCTCTCCTCAGGCCCGGGCTCGACGCCGATCGTGGGGAGCCGGTTGCACGGTCCCGACCCGGTGCGGGTCAGCCTGGTCATCCACGACCACGCCGGGCACCTCCTCTTCAGCGGCAGCACCAGCGTCACCCCGCAGAAGGACCAGCCCAACGGAGCCGGTTGCCCACCGACGGTGTGGGTCGGTCACGTCGTGGCCAGCGGCACGAGCACGATGACCTCGAAGCCGCTGGCGGACTGATCGGGCTCAGTCGTCGCTCACGCCAGGGACACGAGGTCCGCGTAGGAGTCGTTCCAGAGGTCCTCGACGCCGTCGGGCAGGATCAGCACTCGGTCCGGGGCGAGGGCACGGACGGCCCCCTCGTCGTGGGTGACCAGCACGATGGCGCCCTGGTAGCTCCGGATCGCCCCGAGCACCTCTTCGCGTGAGGCGGGATCGAGGTTGTTCGTCGGCTCGTCGAG
>DATBBE010000202.1:0-7734 GCA_036271155.1 Nocardioides sp. | reverse complement strand
GCCGCCGGCACCACACCCGAGGTGGCGCACGATGTTCCCGCTGCGCTCCGAGCCTGGAGCGGAGCGCCACTCGTGCTGGTCGGTGCCGACGTCGCGAAGTCGCTCGCCCGGGCGGCCCCGACCCGGCGCGACGCGGTGTTCGTGGTGCTGACCGCTCCCGTGCCGGAGCAGGTCTTCGAGGTCGCGCTGGCGCTGGGGGCCGAGAGCGTGGCCGAGCTGCCGCAGTCGGAGGGGTGGCTGGTGGAGCGGCTGACCGACGTCGTCGACTCCGGTCCGGCTCGTGGTCTGACGATCGGCGTGGTGGGTGGCAGCGGAGGCTCGGGGGCGACGACGTTCGCCTGCGCGCTCGGTCAGGTCGCGGCCCGTTCGGGTCCTGCGGTGGTGCTCGACCTGGACCCACTCGGCCCGGGCACCGACCAGGTGCTGGGTCTCGAGCACATCGACGGGGTGCGGTGGGAGGCGCTGGGACACACGACCGGCCGACTGAGCGCGCGCGCCCTGCGTGAGTCCCTGCCTCGTCGCGACGGCGTCGCCGCGCTGACCTGGTATCCCGGCACCCAGCCGCGTGCGCTCCCCGCCTTCACCGCCCGCGAGGCCCTGTCGGCCGCCCGGCGCGGTCACGACACGGTCGTGGTCGACCTGCCGAGAGCGCCCGATCCTCTGGTCGACGAGATCGCCTCCCGCTGCGACTACATGCTCCTGGTCGTCCTGGCGACCGTCGCTGGGGTCTCCGCCGCGATGCGGGCGTGCGGTCGCTTCGCCGTTCCGAGCAACCTCGGGCTGGTCGTGCGCGGCGCGGCGATGGACGACGAGTCCCTCGGGCGGCTGGTGGGCGCCCCGGTCCTGACGCGCATGGCCGACCAGAGGGGCCTGGCCGAGTCGATCGACCTCGGGCTCGGCCCGGTTCGGTCGCGACGCGGGCCGCTGGGCCGGGCCGCGTCGAGCGTCCTGGCGACGCTCGCCGAGCGGGTGGGGCGCGCGGCCTGATGACGACCGAGACGGACCTCGTCGAGGAGGTCCGTGAACGACTTGCCCGTGAGGCGGGAGAGGTGACACCCCAGCGGGTCGCCGAGGCGCTGCGGGCATCCGGGCGCCCGGTCGGCGACGCGACCGTCCTCGCCGTCCACGAGGCGCTGCGACGCGACGTGGTCGGGTCGGGGCCGCTCGAGCCGCTGCTGCGGATGCCCGAGGTCACCGACGTGCTGGTCAACGGTCCTGACCAGGTCTTCGTGGACCGTGGTCGCGGTCTCGAGCGCGCCGACACCGCGTTCCCCGACGACGAGGCGGTGCGTCGCCTGGGGCAGCGTCTGGCGGCGTCGGGAGGGCGCCGGCTGGACGACGCCTCGCCGTACGTCGACGTCCGGCTGCGCGACGGCACCCGTTTCCACGCCGTCCTGGCGCCGCTCGCGCGGCCTGGCACCCTGCTGTCGCTCCGCGTTCCCCGGCAGCGGGTGCTGTCCCTCGACGACCTGCTGGCGGCCGGCACCCTCACCGAGCATGGCGCCCGGCTCCTGAGCGCGCTGGTCGACAGGCGGCTGGCTTTCCTGGTCAGCGGTGGCACGGGCTCCGGCAAGACGACGCTCCTCAACACCCTGCTGTCGCTGGTGGCGACGGCTCAGCGGCTGGTGCTCGTCGAGGACGCCAGCGAGCTTCGTCCCGCGCACCCTCATGTCGTCGGGCTCGAGGCACGGCCCCCGAATATCGAAGGAGCGGGTGAGGTGACGCTGCGGACTCTGGTCCGCCAGGCGCTGCGCATGCGTCCTGACCGGCTCGTGGTCGGAGAGGTGCGCGGCGCCGAGGTGGTGGAGCTGCTGGCCGCCCTCAACACCGGGCACGAGGGCGGGTGCGGCACCATCCACGCCAACTCGGCCCGCGACGTGCCCGCTCGGATCGAGGCGCTGGCTCTGGCCGCCGGGCTGCCTCGCGAAGCTGCGCACAGCCAGTTCCTGGCCGGGGTGGACGCCGTGCTCCACCTGGGCCGCGACGTCGACGGTCACCGGGTGCTGCGCGAGGTCGCGGTGCCACATCGTCGTCCGGACGGCCTGGCCGAGATGCTCACCGCCGTCTCGTTCCCCGGAGGTGGCCGTGCTCAGACCGGTGCCGGTGAGGAGTCCCTGGCGACCCGGCTGGCCTCGTGATCGTCGTCCCGGCGATCGCGGCCGCCGCGTCGACCTGGCTGCTTCTCCCACCACCGATGCCAGTCCTCGGGCGGGCTGTGGGACGCCGAGCGACGGTGCTGGTGCTGGCGGTGGTGGCGCTGACCGTCGCGCCCCACGCCTGGGTGGCGCCCCTCCTGGTGCTCGCCGTCGCGTCAGCCGGTGGCCTCGTCCTCTGGCGGCGCCGCAGGCTCGCGCGTGAGGCGGAGCACAGGGCCGCCCTGATGGCGGAGGTCTGCGACCTGCTCGCGGCGGAGCTCGCCGCGGGTCGGCCTACCGAAGCGGCGCTGGAGGAGGCGGCCCGGGCCTGGCCGGAGATCCGGCCGGTGGCCGACGCGTGTCGGCTCGGAGGCGACGTCCCCTCCGCCTTCCGCGATGTAGCCCGGCGGCCTGGGGCCGACGGGCTGCGACTCCTCGGCGCCGCCTGGGACGTCTCCCACCGCACCGGCAGCGGGCTGGCGGGCGCGACCCGGCGGGTGGCCGACGCCGTGCGCCGCGATCAGGCCACCCGCCGTGTCGTGGCCGGTGAGCTGTCCTCGGCTAGAGCCACCGCCCGGCTGATGGCGGCTCTGCCGGTCGTCGCCCTGCTGATGGGGAGCGGAGCCGGTGCGGATCCGTGGGTGGTCCTCTTCGGCACACCGCTCGGTCTGGGCTGCCTCGCAGCCGGCCTGGCCGTCGGGTTCGCCGGGCTCTGGTGGATCGAGCTGATCGCCCACGAGGTAGACCGGTGAGCGCTCGATGACAGGCTGGTGGGTCGCGACCTTCGCGGTGCTCGCCGTCCTCCTCGCCCTGCCGCCGCGTGCACGCTGGCCCGCCCAGCTCGGTGCGGCCCCGGTCGACTCCGACCGGAGCGGCGACTGGGTGCGTCGCTGGCGATGGCTGTGGTCCGCTCTCGCTGGCGTGGCGGCGGCGACGTTCGTGTCCGGCTCCTGGGGCCTCCCTGCCGGTGCGCTCGCGACCGTGGGCGCATGGGTGTGGCTCGCGCGCACGGAGCCGCGGTCGGTGCGCCGTCGTCGTGAGGCGACCGCACGCGAGCTCCCCGGGCTCGTCCACCTGTTGGCCGGTGCCCTCGAGTCCGGCTGCGACGTGGCCGAGGCCCTGCGTCTGGTCTGCAGCGCACTCCCCGGTCCGGCCGCCGAGCTGCTCGCCGGTGTCCCCACGCGACTGTCGCTGGGAGTCACGCCCGAGGCGGCCTGGCGGCCGGTCCTCGACGATCCCCAGGCTGCGGCGGTGGGCCGGGCCATGGTGCGTGCGCATCGGTCGGGATCCTCGGTGGCACAAGAGGTCGCCCGACTCGCCGACGACCTCGAGCGACGAGCCCTGCTGCGGGTCGAGGACCGTGCACGCGCGGTCGGGGTCAAAGCAGCGGTCCCGCTCGGGGTGTGCCTGCTGCCTTCGTTCCTGCTGATCGGGATCGTGCCGTTGGTGGTCGGGCTCCTGCGCTCGCTGTCGCTGTGAGCGGAGCGGCCCGCCCGCCGTCCACCGACGGTCACCCGGTCGGCTCGACCCACAGCCCGTGCCACTGCTCGCGCGAGCAGGGGTCGATCACGGCGACAGTGCCTTGGGGCCGCATCGGGCGGTCCTCGCGAGAGGAGTGTCATGCATCGAGACCAGCACGACCGGCAGCACGACCGGCAGCACGACCGGGGCCGCGACCAGCGCGGCATCACCACGGCTGAGTACGCCGTGGGCACTGCTGCGGGGGCAGGGCTCGCCGGCTTGTTGTTCAAGCTTCTGACAGGAGGCTTCGGCGAGCATCTGTTGCGCACCCTCTTCGACCACGTGCTGTCGCTTCTGGGCATCGGGTGAGGCGAGACCAGCGCGGCGCCGCCACGGCCGAGCTGGCGCTGGGCATCCCGGTGCTCGTGTCCCTGACGATCGGCCTGGTCTGGCTGCTCACCGTCGCCATCGCCCAGGTGCGCATGGTCGACGCTGCGCGTGAGACCGCCCGCGCGACGGCCCGGGGCGACGACGAGTCGGCCGCCGTCGCCCGCGGGCTGGCGGTCGCGCCCGGAGCCGACATCTCGGTGGCGGAGCACCAGGGCCAGGTCGTCGCCGACGCCAGTGACGCGGTCGCGCCGCCGGGAGGTCTGCTGGGCTTCCTGCCCGAGGTGCGGGTGCATGCAGAAGCGGTGACCGCCGCGGAGGACGACCCGTGAGCCGGCGGGGGGAGCGCGGGTCCGCCGTCGTTCTCGTGGTGGCGATGGCCGGCGTCCTCGTCCTGGTCGGTGCCGCGCTCGCGGTGGTGGCGGCGATGGTGGTCGACCACCGCACCGCTCAGGCCGCGGCGGATCTCGCGGCGCTCGCCGGAGCGCGGGGAGCGGGTTCGGGCGGCGATGCCTGCGCGACCGCGGCACGCGTCGCGGCCGCCGATGGGGCTCGTTTGACCGGATGCGTGGTAGCGGGGCGCGACGTGGAGGTCGAGGTCGAGGTTCCCGGCCCCCGCTGGCTCGGGCAGAGTGCCGACCTCGGGGCCCGCTCGCGGGCCGGCCCGGGCCCCTGACTCAGGTGGTCGGGTCCTGACGAGTGCGGTCCACACCGTCCGGCTCGTCGTTGCCCGGCCCGCCGGCGTCCCGGCGACGCTCGCGCTCGACGGTGCGCAGTCTTCGGAGCTCACGCCGATGCCGGAGCGCGCGACCGGTGCCCGCGCGGGTCAGCATCAGGCCGCACAGCACGGCGAGGGTCGCGGCGACGCCGAGGAAGAACAGTGTGGTGGCCCCGAGGTCGACGCCGAGGAACGACGCCGTTCCGCTCGAGCTGAAGACCGCCGCCAGGCCTGCGATGACACCGATCGCGAGCAGGAGGAGTCCGAAGACCACCATCCAGGCAGGCTACTGACGTGGTGCCCCGTCGAGAAGGGCGGCCAGGAGCGTGACCGCTCCGGCCTTGTCGAGCGGTTGGTTCTGGTTGCCGCACTTGGGCGACTGGACACACGACGGACAGCCCTCGGGGCACGCACAGGATCGGATGGTCTCGCGGGTCGCCGTGAGCCAGTCCCGCGCGGCCTCGAAGCCGCGAGCGCTGATCCCCGCCCCGCCCGGATGTCCGTCGTAGACGAAGACCGTGAGTCGCCCCGTGTCGGCGTGGTGAGCCGTCGAGACCCCGCCGATGTCCCACCGGTCGCACGTCGCGAACAACGGCAGCAGACCGATGGCGCAGTGCTCTGCGGCGTGCGCGGCGCCCGGCAGGTCCGTCGACAGGAGCCCGGTCTCGGCCAGCTGGTCCTCGCCGAGGGTCCACCAGACGGCCTGAGTGGTGAGGCTCTGCTCGGGCAGGTCCAGGGGCACCTCCTCGATGACGTCTCCCGCGGGCTGACGACGACGCAGGTAGGACACGACGCGGTGGGTGACCCCGACCATGCCGAACGACAGGCGCGCATCGTTCCACTGGCGGTGCTCCAGCTCTCGCTCGATGGTGATCTCGGTCAGCTCGCGCGCCGTCGTGGAGTAGTCGACGTCCGCACGGTCGATCATCGCCACCCGCTCGTCGAGGTCCAGCGAGTCGACGACCCAGGTCTCGCCGCGATGGACGTAGACGGCTCCTGCGTGGGCCGTCGCATGGACGCTGCCGCCGTCCACCGTGCCGACGACGCGGCCGGTCTCGCCCTCGACCAGGGAGAACGGGCGACCGCTGCCCGAGCGGATGTCGGTGAGCGCGCTGGCCTGCTCGGCGTGGGTCCAGTACCACCCCTGCGCGCGTCGGCGCAGACGCCCGGTCCGCGTGAGCTGGTCGAGCAGGTCTGATGCATGGTTGCCGAACATCGCGACGTCCGACTCGCGCAGAGGCACCTCCTGCGCCGCGGCGCACAGGTGGGGCCCGACGACGTAGGGGTTGCCGGGGTCGAAGACGGTCTGCTCCACCGCCTGGTCGAGCAGGGCCTCGGGGTGGGTGACGAGGTAGGTGTCCAGCGGGTCGTCACGAGCGACCAGCACGGCGAGGGCATCGCCGGCGTTGCGACCGGCCCGACCGACCTGCTGCCACCAGGCGGCGCGTGTGCCGGGAAAGCCGGCGACCAGCACGGCATCCAGCCCGGAGACGTCGATGCCCAGCTCGAGGGCGTTCGTGGCGGCGAGCCCGAGCAGGGTGCCGTCGCGCAGTGCCTGCTCGATCTCGCGGCGCTCCTCGGGCAGGTAGCCCCCGCGATAGCTGGCCACGCGGCCGGTCAGCCGCGGGTCGACCTCGGAGAGGAGCTCGGCCGCCCTGGCCGCGACCTGCTCGGCGGCGCGACGTGACCGCACGAAGGCGAGGGTCCGGACGCCCTCGCTGACGAGGTCGGCGAGCAGGTCGGCGGACTCCGATGAGGCTGCCCGGCGCACCGGGGCGCCGTTCTCCCCGGCGTACGACGTGAAGCGCGGCTCCCAGAGGGCGATGGCGACCTCGCCTCGGGGGGCGTCGTCCTGAGTCACCGCCATCACGTCGAGCCCGGTGAGCCGGGCCGCGTGCTCGGCCGGGTTGCCGACGGTGGCTGAGGCGAGGACGAAGGTGGGGTCGGAGCCGTGGTGGGCGCAGACCCGCCGGAGCCGCCTCAGCACCTGGGCGACGTGTGACCCGAACACGCCACGGTAGTGGTGGCACTCGTCGACGACCACCAGGTCGAGCGAGCCGAACAGACCCGACCACCGTTCGTGTCGCGGCAGGAGGGAGCGGTGGAGCATGTCGGGGTTGGTGAGGACGTACTCGCCGTGCTCACGGGTCCAGTCGCGCTCGTCGTACGACGAGTCGCCGTCGTGGGTGGTGACCCTGACGTCGAGCCCGAGGCCGTCGATCGACGAGAGCTGGTCCTGGGCCAACGCCTTGGTCGGGCTGATGTAGAGGGTGGAGGCGCCCCGCTCTCCTCGGGACCCGCGGCGCTCGAGGATCGTGGTGAGCGCGGGGAGCTGGTAGGCCAGGGACTTGCCCGATGCCGTGCCCGTGGAGATCACGACGTGGTGCCCCGACCGGGCCGCCTCGGCCGCGACTGCCTGGTGTCTCCACAGCGAGCCGACGCCGCGCAGCTCGAACGCCGAGACGACCTCGGGCCGGACCCACCCGGGCCAGGGTGCGGTCACCGCCGGGCGCCGGGGAAGCACCCGCAGGTGACGCAGGGAGCTCTCGCGGCCGGGCCCCGCGGCCAGCCGCCGCCCCAGCTGCTCGACGCCGGTCACCGCTGCCGGACGGCTCGCGGGACCTTCCGCCACACCTCTCACCGCCCCATCACCGGCCCATCACCAGCCCAGTCTGGCAAAGCCCACGGACGGTCGCCCCGGGCCTGTGAGCCATTTCGTCCACGATCCCGCGGAGCGTGGTTTGATAGGAGCGAAGGGGATCGGAGCCTGAGGCTCCCGCCACCTGATCGGGACCTTGGGAGAGGACACGTGGACCTGACGATTACGACGCGCCAGGCCGCAGGCCGCACCGTCGTGTCGGTCGGCGGCGAGATCGACGTCTACACCGCTCCTCGGCTGCGCGAGGAGATCACCGAGCTGGTCGCCGGCGGCACCTACGACCTCGTGATCGACATGTCCGAGGTCGAGTTCCTCGACTCCACCGGCCTGGGCGTCCTGGTCGGCGGGCTGAAGAAGGTCCGCGCTCACGACGG
>DATBBE010000201.1:0-9507 GCA_036271155.1 Nocardioides sp. | reverse complement strand
CTCAGCACCTACTTCTCGATGCTGTTTGTGCTCGCCCTCTACCTCCAAGAGGGGCTCGGACACAGCCCGTTGTACTCCGGTATGGCCCTGGTGTCCTGGGTGGCGGCGTTCGGGCTGGCGGGACCGCTCTTTCGCCGACTCCCGGCGACGTTCCGTCTCCGTCGCGTCGCTGTCGCCGGTCCCTTGGTCCTGGCCGGGGCTCACGCCGCGATCAGCGTCAGCCTGCTCCTGGGCGAGCTGCCGGGCTGGTGGCTGATGACGGTGCTCGGCGTGGGTGGGCTCGGCCTGGGACTCGCCTTCACCGCGATGCTGAACCAGCTGACCTCTGCGGTCTCTGCGAGCCGCGCAGCCGACCTGAGCGGGCTGCTCCCGACCACCGGCCAGCTGTTCGGCGTGATCGGGATCGCGACGTTCGGGACGTGCTACCTCGCGCTCGCCGGCGACTCACCACGAGCAGCGTTCGTCGTGGTGACCGCGGCGTTCGCCCTCGTGTCAGCCGGGTCCGCCCTCCTGGCCCACGTGGCGACCCGCGGGAGCGCCCAGCCGCCGGCCCAGGAGCTCACGGGGCGCGGAACGTGACCGACACCGGGTGACCACCGAACGTGCCGCGGAGCGTGGCCCGGGCGCCGACCTTCCGCACGTCCCAGCTCCCGCGCAGACGGCCGTGCCGCCCGTGCCCGGCGACCCGCAGGTCGACCCGGATCCGGTTGGCATAGCGGCGCCAATGCGCGGTGCCGCTCACAGCCAGGTCGGAGGTGAGCCGCAGGCGGTGCAGGTGGAACACCGTGGTGAGGTCGCCGGTGTAGCTCCAGTGCCCGCCGCGCAGACCGACGTCGTGGCCGGAGTAGTTGTTCCACCAGCGGTCCATCAGGTCGGCCACGGTCGCGGCCGCGGCGGGCGCGACCCGGCGCGCCAGGAGCGAGCCACGTCCCGAGCCGGCCGGGACGCCGGAGAGGGTCCGCGGGAAGATCCCCATCGTCCGCACCGGTGGGACCTTCGAGGCGCAGCCGTGCCGCGGCCACTGCGACGGCGTCCGCAGGAACCGCCGGACGATCCGGACGGCGCAGTCGTCAGTGTCGCCGACGGCGTCCACGTGGAAGCTGTTGGCCACGACGACGTGCTTGGCCCGCGGGAACTGCCGGGTGACCATCGCGGCCTCGGCGGGCGTGGTGATCGAGTCCAGCTCACCGCTCAGCACCAGGGTCGGGACCGTCGAGTAGTGCCCGCCGATCGGGCGGGGAGGCCGCGCCGGGTTGTTCCTGGCGGCCTTCGGCCAGCGGGTGCACCAGCTCAGCTCCTGCCAGTCCGACGCGGCGTACTCGCGGACGGTGAAGGGGCCGTAGGTGTGCGCGTAGGAGGCGGTACGCCGCGTCAGGGCCCGTTGGAACTGCTTCAGCCGGGTCCTCGGCTTGGCCCGCATGTCGTACAGCTGGGGGTAGTCGTGGCACGCGACAGCGGCGTCGAGGCCCTCGCTGTAGGCCCGGATCGGCCCGGCGTTGGTCCCGCCGCCCTCCGCCTCGGCGACCTCGCGCAGCAGCGGCACCCGGTCGCCGCGCAGCGCCGACCTGAGCGCGGCGGTGAGCTCGCGGTAGGTGTAGGGCCCGTACGTCGCGCCGAAGGCGGTCGTGGCGAGCGTCTCGGCGTTCACCGTCACCTTGGCTCGCCGGCCGTCCGCGTCGTGCGAGATGCCGTGCCACGCGTGGCGGCGCACCTGCGCCAGGACCCGTTGCATCGCCGCCGACGCGCCGACGCCGTGCCCACGGCACTCCGGTGACCGGCGGCAGGCCTTGACGAACGACGAGCGCATCGCCGGACCCTGCGTCGGGTACCACGCCGTCTCGCCGTGGGTCGGGTAGGCGCCGTCGAGCACGAGGCTCCGGAGGAGACCGGGATGCCGGCCGGCGAAGACCTGGGCGAAGAAGGTGCCGTAGGAGTCGCCGTACATGTCGACCCGGCCGAGCTCCAGGCGCTGGATCACCGCTGCGAGGTCGTCGGCGGAGCGGGTTGTGGTGTAGTCGTCGCTGCGAGCCCCGAGGGCGCGGCCGCACCGCCCCGCGGCGACCGAGTACACGATCTTCAGGTTCTGCAGCGCCGGACAGTCCAGAGCCGCGGAGCGCCCGGTGCCGCGCTGGTCGACGAGCAGCAGGTTGTGCCGCTTGAGCAGCGGCCCGTACATCTGGGCGTACGCCGTGCCGCTGTCGGTGGTGGAGTAGCCCGGCCCTCCCTCGTGGGGGACGTAGGTCCCCAGCGCCGGCTTGCCGCGGTCACGCGCCGGGGCGAACGCGAAGCCGACCCGGAGCGTGCCGGCGCCCGGCTTCCCGGGCTCCCAGTCACGACGGATGTGGCCGCACCACGCATGCGGCACGACGGAGCACGGACGCAAGGTGAGGCCACCGACCGTGAGGGGACCGCGTGTCGTCCGCGCGACGTGCTCGTGGGCGAGCTTGTGCAGGTACGGCGCGGGTGCGCCGGGATCGGCGACCGCGGCGGGGCTGAGACCGAGGGCCAGGGCCCCCGCCACCAGGGGGACCAGGACTCTGCGGCGCATGGGCGTCAATATGTCCGAGCGCGGTTGCCCGTGGCAACCATCAGCCCGCGTGGTGACCGTCGAGGTACGCCGCGACCAGGCCGCCGAGCGTGTCGAGGTGGTAGCCCCCCTCCTGCACGACCACCGACGGCACGCCCAGCGAGCCGATCAGACGACCGGCCGCGGCGTACCCCTCGGCGGTCACCTGGAGCGGGCTCTCCGGGTCGTCCGCCGCGGCGTCGACTCCCAAAGAGACGACGAGGGCGTCGGCGCCCGAGGCGAGGTCGGCGAGCACGCGGACGCCTTCGAGCCAGGCCCCGTCACCCGTGCCCTCGGGGAGCGGGAGGTTGCGCGTGTGGCCCTCCCCAGCCCCGGCGCCGGTCTCGTGGGCGTGGCCGAAGTAATGCGGGAACCAGCCGGCTCCCGGGTCGACGTGGAGCGAGCCGTAGGTCACGTCGGAGCGCTCCCAGAAGATGGCCTGGGTGCCGTTGCCGTGATGGGCGTCGAGATCGACGACGGCGACGGAGGAGTGGCCGGCTACGCGCAGCGCCTCGGCTGCCACCGCGGCGTTGTTGAGGTAGCACGACCCGCCGTAGCCGTCTCGCGTGGCGTGATGGCCCGGTGGGCGGCACAGCGCGTACGCCGTCGGGGTCTCGGACGTGAGCAGGTCGACGGCCGTGAGGGCGCAGTCGACGGCCGCGCGAGCCGCCTCCCAGGTGCCCGGACCGACCAGGGTCATGGTGTCGTAGCCGAACTCTCCGGCTCGGCCGTGCACGGCCGCGGCACGGGTCGGTGGCATGCCCTGGGTCATGGCGGGCGTGGGGAAGACGTAGGGCACGACACGGTCCTGGCCGACCAGCTCGGCGTACGGGCCCCGCATCCACTCGCCGTGCACGGTGCGCAGGTGATCCAGGAAGGCCGGTGCGTGCACCCGGCTCAGAATCTGGTCGTCGTGCGGCGTGGCCTCCACCTGCTCGTGACCCGACGTGGCGGCGAGGATCCGGTCGACACGAGCGGGCAGCTCGGTGCCGTCGGTCGACACCCCCACCCACACCTCCCGCATCGGCTCGTGGCGGAGAGTCGCGGGCGACCAGACGACGGGGATCGGCATGGGATGAGCATGTCAGCCCCCACGGGTCGAGGGCGGCTACGCCCGCACCCCCGCTGGTCGAGGGCGGCTACGCCCGTCACGAGACCGACAGCACCCTCACCAGGTCTCGTGACGGCGCCGGCGCGCCTCCTCGACCGGCGGCAACTCCTCAACGGCTGTTCAGTCCTGCTTGGATGGACACATGCCGCGTGCCCGTGACCTGGGGATCGTGATCGGGTCGCTCCCGACCGGACCGACCAACTCCGTGCTCGACGTGGGAGGGGTGGGGCTCGGCCACACGACCGTCTTCCGCGACGAGCCGCCGCCGCCCGAGGGTCGCGGCCTCGCCCGCACCGGTGTCACCTGTCTGGTGCTCGCCGACGACGCGTTCACCAGGCTGGTCCCGGCGGGTGGCGCGGTCCTCAACGGCGCCGGCGAGTGCACGGGCTTCATCACCGCGGCGGAGTGGGGCTCGGCCGAGACGCCGGTCTACCTGACCTCCACCCTTCAGCTGGGCCGCGTCTACGACTCGGCGTGCCGGATCGAGCTCGAGGTGAACCCTTCCAGCGCCACCGACTTCATCATCCCCGTCGTCGCGGAGTGCGACGACTCCTGGCTCAACGACGCCCGCCGGATGCAGGTCGAGCACGACGACGTGGTGGCGGCGTACGACGCGGCCATGGCCTCGCGTGGCTCCGCAGCTCCGCCGGACGAGGGGGCCGTCGGCTCCGGCACGGGGATGTCGTGCCTGGGCTTCAAGGGCGGCATCGGCACCGCCTCCCGCGTCGTAGGTGAGCACACCGTGGCCGTGCTGCTGATGACGAACTTCGGGGCTCGCGAGGAGCTGGTCGTCGGCGGGGTCCCCGTCGGGCGCACGCTGGGCGCCGCACCCGCCTCCGAGCCCGAGAAGCCCGCCGGATCCTGCATCGGGATCGTGGTCACCGATGCCGCGGTCGACGGCGCCTCGTGCGCGCGGCTGGCCCGGCGGGTCGGGCTCGGCCTGGCCCGGGCGGGCTCGACCGCGCACCACGGGAGTGGTGAGATCTTCATGGCCTTCGGCACCGGCATGCGGATGGACCGAGACGGCCGGCCGGACGGCACCCCGGTGGTGACCGGCCGCGCTCTCGACCCGCTCTTCACCGCCGTGGTCGAGGCCGCCGAGGAGGCCGTCCTGAACTCCATGTTCGCCGCGCCGACCGTCGCCGGCCGGGACGGGAACCTGAGTGAGTCGGCGAACAACCCGACGGTGCTGGAGCTCCTCGGATGAGGGAGCAGGAGGTGCGGATCCCGGTCCGGGACGGATCCTGGCTGGCCGCCACGCTGTACCTGCCGGACGAGTCCGAAGGGCCTCAGCCCTGCCTGGTCGAGGCGCTCCCGTACCGCAAGGACGACCTGACGTCGTCGTACGCACCCACCTACCGGACTCTCTGCGTCGACCACCGGTACGCCGTGGCCCGCATCGACGTGCGCGGCACCGGCTCCTCACCGGGCGACGCCGTCGACGAGTACCAGGAGGCGGAGCAGCGCGACCTGCCCGACGCGATCTCGTGGCTCGCCACGCAGGACTGGTGCGACGGCCAGGTGGGGATGTTCGGCACGTCGTACTCCGGGTTCAACTCGTTGCAGATCGCCGCCGAGCGACCCCCGGAGCTGAAGGCGATCTGCGCGATCTTCGCCACCGACGACCGCTGGACCGACGACGTGCACTGGCGTGGCGCGGCGCTGAAGCTCGTCGACTTGGTGGACTACCCCCACTACATGACCCCGATGTGCGTCCTGCCGCCCGTGCCTGCGGTGTGGGGCGAGGGCTGGCGTGAGGAGTGGGAGCGCCGGCTGGTGACCAACGAGCCGTGGGTGCTCACCTGGCTGCGGGAGAAGCAGCACGGCCCCTACTGGGACCACGGGTCGCTGCGCCTGGCCGGCACCACGTCGGGCTACGAGCGGATCGAGTGCCCGGTCATGGTCGTGGCGGGCTGGGCCGACGGCTACCGCAACAACTCCTTCCGGACCGTTGCCGAGCTGGCCCGGCACGGCATCCCACACCGGTTGCTAGCCGGGCCGTGGGCGCACGCCGACCCGGCGTCGGCGATGCCCGGTCCACGGATCGACTTCGACGCCGAGATGGTGGCGTGGTTCGACCACTGGATGCGCGGCACCGGGGACCACGAGGACCGCTGCGACGTCTTCATCCGGGCCTCGACCAAGCCCGAGATCGACCTGGACCTCCACGAGGGACGCTGGGTGAGCCTGCCGTCCGTGCCGCCGGTCACCGAGGCGGCGCTGGACCTCGCCGCGCCGGTGACGCTCGCGGTCGCTCCCGACGTGGGCACGCATGCCTGGATCGACTGTGCCGCCCACCTGCCGTGGGGGCTCTCGGGCGATCAGCGGCTCGACGACGAGCGCTCGCTCACCTGGGAGGTCGAGCCGCCTCCGGTCCCCGTCGTGGGTCACCCGGTCTTCCGGGCCAGGCTATGGGCTACCGAGCCGGCAGCCTCGCTGTCGGTCAAGCTGTGCGACGTCTTCCCCGACGGCACCTCGGCCCTGGTCTCCCGTGGCTCTCTCGACCTGGCGTTCCGAGAGAGCGTCCACGCCCCGCCGTCACCGCTGGTGCCGGGGCGCGAGGTGGAGGTCGAGGTCGTCCTCGACGCGTGTGCCTACGAGTGGACGCCGGGCAACACGTTGCGGGTCTCGGTCGCGGGTGCCGACTGGCCGAACACGATCGCACCGCCGGCGCCGGTCACGCTGACCTTGCGGACGGCATCGCTGACGCTGCCGTTCCTCGAGGGCGACGACCATCCGGTGCCGACCTTCAGCCCGGGCGACGAGCACGCCTCCGAGTCGGACGAGGGCGTCGGCTGGTCGATCCACCACGACGTGCTGAGCCGTACGACGTCGGCCACGACCCGCTCCGACACCCGCTACGCGACGCCGTACGACGGCAGCGCGCACGAGCTGTACCTCGGCGAGGTGTCGGTCGACACGCGGACCTTCGCCCAGCGGATGCACGCCAACGCCCTCTACGAGCTGGCCTGGCCCGGGGCCGAGATCGCAGTCCGCTCGGTGATGACGATCGACGTGACGGCCGCGTCGTACGACGTCCATATCTGGACCCAGGCGGTCCTCGACAGCGAGTCGATCAGCGAGCGCACCTGGCGCGAGTCGATCCCTCGCTGACTCGTATGTAGCGAGTGCTTCAAATCACGTCGCGAACCTGTGCGTTGGTTCGGCATCGACGGCGGCTTCCTGTCATGCTGGAGGAAGCGAGAAAGCCTCGCGCTTCTTTGAAGGAAAGCCCATGTCGTACAACACCTCAGCCGCATCTGACCACCGCTCCTCGAAGGTCGCGCGTATCACCGCGGCTGTGCGCAGGAACTGGACCGAGGCCCGCTTCGCCGATCGTCAGCTGATGGCGATGCGCACCAACCTCGTCCGCCACGTCGGCTGAGCCCGGGCCGCTCCGGTCCCTTCTCTGAACGCTGAGAGCGCCTAGGACGATCGTTCGCCCTAGGCCTCAGTGCTCGCGCTTCCACTTCCCGCGACCGAACATCCGGCCGAAGCGATCGGACATGGACGCACCGTTGTCGTCGTCCGCTTTGGGGTCGTAGGCGGGCGCGTCCTGGTCCGGGATCGGCAGGTTCGCCGCGTCCTCGGCCGACAGCGTCGTCACGACGTGGTCGCCGTAGATCTGTCCGACCTGACCGGCGTCGACGAACCTCAGTCCGTCGGACGTCCGCACGACGAGGCCGTCGAACACGTCGACCTCCTCGACCTGGAGCACGTGCACCACGGTGCCGAGCTCGCTCCCGTCACCGGCCTGCACCGGCGTTCCGTTCGCAAGGGCGGTGTAGGCGATCGGGTCTGCTGGGTCGGTCATGCGGTCCACCCTACGTACGCCCGCCGCATCCCGGCTCACCCTGTCGTCTCCACCTGCCGCTCCCTCTGACAAATGTCGTGGCCGATCGACCACATCGGGCCCTGCTGCCCGCGTCCCGCCGCTTCTAGCGTCGTGGGCGTCGTCTCGGGTGAGGCGGGAAACGGAGAGCAGAAGATGAAGACCGATGTCGTCGTCGAGCCGGTACAGACAGTGGGACGGAGCTGGCGCGACGACCTGCCGGTGGCCGGGGTGGCAGCCGGTGCCGCGGTGCTGATCTGGGTGGTGGCCCGCCTGGCCGGTGTCGACCTCGCCGTCCACTCCGGCGGCAGCACCCAGCCCGTCGGAGTCGTGGCGGTGGCCATCGCCCCGGTCGTCGCCACGCTGGCGGCCGGAGCACTCCTCCGCGGGATGCTGCGGCGTACGTTCCGGGCACAGCGCCGCTGGACCGGCCTGTCGATCACGGTGCTCGCGCTCTCGCTGCTCGGCCCGGTGTCCGCGACGAGCGTCGGCGCCGGTCTCGTGCTGGCGGCGATGCACGTCGTCGTGGGTGCCGTGATCGTCGGCGGGCTCACCCGGAAGGGTCGCTAACGTGAGCCCCGTGCTGGAGCGTCTCGGAGACTCGTGGCAGCGCAACGCATCGGTCCTGCTCTGGACGCCGGTGCTGCTGCTCGGTCCCGTCCTCGACCTGCAGGGGAGCCCCGGCGCGATCACCTTCCAGGTCGCGATGATCCTGGTCATCGCGACCAGCGCCCTCACCGCAGCCTTCGTCGGAGGCCCGCCGTGGCGCGCCACCTTGCCGTACGTCGCGCTGTCGGTCCTGGTCGCGGCCACGTTCGCCGGCTCGACGTACGGGCGCAGCGAGTGGCTGCCGACGTGGGTCCTGCTCGCGAATGCGCTCCCGGCGGTGCTGCGCGGGCGCGGGCTCGCCGTCGCCGTCCCCCTGGTGACCGTGACGTCGATGGGCGCGGCCGCACTGGTGGACCCGTCCCGGTGGAGCAGGGTGCTGGCCGAAGGCTTCGTCGTCCTCCTCGCGGGGCTCGCCAGCTCGGCGTTCGTCGCCCTGCTCGACACCGTCGGCGAGCTGCGCCGCACGCGCGCCGAGCTCGCCCGGGTCGCGGTCGCCGAGGAGCGCGAGCGCTTCTCCCGCGACCTCCACGACCTCCTCGGCCACACGTTGTCGGTGATGGTGGTCAAGGCCCAGGCCGTACGCCGCATCGCGGCCCAGGACCCGGACTCGGCCGCCGCGCACGCCGCGGACATCGAGCACATCGGGCGGCAGGCACTCGTCGACGTCCGTCAGGCAGTGGACGCCATGCGGGCACCCACCCTCGCCGAGGAGCTGGACAACGCCCGGCGCTCCCTGGACGCGGCCGGGATCGCGACGTCGGTCGCCGGACCCACGTCGGCCGAGGGGCCGTCCGACGAGGTGCTCGCCTGGGTCGTCCGCGAGGCGGCCACGAACGTCCTGCGGCACTCCGGAGCGTCGGCCTGTCGGATCGAGGTCGACCAGCACGACGGCGCGATCGCCCTGACCGTCGCCGACGACGGGGTCGGTGCCCCGCGTCAGCCGTCGCTGCGGCTCGGAGGGCTCGACGGCCTGCGCGACCGGCTCCGGACCGTGGGCGGCGACCTGAGCGTCGACTCGGCAGGCGAGGGCTACCGCCTGGTCGCGACCCTGCCCGGAGGCTCCTCGTGACCGTGCGGGTGCTGCTGGCCGAGGACCAGGCGATGATGCGCGGGGCCCTGGCTGTGCTGCTCGACCTGGAGGACGACCTCGAGGTGGTGGCCCAGGTGGGCACGGGCACCGAGGTCGTCCCGGCGGCGCTGGCCCAGCGCCCCGACGTCGCCCTGCTCGACATCGAGCTGCCCGGCATCTCGGGGCTCGAGGCCGCCGAGCTGCTCGCCCAGCAGGTGCCGGGGTGCCGCGTGGTGATGGTGACCACGTTCGGCCGGCCGGGCTACCTCCAGCGGGCCATGGCTGCGGGCGCTGCGGGCTTCCTGGTCAAGGACGGTCCG
>DATBBE010000200.1:0-14023 GCA_036271155.1 Nocardioides sp. | reverse complement strand
CAGGCCACCCTCGCGACTGATGCCCTTGCCGTACATGATGTCGAACTCCGCCTGCTTGAACGGTGGGGCCACCTTGTTCTTCACGACCTTGACCCGGGTGCGGTTGCCGACCATGTCGGTGCCGTCCTTGAGGGTCTCGATGCGGCGGACGTCGAGCCGCACCGAGGAGTAGAACTTCAGCGCCCGCCCACCGGTCGTGGTCTCGGGCGAGCCGAACATCACGCCGATCTTCTCGCGGAGCTGGTTGATGAAGATCATGGTGGTGTTGGAGTTGTTGAGCGCACCGGTCATCTTCCGCAGGGCCTGGCTCATCAGCCGCGCCTGCAGACCGACGTGGCTGTCGCCCATCTCGCCCTCGATCTCCGCCCGCGGCACGAGCGCCGCGACCGAGTCGATCACGATCAGATCGAGCGCTCCGGAGCGGATCAGCATGTCGGCGATCTCGAGCGCCTGCTCACCGGAGTCGGGCTGGCTGACCAGCAGGGCGTCGGTGTCGACCCCGAGGTTCTTCGCGTAGTCGGGGTCGAGGGCGTGCTCGGCGTCGATGAACGCCACGATGCCGCCGGCTCGCTGAGCGTTGGCCACCGAGTGCAGGGCGACGGTCGTCTTGCCCGACGACTCCGGGCCGTAGATCTCCACCACCCGGCCGCGCGGCAGGCCACCGAGGCCGAGCGCGACGTCGAGGGCGATCGAGCCGGTCGGGATGACCTCGAGCGGCGCGCGGGTCTCGTCACCGAGCCGCATCACCGAGCCCTTCCCGAACTGCTTCTCGATCTGGGCGAGCGCGACGTCCAGCGCCTTCTCGCGGTCTCCACCAGCCATGTCTGTCCATCCTTGTCCGGAACCCCGTGGTCCCGTCTCGCGGTGCTGCCAACGGATACGGTCTTCGTCGTCGCGCCAGACGCTAGACCGGGGCACCGACAGGCCGCTGGAACCGTTTCCTGACCTGTGGAGAACCCCTCTGCGATCGAGCTCTGTGGACACCATCTAAGCCGAACACGTGTTCGATCGGCGCACGACACGCCGCGAACCCGGTTGCTCCCGGAGGCCTCGCCGAGCACCGTGTCGTCTGTGACCCAGGTGGAGCGGCTCGAGGTCCGTGCCGTCGACCCCACCGACGAGGCGGGGCTGGACGCCTTCCTCGAGGTGTACGCCGCCGCGGAGCGGGCCGAGGACCCGGCGGCGCGTCTGTACTCCCGCGCCGATGCGGCCTCCTTGCTCGGCTCCCGGGACCCGTCGTCGTTCTTCGCCGGCTACGGCGCCTTCGTCGGAGGAGAGGTGCTGGGCGTGGCGATCCTCACCGGCAGCACCCGTGACAACGTGGCGCTCGCCCAGGCCCAGGCGTGGGTTCACCCCGCCCACCGAAGGGGCGGTGTCGGCACCCGGCTGGTCGACCACGTCGAACGGCAGGCCGCCTCTCGAGGACGCACCCTCGTGCGAGTGCAGGTCCGCACGAGCCCTGGCCTCGAGGACAACCAGCGGTTCGCCGAAGGGCGCGGCTACCGCCTGGCGCTCGTCGAGGTCGAGCGCCGGCTCGCGCTCCCGCCCGACGAGGCCCTGCTCGGCCGGCTCGCGGCCGAGGCAGCGCCCCATCACACCGACTACGAGATCCGCACAGTGGTCGGCCCGGTTCCGGTGGGCCTGCGCGCGTCCTACGTCGACCTCGACAACCTCCTCCTGGTCGAGATGCCGCACGGCGACGTCGACCTCCAGGCGACGGCCGGCACGGTCGCGGACCTCGATGCCTTCGAGGCCGAGCAGGTGGGGGCGGGTCGGACCCGGGTCAGTGCGTTCGCGGTGCACGACGGCGGCGTCGTGGCGTTCGCCGACGCCTCGGTACCCGACGGCGAACGACACGTCGACCAGCTCGGCACGCTGGTGCACCCGGCCCACCGCGGTCACCGGCTCGGGATGGCGGTCAAGTGCGCCCAGCTGCGCCTGCTCCGCGAGACCTTCCCGGATCGCACGTCCATCGCCACCAGCAACGCAGAGGTCAACCTCCAGATGGTCGCGATCAACGAAGCCCTCGGCTTCGAGATCCACCAGGTCTGGGCCGAGCTCGAGAAGCGGATCGACCCAGTGCCTTCGGAAATGGGTTGAACGACGATCGGTGAACCGGGACGGTGAGAGACGTGCCCGAGATCCGCATCCGCCGCCTCGACCCGGCGGACGACGCCGACATGGACGCCTTCCAGGCGGTGTACGTCGCCGCCGAGCTCGCCGAGGACCCCGACGCCGCGCTCTACTCCCGCGAGGACGGCATCGCCATCCTGACCAGCACCCACGGCGGAAGCCACACGGTCGCGTTCGGCGCCTACGACGCCGGTCGCATGGTGGGTGAGCTGATGGTCGGGCTGCCGCAGCTCGACAACCTCGACAGCGCACACGTCTGGCTCTGGGTCGATCCGACCCACCAGCGCCAGGGGATCGGGACGAGGCTGGCCGCCCACGCCGACGCCCTGGTCCGCGACAGCGGTCGCCGGCTGTGCCACGCCCAGGGCCGGATCGGCGCCCGCCGCGACAACAAGAACCTGCGGTTCGCCCGCTCGGCCGGCTATGCCCTGGCCAACACCGAGATCGAGCGGCGCCTGACCCTCCCCGCGGACGCGACGCTGCTCGACCGCCTCGCGGCCGAGGCGGAGCCGCACTACCGCGCGTACGTCGTGCGCGCGGTCGTGGGTCCGGTTCCGGCCGACCTCGCGTCGTCGTACAACGACCTGAGGAACGTGCTGGGCATCGAGGCTCCGGCCGGCGAGCTCGAGATCGAGGTCCACCGGAACACCACCGCCGAGCTGCGCGTGCAGGACGACGAGCTGGTGGCCGCCGGCCGCCTGCGCGTGGCGGCGTACGCCCTCGACTCCAGCGGAACGGTGGTCGCCTACTCGGTCTGCGTCACCAGCAGAGACGGGTTCGACCACGTCGACCAGTGGGGCACGCTGGTCGCGCCCGCCCACCGGGGTCACCGGCTGGGGACGGCGGTCAAGTGCGCCATGCTGGCGTCCCTGACCGAGGCTGCGCCGGGCAAGCGCTTCATCGAGACCACCAACGCCGAGACCAACAGCCACATGGTCGCGATCAACGAAGCGCTCGGCTTCGAGGTGGTCGAGGTCTACGGCGCCTTCCAGAAGCGGCTGGGGCCCGGCGGCCCCGTCTGACCCCACCGACGACGATGCCCGCCGGACACGCACTGACCGGCGGGCATCGATGTCCGGCTCTCAAACCAGACGCCACCCGCAGGAGCATGGGGTCTGTCCACGGGTGATACCCCTTCGCGCTGGGGCACCTTGAACGTACGGCCGCAGGGACCCGCGGCACGTCCCCAGATTTCGGGTCTTTACCTTCGGGAATCGTCCTCGCGCAGCCCTGCCGAGTACACCTAGCGGTCCGACTCGGGGAGCTCGAGGATCCGCCAGACGGCGGCCCAGACCGCCTTCGGGGGCTCGCCGGCGTCGAGCGCCTCCTGGGCGGTCCGCCCGTCAAGCTCGCCGAGGACGACCTGGCCGGCCCAGGCCCGGGCATACGCCTTGCCGAGCGCCGCCTCCATCCGGGTCCAGAACTCGGTGTGCCTCACGGGGCCATCATGCGCGGGTCGCCATGATCTCGAGCCAGTGCTCCGAGTCGCGACCTCGTGTGCGCACGATCTCGCGCACCGACCAACCGGCGGCCTCGACCACGGAGCGGAGAGGCTCGTCGCGCCAGAAGGTGAAGAACCGCGGAGCGGTCACGTTGCCGTGGATCGACCAGTCCTCGCCATCGCCCTCCTTGACCGACACGAAGAGCGTGCCCCCTCGTCGGGTCGCGCGGCCGAGGCGTGCCAGCACGATCGGGAGGTCGTCGCGGTCGACGTGGAGGAGGCTGGCGTTCGCCCACATACCGTCGTATCCACCGTCGGGCACTCCAGGATCCGCGAGGTCGTCACGCAGCGGGTCGAGCTGGTCGGCAGGATGGCCGGCCTCGCGGAGCAGCTCGACGAACGCCGGGGTGACGTCGGTGCGGCGTACCGACAGGCCGGCCCGCTCGAGCGCCAGCGCGTCGCGACCCGAGCCGCTGCCGATCTCCAGCACGCGCGCGCCGGCCGGCAGCAGCCCGACGAACCGCCCGATGGCGGTCGCGATGGCCGCCGGCAGGTCCGCGGTGGCGTCGCGGTAGTCGGCCGCGTGCGCGTCGTACGCCCGGATCGTCGCGGCTCGCGCGGCATCGCGCACGTCGTGCAGATGGTGGACGACGTCGTGGAGCTGGTAGCGCGCGAGCGTCTCGATGGTGAACACGCTGCCGTTGCTCCGCCGGCCCGGGCGCCGCCACGACAGTGGGGGGACGGAGTCGTAGAGGTCACTCATCGCGTACGCCGCGGCGACCAGCGTGGGCCCGACGATCGACGGGAGCTGCTCGGAGTAGCGGCCCTCGGCGGCGGCGACATCCTGGTCCCAGTTCTCGAACTCGGGGTCGTCCTCGGCCAGCATCAGCGTCACCCGGTCGTGGTAGACCTGATGGACGTCGTGCACGTGGCAGGCGTACTCCAGGGTCGACCATCGACCAGGGCGCGTGCGCACCGCGGCGCTCGGGTCGGCCAGCAGCGTGAACCACACCTGCGCGTTCTTCCGGAAGGCCCGCGGGATCGCCGGCCGGTCGAACGCCGAGGCGTCGAAGCCGCACTCGCCGCACGGGCGGTCGAGCACCCACGTCCAGTCCTTGGTGTCGGGGTCGAGGGCAGCCGGCTCACGCGTCACCGGCACATCCTGACAAACCCTGGACGGCTGCGCTGGCAGCGACGGGCCTCGTGGCAGGGTTGATGCTCATGCGCATCCCCACTCTCGCAGCCGCCCTCCTGACCGCGGCCCTCGCCTTCCCGGTCGCCACCGCGCAGGCTTCGAGCGCTCCAGGCGGGTCCGCGGCCCGACCCGCCCACTCGACCGACCGGGCGTCGAAGGTCCGGCCCCGCTCCGACGCGTGGGAGGCGAAGGTGGTCGTTCTGACCAACGCCCGTCGCAAGGCACACGGCGTCAAGCCGCTGCGGGCCGCGAAGTGCCCGGACCGCTTCGCAGAACCGTGGGCCCTGCACATGGCGAGGACCCACGATCTGGTGCATCACGCGTCGTTGTCGCCCCTGTTCAGGTGCCACGCGTCGTCGGCCGGGGAGAACATCGCCGAGGGGTACGAGACCCCACGGGCAGTGGTGCGCGCCTGGATGAGCGACAAGGGCCACCGCGACAACATGCTCAACCCGCACTTTCACCGCATCGGAGTCGCGGCAGCACGCACCCGCGGCGTCACCTTCGCGATCCAGGACTTCGTCGGCTGAGTCTGGCCGGGCCGCCTGCCGCGAGGCTCAGGTGAGCAGCAGGGTGTCGAGGCGTCGGCGGACGACGAGCAGCCCGAGCAGGCCCATCGCCACGAGGTAGACCACGGAGATGCCGGACTCCCACGTGATCACCCCGGTGGTCAGCTCGCGGCACAGCACGACGCCGCGGTAGAGGGGCGTGCACTCGACGACGACGCGCAGCACCCCGTGGAACGCGGTGACCGGGAAGAACGTGCCGGAGAACAGGAACATCGGCAGCTGGACCAGGGTGATCTTGTCGAAGTCCTGCCAGGACTTCATCCAGGTCGTCAGGGCCATGCAGACGGCGCTGAACGCGAACCCGATCAACAGCGTCGCGGGGAAGGCGAGCAGCGCCCACCATGAATGCACGAGACCCAGCGCCCACATCACGACCAGGAAGGCCACGGAGTACGACGCACCGCGCAGCTGGCCCCAGACGATCTCTCCGCGGGCGATGTCGAAGGTCGTCAGCGGGGTGGCGAGCAGCTGGTCGTAGAGCTTCTCGTAGCGCAGCTTGAAGAACACGTTGAACGTGGAGTCCATCAGGGCGCCGTTGAAGGCGGAGGCAGCGAGCATGCCCGGGGCGACGAACTCGGCATAGGGAATGGAGTGGCCGTTGAGCTCGAAGGCGTGGATCAGCTTGCCGACGCCGATGCCGATCGAGAACAGGTAGAACACCGGCTCCAGGAACCCGGTCAGGAACAGCTTCCACTGGGTGCGGTAGGTGGTGTAGTTGCGCAGCACCACCAAGCTGCTGCCTTGGAACGCGCGGAGCGGTGAGGCCGTGGCGCTCATGTGGCCAGCCTCCGCTCGAGCGTGCGCAGAGCCACCAGCCAGCCGACACTCAGCACCACGACGAGCACCACGGCGTTGATCGCGGCGGTCGACCAGTCGACGTGGTCCAGGCACAGCATCCGGGTGAGGTTGACGCCGTGCCACAGCGGGGTGAGCCGGGCCACGGCTCCGAGCACGGGGCCGAGGTTGCTGATCGGGAAGAACGACCCGGAGAACAGGAAGAGTGGGATCAGCCCGAGCCGGAAGATCAGCCCGAACGACGCCTCGCTGCGGATGTGGGCACTGAACGCGAAGGTCCAGGTCGCGAAAGCCATCCCGGTCATCATCGTGACCACCCAGGCCACGAGCGGCCCCCACCAGGTGGCGAAGACCCCGAAGGGCGCCATCACCAGGAAGTAGACGCCGCACGTCGACCCGATCCGGAACAGCGTGAAGCCCAGCATGGCGTTGGCCAGGTCACGCACCGCCAGCGGGCTCGCGAGCTGGGCGTAGAAGGTCTTCTGCCACTTCAGCGCGCTCATCACCGGGTACGTCGTCTCGAACATCGCGGTCTGCATCGCCTGGGCCGCGATCAGTCCGGGCACGATGAACGCGAGGTAGGACGGAGCCCCTTCGAGCCGGGTCGCGCCCACGTGGACGAACTTGCCGAGCAGCACACCCATCGCCAGCACGTAGAACAGCGGCGAGGCGAACGAGGTGACGACAGAGCCCTTCCAGGTGCGCTTGTAGTAGGTCCACCAGTAGTCGAGCTGGCGGGCCACGCCTCGCCAGACCGACAGGTGTCGGTCGTCACGCGTGACCACTGCCTGCTGGCCGGTCGACCCGGCGGACCCGGACTGGAGAGCGCTCATCAGTCCACCAGCGTCCGTCCGGTGAGCCGCAGGAAGACGTCTTCCAGCGTCGAGCGACGCACCAGCGTGGCGATCGGTCGCAGGCCCCGCTCGTGGACCTGGTCGAGGACGTGCTCGCCGTTCTCGCTGTAGACCAGCACCCGGTCGGGGAGCACCTCGACCCGGTCACCGAGGTCGGCGATCTTCTCCGCCGTGGCGTCGTGGTCGCCGACCGGGAAACGCAGCTCGGCGACCTCGCGGGTGGAGTGCTCACGGATCAGGTCGAGCGGCGAGCCCTCGGCCGCGATGACCCCCCGGTCCATCACGACCAGCCGGTCGCACAGCTGCTCGGCCTCGTCCATGTAGTGCGTGGTGATCACCAGCGTCACGCCCTGCTGCTTGAGCCGGAACAGGCGGTCCCACAGGACGTGGCGCGCCTGTGGGTCGAGCCCGGTGGTCGGCTCGTCGAGCAGCAGGATCTCGGGGCGGTTGATCAGCGAGCGGGCGATGGTCAGGCGGCGCTTCATGCCGCCGGAGAGATCCTCGACCTTCGACCCGCGCTTCTCGGTGAGCTGCACGAACTCCAGCAGCTCCTCGGCCCGCTCCCGCACCTCACGCTTGGGGATGCCGAAGTAGCGGCCGTAGATGTAGAGGTTGTCGAAGACGTTGAGCTCGTTGTCCAGAGTGTCCTCCTGAGGGCAGACGCCGAGCCGCGACCTGATGGCCGGGCCGTGCACGGCAGGGTCCATCCCCAGGATCCGCAGCTCTCCCCCGGTGACCGGCGAGACCGCGGCGATCATTCGCATGGTCGAGGACTTGCCGGCGCCGTTGGGGCCCAGGAAGCCGAACGCCTCGCCCCGGCGCACCTTGATGTCGATCCCCTTGACCGCCTCGACCGTCGCCCCCGCGCGGTCCACGAACGACTTCCGCAGGTCGCGGGCCGAGATCATCGCGTCGCTGGTTTCGTCGGGCACGGTCCCTGACCCTACAAACGACCCCCGACAGCCTGGCAATCGAGATTCCCATGGGGCGAGCCTTGGGCCGAACCTTTGCCCCACCCGGTGCGTCCTCGGGTCGAAGGCTCAGGCAGGAGGCAGGGTGACCACGGGACACGTGACCGCTATCGGGAGAAGGCACGACGTGACGACGTTCGACGACTTCGTCCGGGCGCGCCTCCCCCAGCTCCTGCGCTTCGGCCGTGCCCTGACCGGCGACGACCACAGAGGCGCCGACCTCGTGCAGGACGCCCTCGAGCGGGCCTTGCCGAAGTGGTCGAGGATCGAGTCCGAGTACCCTGAGGGCTACGTCCGCCGGATCATGGTCAACCGGAACATCTCCGTCTGGCGCTCGCTGCGGCGTGAGCGTCTCACCGACGAGCCGCCCGACGCGGCCACGACAGACCCCACGCCGGACGAGGCACTCTTCGTCGCGCTGCGCAGCCTCGCCCCACGCCAACGGACCGTGATCGCCCTGCGCTATCTCGCCGACCAGACCGAGGCGCAGACCGCCGCTCTCATGGGCTGCTCGGTCGGTGCCGTGAAGAGCCAGACCCACGCCGCGATGCAGCGCCTCCGGGAGCTGCTCGGACCCCAGGAGGACGACCGATGACCGACCTCGAGACTCGCGTCCGCGAAGGGCTCGGGAGCGAGCCCGCGTGGCGCTCCCCCGACCACCTGCTCGACGGCGTACGCCGAGGTGCCCGGCGCCGGCGTACCCGGCGTACGACGATGGTCGCCGCCGTGGCCGCGCTCGTGGTGGCCACGACCGGCGGTGGGTTCGCCTGGCACCACCGCCAGCTCCAGGAAGCGCACGGTGTTCCGGGAGACCTCCCCGTCGGGATCGCCTCGATCTCCGTGACCGGAACCGGCGAGATCTTCAAGGTGCTGTCGAACCAGGGCTGCACCAGCCCGTGCAGCACCGTCTGGAAGAACGACGGCAGCAGCTGGGAGAAGCTCGCCACCCTCCAGGGGTCCCCGCAGTCGCCGACCGACCAGGTGATCCGCCGCATCGTGATGGCACCGGACGGGCGCAACGGGTGGGCCTGGGGTGAGAGCCTCTATGCGACCCATGACGGCGGAGCCACCTGGTCGCCGATCACCAGCGGCCCCTGGAACCGGCCATACGGCATCGAGGATCTCGACGTCGGCCGGACGCAGGTCTGGGTCACGGCGCAGACCATGGCGACCGGGAGGACGCTGTGGCACGCCCCGGTCGGCTCCGACGACTGGAGCCAGGTGCACCCTCCGCTGGTGACCATGCCGGGAGCCGGCAAGGTCGCTCCCCAGCACTGGATGATCAACTCCGTACTGCCCGACGGCCGGGTCGACCTGCTCCTCGGCCCCTTCCCCCACGGTGTGTACGACACCGTCGGCGGCGAGTACGGCTGGATCAGGCAGACCGTGCGCTGCTCGCCACTCCCACCGCTGCTCGGAGGGCGGGTGCAGGCCCATCGGATCTGCGGCCCCCTCAGCTATGAGGCAGGCAGAGGTGGGTACAGCGTCCCGCTGAAGTACTCCGAAGTTCAGGTGGCAGTACACGCGGGCACGTCATCGACTCCCGTCGGTGACGCCGACATCCTGTACGCGACAGACGACCGGGCAGTGATCGCGACCCACTCCGGGATCATCCCCAGCGACCTGCGCCTGGGTAAGGACTGGAGGGTCGAGGAGTCGAGCGACACCGGCGACCACGTCGCGTTTTTCACCGGGGAAGGCCGGATTTTTCTCAGCAACGACAGCGGACGCCACTGGATACAGATGAAATAGTCGAGGGGCGGCCCAACCTTTCGCCCCGTCCCGGGCGTACTTCGGGAGCCAGTCCACTCGGAGGTGCGCAGATGACGAAGGTGAGTACGCCGGTGCCCGCGCAGGATCGCGGCGTCCGCGACTTCGACGGGTTCGTGCACGCTCGGCTGTCCGAGCTGGTCCGCTTCGGCCGGGCGCTGACCGGTGACGAGCACCGCGGCGCCGACCTCGTGCAGGACGCTCTGGAGAGGGCACTCCCGCGCTGGGGCCAGATCTCGAGCCGCGACCCCGAGGGCTACGTGCGACGGATCATGGTCAACCGCAACATCTCGGTCTGGCGCTCCCAGCGGCGCGAGCACCTCACGGACCACCCGCCGGAGCGACCACGCGTGGAGGTCCAGCACGACGAGGAGGTGTGGGCGGCGCTGCGACTGCTGCCGCCGCGCCAGCGAACCGTCGTCGCGTTGCGCTACCTCGCCGACCAGAGCGAGGCCCAGACCGCAGACCTGATGGGGTGCTCGGTCGGCACCGTCAAGAGCCAGAGCAGTGCCGCTATGCGCAGGCTCCGCGAGCTGCTGCACGAGACCGAGGAATCGGAGGACGAGCGATGAGCACCGTCGAGAGCCGGGTCCGCGAGGCCCTGTACGAGGACGTCGACCGGCGTTCCGCCGACGACATCCTGGACGGCGTACGCCGGGGAGCACGCCGGCGCCGCCGCCGGGGACGTGCGGCGGCCGGCGCGATGGTGACAGCCGTGGTCGTGACCGCGGCGGCGGGCACCACCATTCACCGTGGGTCAGGCCTCGACTTCGCGGGCAGTCCCGAGGCGCCGGCGTACGAGGTCGGAGCGACCGACGTGTCGGTCACCGCCTCCGGCCAGCTGTTCAAGGTGGTCTCCAACGAGGGTTGTCAGCAGCCGTGCAGCACGATCTGGCGGCAGGACGACGGTTCGTGGACCCGTCTGGCCGAGTTCCACGGCACGTCGGCGGACGCCTCGGTCGCCATCGTCCACGTCGAGATGGCGCCCGACGGGCGCGACGGCTGGGCCTGGGGCAACGCCTTCTGGTCGACCCATGACGGGGGCGACACCTGGACGAAGGTCACTGCCATCCCGTACTACCCCTACGGGCTGGACGTCCAGGTCGGTGCGACCGAGGCCTGGGCCACGGCGCCGCGACCCACGGGCGGCGACGACCTCTGGCACACCCCCATCGGCACCGACGACTGGACCCAGGTGGAGGCGCCGCGGGTCCTCGACTTCAAGACGCAGACCATGATGGTCTCGCGTCGCTGGACGATGCTCGACGTCCTGGCCGACGGACGCGTCGCTCTGCAGGACGGTACGACGCGCTCCATCGGCATGCCGGTGATGGTCGGCGGCGAGTACGGGTGGCAGAAGGAGCCCGTGCCGTGCCGGAAGACCGGGCCGTTGCTCGCCGGCCAGCTACCGAACACGACCATCTGCGGGCCGGTCGGGCGAACCCTCAACTGGGGCACCGAGACGGACGCGTACTCGCAGTTCCAGGTCGGTCTGCACCCGCTCAGCCCGACCGACTCGGTCGGTGAGCCGGACATGCTCTACGTCAGCGCCGACCAGGCATCGATCTCCACGCCGTCGGGAGCCGTCGCGAGCGACCTGCGGCTGGGCGCGGACCACTCGGTGGTCGGCTGGTCGGAGGCCGGTGAACGCGTGGCGATCGTGACCGGAGGGCACCGGGTGTTCCTCAGCGACGACAACGGCCGGCACTGGCACCAGGACTAGGCCGTGACCGGTCGGGCAGGCTGCCCGACCGGTCACGAGCGGCCTTCAGGCGGGCGGCGCGAACAGCTCGAGGGCGATGTTGTCGGGGTCGCGGAACGACAGGCCCGAGCCGTAGCCGGCGTCCACGATCTCTCCGTGGGCGATCCCTAGCTCGTCGAGCCGTGACGACCAGGCGACCAGCTCGGCCCGGTCGGCACAGCCGAACGAGATGTGGTCCAGCCCGGGTCGCCGACCGTCGAACGGCTCCGTGCTGGCCAGCTCGGGGAAGCCGTGCAGGCCCAAGAGCGTGCCGCCGACGGCGTAGACGATGTGACGGAACGGCCCGGTGTCCTCGTCGAGGACCGGGGCGGCTCCGAGCAGCGCGGTGTACCACGCCTCACTGCGCTCGAGGTCGGTCACGGTGACAGCGACGTGGGTGATCGCGGGAAGGACGGTGGGACTTGGCATGGTGGAGCTCCTTGGTGGGTGTGGGTGGGCCAACCGAGATCCGGACGTCGTGGGGCGGCGCTCCTGGTGCCGGTGCGTCGCAGCGTGACACCGGCGATGAGCAGCCACAAGGTGTTGAGGGCGAGCGAGGGCCAGGTGTGGTGTGCCCAGGCGACCGCGCCGAGACCGACACTCCCCAGCACGTTCAGCAGCTGGTAGCTGCGGTCGCCGGTGCGCACCCGACCGACCGACGTGGCGCCGTAGGCCGCCACGAGGGACACGGCGCCGACCCAGCCGGCCGCGTCGGAGACGAGTGGAGGTGTCATAGCCGCACCGTCGTCCCGTGCCTCGTGACGACCAGCGACCGGGCGACTCCCGCCTGGGCGAACGCGCGACGTACCGCCGGCAGGGTCTCGGTCACGTGGGTCCAGCCGTCGATGTGCACGACGACGGTGCGCGGACGCCCCAGGATCCGTACGGCGTCCGCGGCCATCGCCGAGGACAGCGTGAGGAACTCGTCGCCCAGCAAGGGTGTCTTCGCCCCACCGGCGAACAGCACGGCCACGTCGATCGGGGCGAAGCGCGACCCCACGTCGGAGACGACGTCCAGGGAGGCGTTGTCTCCGCTCACGTAGACGGTCGGCAGACCCGCTCCGGAGAGCACGAAGCCGATCACGGGCCCGGTGAGGTGCTCGGTCCCCTCCGGTCCGTGCTGTGCCGGCGTGGCGGTGACGCGCAGGGCCCGGCCGTCGGGGCGAGCGAGGTCGAAGGACTCCCAGGCGGGCAGGCCGACCGCGGCCCCGCCGAGCCGATCGGCTGCGGCAGGGGTGGTGAGCACTCGCGGTGCCGTGGCCAGGAACGCGCGACCGAGGTCGTCGAGGTTGTCGGAGTGCTGGTCGTGCGAGACCAGAACGCCGTCGACGCTCCCGACCTGCTCCGGCGTCCATGCCGGAGGCGCGTCCTTGACCAGGGTCCGCTGACCGATCGGGTACTCCCCCGGCGCATCGAACGTCGGGTCGACCACGACCCGCAGCGCGCCGAGGTCGAGCACGACCGTCGGCCCGCCGAGGGTGGTCACCCCGATCGTGGATGCGGTGCTAGGTGCGGTGGTGGATGCGGTGGTGGATGCGGTGGTGGAGGTCGTGGCGCTGGTCATGCCTCCATGGTCCGGAGCGCGCGGGCGACTCAGAAGTGGCCTGAAAGACACTGTATGATCGAATTCAGCCAAGCATGGCGCCAGCCCGTCGATGTGGAGGTCCCCTCGTGCCCCGGAGCCCGTTCACGCGCGTCGCCGTGCTGATGTTCGACCGCACGCCGCTGTTCGAGACCTCGGTGCCGATCAGCGTGTTCGGCGTCGACCGCACGACGACCGGCGCACCCGCGTTCGACCTGCTCGCGGTGGCCGGTGAGCCGGGGCCGATCGTGAGCACCGGCGGCGTCCAGCTGGTGGCGCCCCACGATCTGGCCGCGGTCGCCGACGCGGACGTCATCGTCGTGCCCAGCTGGCGTGATCCCGACGAGCTGCCTCCGCAGGCGGTCGTCGACGCCCTGGTGCGTGCCCACGACCGAGGGGCGACGATCGTCGGCCTGTGCCTCGGGGCGTTCGTGCTGGCCGGCGCGGGACTCCTCGACGGCCGCCGGGTCGCCACCCACTGGCTGCACGCGCCCACGCTCGCGAGGCGCTATCCGAACGTGCGAGTGGACTCGTCAGTGCTGTACGTCGACGACGGCGACGTGGTCACCTCGGCCGGGACGGCCGCCGGGATCGACGCGTGCCTGCACGTCGTCCGCACGGCGCACGGCGCACGTGCCGCCACGGCCATCGCGCGGAGGATGGTGGTGGCGCCCCAGCGCACCGGTGGACAGGCGCAGTTCATCGACCAGGTGGTGCCCGAGCACGTGCAGTGCGACGACCTCACCGATGCCCTCGACTACGCCCTAGGCCACCTCCGGGAGGATCTCGACGTCGACGACCTGGTCGCACGCGCCCACATGAGCCGGCGCACCTTCGACCGCCGCTTCCGGGCGCGACTCGGCACCTCTCCGCATCAGTGGCTCCTGCACCAGCGGATCCTCCACGCCCAGCGGCTGCTGGAGGACACCGACCTGACCATCGACACGGTGGCGGCCAGGGTCGGGTTCGGCC
>DATBBE010000199.1:0-5373 GCA_036271155.1 Nocardioides sp. | reverse complement strand
CCCCGGCCTTGCCCGCGACCGAGGCGACCACGACCACCCGCCCGAAGCCGGCCGCGGTCATCGACGGCAGCGCTCGACGCAGGCAGCGGAAGGGTGAGGTCAGGTTGAGATCGAGCATCCGCTGCCAGTCGTCGTCGGAGGTGCTGACCAGCGGAGCCGACATGGAGGCCCCGGCGTTGAGGACCAGGATCTCGACCGCGCCCCACTCCTCCTCGACCCGCGCGAACGCGGCGTCGATCGCGGCCGGGTCGAGCATGTCGGCGGGTACGACGAGCGACTCACCGGGCAGGGTGTCGGCCACGGCTCGCAACGCGTCGGCGTCGCGCGAGACCAGCGCGACCCGGTGACCGGCCTGCGACAGGGCGGCTGCGCAGGCGGCCCCGATGCCCTTCGAGGCACCCGTGACGAGCGCGATCAACGGAACGCCGGTATGCCGGTGAGCTCGGACCCGATGGAGAGCAGGTGCATCTCCTCGGTGCCTTCGTAGGTCATCACGGTCTCGAGGTTGTTCATGTGCCGCATGACGCCGTGGTCGAGAGTGATGCCCGCACCGCCGAGCGTCGTACGGGCCTCGCGGGCGACGTCGAGGGCGGCGCGCACGTTGGCGTACTTGCCGTAGGAGACCTGCGTGGGCGTGAGGGTCCCGGCGTCCTTGAGGGCACCGAGCCGCCAGGCCACCAGTGAGGCGTTGTTCACCGCGACGGTCATCAGCGCGAGCTTGCGCTGGGTCAGCTGGAACGACGACAGCGGCCTGCCGAACTGCTCACGCTGCGAGGTGTAGGCCAACGACTCCTCCAGGCAGGCCCGCGCTGCTCCGACGACGCCCCAGACGATCCCGTAGCGCGCCTCGTTGAGGCACGACAGCGGGCCCTTGAGCCCTCGCACCTCGGGAAACACCGCGGCGGCCGGGAGTCTCAGGTCGTCGAAGGCGAGCTCGGCGGTGACCGACGCCCGCAGTGACAGCTTGCGCTGGATCTTGTGGGCGCTGAAGCCCTTCGTGTCGGTCGGGACCGCGAAGCCCCGGATCCCGTCGTCAGTCTGCGCCCACACGACGGCGACGTCGGCGAGGGTGCCGTTGGTGATCCACATCTTCGAGCCGTTGAGGACCCAGTCACTGTCGTCGCCCGAGCCGTCCCGCTTGGCGCGGGTCTTCATCGACCCCGGGTCGCTACCGGCGTCCGACTCGGTGAGCCCGAAGCAGCCGATCGCCTCACCGCTCGCCATCCGCGGGAGCCACTCCTCCTTCTGCTCCTCGGTGCCCCAGCGGTGGATGCCGTACATCGCGAGCGAGCCCTGCACGCTGACGAAGGAGCGGAGCCCGGAGTCGACCGCCTCCAGCTCGCGACACGCCACGCCGTACGCCGTGGCGCTGGTGCCGGCACAGCCGTATCCCTCGAGGTGCATCCCCAGGAGCCCGAGCTTGCCGAGCATCTGCCCGAGACCGTCGGGGAGCGTGCCCTCGTCGTACCACTCCGCGATGTGGGGGGCGAGCTCGCGGTCGGCGAAGTCGCGGACGGTGTCGCGGATCGCGCGGTCCTCGTCGGACAGCAGGTCGTCGACATCCAGAAAGTCTGATCCAGCGTCG
The DNA here is from genome assembly GCA_036271155.1 of Nocardioides sp. Classification (GTDB taxonomy): domain Bacteria; phylum Actinomycetota; class Actinomycetes; order Propionibacteriales; family Nocardioidaceae; genus Nocardioides. The sequence goes on along the minus strand of DATBBE010000199.1, from coordinate 3,788 downwards.
CGTGGCATCTCAGCGCCCCTTCCATTCGGGCCGGCGCTTCTCGTTGAACGCCGCGTGGAACTCCGCGTGGTCGTGGGTCGTCATCAGGAGCGCCTGGGTCATCGCGTCGAGCTCCATCGCCGGACCGATCGGCATGTCGAGCTCGCGGGTGATCAGCGACTTGGTCTGCTGCAGGCCCAGCGTCGGGCCGTCGGCGAGCCGCCGGGCCAGAGCGTCGCAGGCCGCGTCGAGGTCGCCCGCGTCGTCCAGGAGCTGGGTGACCAGGCCGTAGCGGTCGGCGGTCGCGGCGTCGATCGTGTCGCCGAGCATCAGCAGCTCGGTGGCGCGCCCGTAGCCGACGAGCCGCGGCAGGAGGTACGCCGCCCCCATGTCGCCGCCGGACAGTCCGACCTTGGTGAAGAGGAAGGCGAACCGCGCCTGCGGGGTGCAGATGCGGAAGTCGGCGGCGATCGCCACGACACTGCCGGCTCCGGCGGCGATGCCCTGGATGCCGGCGATGATCGGGATCGGGCACTCCCGCATGGCACGGATCACGTCGCCGGTCATCTTGGTGAAGCCCATCAGGCCCGCGGCATCCATCCGGATCAGCTCGCCGATGATCTCGTTGACGTCGCCGCCTCCGCAGAAGCCCTTGCCCTCTCCGCGGATCACCAGCACCCTCGTGTCGCCGCGATGGGGCAGCTCGGCGAGCAGGTCGCGCAGGTCGGCGTACGACTCGAAGGTCAGGGGGTTCAGCTTCTCGGGCCGGTTCAGGGTCACCGTGGCGACGCCGTCGGACACCGAGAAGTCGAAATGCTGCCAGTCGTCGGTGATCGACGCACTGGCGCGGTATCGGCTCACTCTTCTCCCCTGACCAGTCCGCGGGCGATGATCGTCCGCTGCACCTCGGAGGCGCCCTCGTAGATGCGCGGCGCCCGCACCTCACGATAGAGCCGCTCGAGCAGATGACCCTTCTGCAGACCACGCGCCCCGTGCAGCTGCACCGCCTGGTCGACCACCCACTGGGCGGTCTCGGTCGCGAACAGCTTGGCCTGTGCGGCCGTCGTCGTGACGGCGTGGGCCGGCGCACCCCCGTCGTACGCCGCGGCCGCCCGGCGTACGAGGAGCCGCCCGGCCTCGATCCGCGTCGACATCTCCGCCAGCGTGTGCTGGGTGGCCTGCTGGTCGATGAGGCGGCCTCCGAAGAGCTCGCGGTCGCGAGCCCAGGCCAGGCTGGCGTCCAGGGCAGCCTGGCTCATGCCGACCGCGAAGGCGCCGACGCTGGGCCGGAAGAGGTCGAGGGTCCGCATCGCCACCGCGAACCCCTGGTCGACCTCTCCGAGCAGGTCGTCGCGACCCACGCGGACGCCGTCGAAGTGGAGGGTGCCGAGCGCGTGCGGCGCCACCATGTCGAGACGCTCGCCGGTCAGTCCGGCGGCGTCCCCCGCGACCGCGAACGCCGTCACCCCGCGAGCCTTCGCACCCGGAGTCGTGCGAGCGAACACCGAGTAGACGTCGGCGTCTGGCGCGTTGGAGATCCAGGTCTTGGTTCCGTGCAGGGTCCAGCCGTCCGTGTCGGGTCGCGCCTCGAGCTGCAGCGCGCCGGCGTCGGAGCCGGCGTCCGGCTCGGAGAGGGCGAACGCGGGCACGACGTCGCCGTTCGCGACCCCGGGGACCCACCGGTCACGGGTCGCTTCGTTGCCGGACTGCAGGATCGGGTAGCTCCCCAGGCCCTGGAGCGCGAGCGCCGTCTCGGCGTCCGTGTCGACCGTCGCCAGCATCTCGCGGAGCAGGCACAGCTGCATCGCGGCCGCGTCGCGCGGGGCTTCGCCGGAGTCGCCTCCGAAGAGCCCTCGGAGCAGCCCGGCCTCGCCCATCGCCTTGACCAGCCGGCGGTTGACCGCACCGTGGACGGCGTCGATGTCGGCGAACGACCCGGCCACCGACCGCACCCACGCGGCGTACTCCACCTGGGCGGGCGTCAGCCCGAACGACGTCGTGTCACGCACGTCGCCGACCATACTCAGGACGCTATTGCGCCTTGACAACGCCCGTCAAGAACGCGCTATGTTCGGATACAACCCTGACCCGACGGCCCTCTGAACCCCCCGGCCGCGGCCGTCGGGTCAGGGGCTACCCCACCAACGCGGAGGCAGGATGCGGATCGCGGTGATCGGTGGCGGCCCGGGTGGCCTCTACTTCTCGGCGCTCGCCCAGCAGCTCTCCGCCGCACCCGGCGGGTCCGGCCAGCCCCACGAGATCACGGTCTGGGAGCGCAACGCCGCCGACGACACGTTCGGCTTCGGCGTGGTGTTCAGCGACGAGACCCTCGGTGGCATCGAGCACGCCGACCCGGCGATCTTCGCCCAGATGCAGCGCGAGTTCGCGACCTGGGACGACATCGACGTCCACTTCAAGGGCGAGGTGCGCACCAGTGGCGGTCACGCGTTCGCGGCGATGAGTCGTCGCCGGCTGCTCGAGATCCTCCAGGCGCGATGTCGCGAGCTGGGAGTCACCTTGAACTTCCGCACGGAGTCGCCCGACGTCGAAGAGCTCGCCGCGACCCATGACCTGGTCGTGGCCGCCGACGGCCTGAACTCCGCCGTGCGCCGGCGCTACGCCGGCACCTTCCGACCGACCCTCGACGTGCGCGACTGCCGCTACATCTGGCTCGGCACCGACCTGGTCTTCGACGCCTTCAAGTTCTACGTCCGCGAGACGCCGTACGGCGTGATGCAGATCCACGGCTACCCGTTCGACGCGACCGGCTCGACGTTCATCGTCGAGATGACCAGCGAGGTCTGGCGACGGGCGGGCTTCGAGGAGCTCGCCGACCGTGAGTGGGCGCCGGGCGAGTCCGACGAGAAGTCGATCGCGTTGGTGCGCGAGCTGTTCCACGACATTCTCGGCGGCCACGAGGTGATGGCGAACAACTCTCGCTGGATCTCGTTCACGACGATCCGCAACGAGCAGTGGGTCCACACCCAGCCCGATCGGGGGGCGGTCGTGATCCTCGGCGACGCCGCACACACGGCGCACTTCTCGATCGGGTCCGGCACCAAGCTGGCGATGGAGGACGCGCTCGCGCTGGCCGCGTGCCTGCACGAGGAGCCGGACACCGGCCCAGCAGGTGTGCGGAGTGCCCTGGCGACGTACGAGCAGGAGCGGAAGGCCGTCGTGCTCTCCACGCAGCGGGCAGCCCAGGCCAGCCTCGAGTGGTTCGAGAACCTCGCGCAGTACGTCCACCAGGAGCCCACCCAGTTCGCCTTCAACGTCATGAGCCGCTCGCGCCGGGTCACCTACGACAACCTGCGGCTGCGCGACCCGGAGTACGTCGCACGCTGCGAGGCCTGGTACGCCGAGCACGCCGGAGGCGCGCCGGAGACTCCGCCGATGTTCCAGCCGGTGACCCTGCGTGCGTCGGGAGCCGCCGGGGGCACCGGCCTGACCCTGAACAACCGGGTGATCGTCTCGCCGATGGACATGTACGTCGCGCAGGACGGCGTGCCGACGGAGTTCCACCTGGTCCACCTCGGCGGCAAGGCGCTCGGCGGGGCCGGCCTGGTGATGACCGAGATGATCTGCCCCTCGGCGATCGGCCGGATCAGCCCCGGCTGCGGCGGCCTGTGGACCGACGAGCAGCGCGACGGCTGGAAGCGCGCGGTCGACTTCGTGCACGCGAACACCGCGGCCGCGATCGGCTGCCAGCTCGGCCACTCGGGAGCCAAGGGCTCGACCCGCCTGATGTGGGAGGGCATCGACGAGCCGCTGCCGGCCGACAACTGGGAGGTCGTCGCCGCGTCGCCGGT
>DATBBE010000198.1:0-4459 GCA_036271155.1 Nocardioides sp. | reverse complement strand
GTGCTCACGTGACGCGAGCCTAGGCCGGGCGGAACACGGTCTCGCCGTGAGGGCCGAGCGGCTAGTGTGCTCGTATGGCCCAGGAGCAGAAGCAGCCCCGCAAGTCGGGCGAGGCAGCCGACGTCGACGAGGTCTCGACGGAGACCGATGTCGCCGAGCGCAAGGAGGCGCTGGACGACGACGTCGACGCGATCCTCGACGAGATCGACGACGTCCTCGAGACCAACGCGGAGGACTTTGTGAAGTCGTTCATCCAGAAGGGCGGCCAGTAGGAGTGGACGACTCCCGTCTGCCGGCGTCGTTCATGACGCCCGGCACCTCCAGTTTCTCCGACTTCCTGGCCGGCCATTCGCCCGACCTCCTGCCGTCGCGGCGCAGTGTGCCGCAGGGTCACGTCGGCGACCTCGCACCCCACGGCACGACGATCGTCGCCGCGACGTTCCCCGGTGGCGTGGTGATGGCCGGAGACCGGCGCGCCACGATGGGCAACATCATCGCCCAGCGCGACATCGAGAAGGTCTTCCCGGCCGATGAGTACTCAGCAGTCGGCATCGCCGGGAGCGCCGGTCTGGCCGTGGAGCTGGTCCGGCTGTTCCAGACCGAGCTCGAACACTACGAGAAGATCGAGGGCACGACCCTGTCTCTCGATGGCAAGGCCAACCGGCTCGCGGCCCTGATCCGCGGCAACCTGGGCATGGCCATGCAGGGGCTCGCGGTGGTGCCGCTGTTCGCAGGCTTCGACCTGACCACCGGGCAGGGCCGCATCTTCAGCTACGACGTGACCGGCGGGCGCTACGAGGAGACGGCGTTCCACTCGGTCGGCTCCGGCTCCCTGTTCGCCCGCGGGTCGCTGAAGAAGCTCTACCGCGCCGACCTGACCGAGACCGAGTGCGTGACGGCGATCGTGCAGGCGCTCTACGACGCCGCCGACGACGACTCGGCAACCGGCGGCCCCGACCTGACCCGCCGGATCTTCCCGGTCGTGCAGGTGATCACCGCGGACGCCGGTCGCCGGATCCCCGACGCCGATGTCGCGGCCATCGCCGACGCCGTGATCGCCGGCCGGATGAACCGACCCGACGGCCCTGCCGCGGCCCTCACGTGATCGGAGTGTCCACACCATGAGCATGCCGTTCTACGTCTCGCCCGAGCAGCTGATGAAGGACCGGGCAGACTTCGCGCGCAAGGGCATCGCGCGGGGCCGGTCGGTCGTGGCCGTCCAGTACGCCGACGGCGTCCTGTTCGCCTCGGAGAACCCCTCCCAGGCGCTGCACAAGGTCAGTGAGATCTACGACCGCATCGCCTTCGCCGCCGTGGGTCGCTACAACGAGTTCGAGAACCTCCGGATCGCCGGTGTCCGGCTGGCCGACATGCGGGGCTACGCCTACGACCGGCGCGACGTGACCGGACGGGGCCTGGCCAACGCCTACGCGCAGACCCTGGGCACGATCTTCAGCAGCGGTGGCGAGAAGCCCTACGAGGTCGAGATCTTCGTCGCCGAGGTCGGGGACCAGCCCGCGGACGACCAGATCTACCGCCTCACCTACCAGGGGCAGGTCACCGACGAGCACCAGTACGCCGTCATGGGCGGCGCCGACGAGGTGGTCGCGACCTACCTCAAGGAGCACTACGTCGAGAACGCGTCGCTGTCCGATGCCCTCCACATCGCGGTCGCGGCACTGGGCCGCAGCTCCGAGGACGGCAACGGCGGGGGAGCCGACCGGGTGATCCCGGCGAGCGACCTCGAGGTCGCCGCGCTCGACCGCACCCGCACCCAGCCCAGGAAGTTCCTGCGGCTCATGCCCGCTCGGCTCGAGGCTCTGCTCGGTGACCGTGGGCCGACCACTCCCGCGACGGCGCCGGAGTCGCTCGACGCCCCCCACGCGGCCAGCGACGAGACCGGCTCCACACCCCCGGCATAGGGTGACGTCGTGGACCGCCGGATATTCGGGATCGAGAACGAGTACGGCGTCACGTGCACCTTCAAGGGCCAGCGCCGGCTGAGTCCCGACGAGGTCGCCCGCTACCTGTTCCGCAAGGTCGTCAGCTGGGGTCGCAGCTCCAACGTCTTCCTGCGCAACGGCGCACGTCTCTACCTCGACGTGGGCAGCCACCCCGAGTACGCCACGCCCGAGTGCGACGACGTCGCCGAGCTGGTCACCCACGACAAGGCGGGGGAGCGGGTGCTCGAGGGCCTGCTCAAGGACGCCGAGCAGCGCCTGCACGACGAGGGCATCGCCGGGGAGATCTACCTCTTCAAGAACAACACCGACTCCGCCGGCAACTCCTACGGCTGTCACGAGAACTACCTCGTCAGCCGCGCCGGAGAGTTCAACCGGCTGGCCGACGTGCTGATCCCGTTCCTGGTGACTCGGCAGATCGTCGTCGGGGCCGGGAAGGTGACCCAGACCGCCCGTGGCGCGTCGTACGCCGTCAGCCAGCGCGCCGAGCACATCTGGGAGGGCGTCAGCAGCGCGACGACGCGTTCGCGACCGATCATCAACACCCGCGACGAGCCCCATGCCGACGCCGAGCGGTTCCGCAGGCTGCACGTGATCGTGGGCGACTCCAACATGAGCGAGACGACCACGTTGCTGAAGGTCGCCAGCTGCGACCTGGTCCTCCGGATGATCGAGGAGGGCGTGGTGATGCGTGACCTCTCGATGGAGAACCCGATCCGCGCGATCCGCGAGATCAGCCACGACGTCACCGGGCAGCGCAAGGTGCGGCTGGCCAACGGCCGGGAGGCCAGCGCCCTCGACATCCAGCACGAGTACCTCTCCAAGGCCCGCAACTTCGTCGACCGGCGCGAGATCTCGACCCCGGTCATCGAGCAGGCGCTGGACCTGTGGGAGCGCGGACTGAAGGCGGTGGAGTCCGACGACCTCGGGCTCGTCGAGCGTGAGCTCGACTGGGTGATCAAGTGGAAGCTCATCGACCGCTACCGCGCCAAGCACGGGCTACCTCTGGGACACCCGCGGATCGCCCAGCTCGACCTCGCCTACCACGACATCCGGCGCGACCGCGGGCTCTACTACCTGCTCGAGAAGCGCGGAGCAGTCGCGCGGGTGACCACCGACCTCAAGATCTTCGAGGCCAAGTCCGTGCCTCCCCAGACCACCCGCGCCCGGCTGCGTGGCGAGTTCATCCGCAAGGCGCAGGAGCGGCGACGAGACTTCACCGTGGACTGGGTCCACCTGAAGCTGAACGACCAGGCCCAGCGCACCGTGCTGTGCAAGGACCCGTTCCGCGCCTACGACGAGCGCGTGCAGCGCCTCATCGACGGCATGTAGCGCGGCGCCTCTCCCACCGGGATTCCGGTCGGCTACCGGGGTCCGGCTAGGGTGAGCGTTCCCGTGTTCTGACGTACTCCGAGGGGCTTTCTGTGCACATCCGACCCAACCGCCGTCTTCTCTCTGCTGCCCTCGTGGCCGCGGCCGTGACCCTCGCGGGCTGCGGCAGCAGCAACAGCAGCAGTGCCAGCAGCGGTGACACACCCTCGAGTGCGAGCACCTCCGGCAGCACGGGCACCAGCGCAGGCTTCGACTCCGTGTCCTTCGCCGGAGCGGTCGGCACCGACGCGACGGTGAAGTTCGACGGCGCGATCACCAACGCGACCGACGCCACCAAGGTCGTCACCGCCGGGAAGGGTGACAAGGTCGCCTCGGGTGACTCACTGATCATCCAGACCGTCATCGCGGACGGGACGACCGGCAAGACCGTCGCCAGCTCCTACCAGGACAAGCAGCCGCAGGTCGTGAGCCTGACCCCGCAGGTCCAGAAGGTCTTCCTCGACGCCCTCCAGGGCAAGACCGTGGGCTCCCGGGTCGCCGTGCTCGCGCCGGCCAGCGAGATCTTCGGCGCCTCCGGCAACACCCAGCTCGGCATCGGCCCCAGCGACTCCGTGGTGATCGTGTTCGACATCCTCGGCAAGCCGCTCGACAAGCCCGACGGCAAGCAGCACAAGGCGCCGGCCTGGGCCCCGAAGATCGAGAAGACCAAGGGCGTCATCTCCGGGTTCGACTTCGGCGGCATCCCCAAGCCCGACGGCACGCTGCACTCGGCCAACCTGTTCGACGGCACCGGCCCGGTGGTGAAGAAGGGTCAGACGATCTTCGCCCGCTACCTCGGCGAGGTCTACAAGGGCAAGAAGGCCTTCGACCAGAACTTCGACGGCGACGCGCCCGCGACGTTCGAGATCGGTGCGGGTCACGTGATCCCGGGCTGGGACAAGACCCTGGTCGGCCAGCACGTCGGCAGCGAGGTGCTGCTCGAGATTCCCCCGGCGGACGGCTACGGGAAGAAGGGCAACTCCCAGGCCGGCATCAAGGGCACCGACACGCTGTACTTCGTGGTCGACATCGTCGGGGCCGCCTGAGCAGGATGTGAGGCATGCTCGAGGACATGGTCGAGGACGGAGAGACGTGACCGCGTCGAAGACCGAGCGCCTGCTCAACCT
>DATBBE010000197.1:0-9725 GCA_036271155.1 Nocardioides sp. | reverse complement strand
GCTCGTCGTGGGAGCCGAGCTCGACGATCTCGCCGTCGATGACGACCGCGATCCGGTCGGCGTCGTGGGCGGTGTGGAGCCGATGGGCGATGGCGACGACGGTGCGGCCGTCGAGAAGCGCGTTCATGGAGCCCTCCAGCGTGCGGGCCGTGCGCGGGTCGATCAACGACGTCGCCTCGTCCAGCACCAGCGTGTGGGGGTCGGCGATGATCAGCCGGGCCAGGGCGACCTGCTGTGCCTGGGCGGGCGTGAGCGCCTGGTTGCCCGAGCCGATGACGGTGTCGAGCCCCTTCGGCAGTCGCTCGACCCAGTCACGCGAGCCCACCGCCGACAGGGCGGCCCACACGTCGTCGTCGGAGGAGGAGTCCTCCCGCGCCAGCACGATGTTGTCGCGGACCGTGCCGACGAACACGTGGTGCTCCTGGGTCACCAGTGCGACCTCGGTGCGCAGCAGCTCCAGCGGCAGCGACACCAGGTCGACCCCGCCGACCTTGACCGACCCCGTGCGCGGCCCGTTGATGCCCGACAGCAGTCGACCGAGGGTCGACTTGCCCGATCCCGACGGCCCGACGATCGCCAGCCTCTCGCCGACGGCGAGGTCCAGCGACACCCCGTGGAGTACGTCGTGCCCCTCGCGGTAGGCGAACCGCAGGTCTTCACCCACCAGGTGCGGCCCGTCCGGGCGCTCGTCACCGGCCACCCGGTCCTCGGGCACCTCGGCGATGCCGAGGAGGCGGCTCGTCGAGGCGACACCGACCTGCAGTCGGTCCATCTCGCCGACCAGCCGGTCCAGCGGACCGCTCAGCGACTCGACGTACAGCAGCGCCGCCGTGATCTGCCCCAACGTGACCCATCCGCGCGAGATACCCCAGGCACCGACCAGCAGGGTGACCACGCGGGGGCTGTTGAAGCAGATGTCGATCACGCAGAACAGCAGGTTGCGCAAGGTCATCGTGTAGCGCTCGGCCTGCGCCGACACTGCGATGTCGTCATCGCCGGCGTCCACGCGCAGGTCGCTCAGCGCGAGCGCCTCGACCGTACGGGCACCCTCGACGGTCTCGGTCAACGTCGTGTTGATCCGGGAGTACGTCGCCCCCTCGGTGATGTAGCCCTTCGGCGCGCGCTGGAGGTAGCGGCGCACCTGGAAGCCGGACGCGCCGATCAGCAACAGGCACGGGACCGCGAGCAGGACGCTGTTGAGCAGCATCGCGACGATCGAGAGCGCGACGGTCAGCCCGGAGATGATCGCCTGGGGGACGCCGAACTGCACCGACCGGCTCATCGTGCCGACGTCGCGGGTCACGCGGGTGACGAGGTCGCCGGTCGAGGCCCCCTCGACGCGGCCGAGTGGCAGCCGGAGGACGGTCGCGACGATGTACTCGCGGGCCGACGACAGCAGGTCCTGCCCGAAGATCGTCGAGATCCGCTGGGCCAGGAAGGTCAGCAGGGCCTGGGCGCACACGACACCGACGATGACGAGCGCCAGCCGGTCGAGCTCGTGCACCTGGGTAGAGCGGATACCGCCCGCGTCGGTGCGGTCGACCAGGCTGCCGAGCAGGCGCGGGATGACCAGCGCGGCGCCGGCGGCCAGGGCGTTCAGGGCGACCAGCCAGAACACCTCGGACCTCCGCTCGCGCAGAAGCCCGCGGAAGAACGCGAGGACGACGTGGTTGTCCGCGACCGGCCAGCCACGCTCGGGGCTGCGGGACGCGGCGTACGTCGCCTCGGCTCGCTCCTGGCGCAGCAGGTGGCGACGGCGCAGGGCGGAGATCCGCTCACGCCGGCTCACCCCCGGGGGCGGTGGCACGAGCTCCGCCGGGATCGGGGGCTCGCGGTGGCCGTGCTCGCGCCAGGTCTCGGCCGAGGTGACCAACGGGTCAGACACGAGTGTGCTCATGACCGGCCACCTCCTCCACCGGTGCGTCCAGGGCGCGCCCGACCACACGGCGGTACGCCGGGCTGTCACCGAGCAGCTCCTCGTGGGTGCCGTCGACGGTCACCCTCCCGTCCTCGAGCAGGACGACGCGGTCGGCGTGGTGGAGCCACAGCGGCGACACCGTCGAGACCACGGTCGTGCGCCCCCGGCGGACGGCGGCGACCCGCTCGGCGATGCGTGCCTCCGTGTGGGCGTCGACCGCGGAGGTCGGCTCGACCAGCACGAGGATGGGTGCCTCCACCGCCAGGGCCCGCGCCAGCACCACGCGCTGACGCTGGCCGCCGGAGAGACCTCGACCACGCTCGTCGAGCTCGCCCTGCCAGCCGCCCGGCAGCGCGTCGTAGACGTCCTCGGCGTTGGCCACGCGCACGGCCAGCTCGGCCTGCTCGCGGGTGAGGCGCCCGTGGGGGTCGATGGCGTCCTGCAGGGTGCCGGCGAACAGCTGGCTCCCGGTGTCGCTGACCAGGATGTGGCGGCGTACGTCGTCCAGCGCGGCAGTGCCGAGGTCGACGCCACCGAGGCGGACGCCCCACTCGCGACTGGCGAGCTCCTCGTCCATGGCCGCCAGCCGGGCCCGCTCGGCCAGGCGCTGCGCCCGGGCCCGACGCGCCGCCCGGCCCTTGAGCCCCTCGCCGACCTTCTGGCTCACCGGCTCGGTGTCGGCACGAAGGTAGCGACCCAGCCGGTCGGCCAGGGCGGCGGTGTCCTCGGGCACGGCGGAGACCACGATGGTCAGCTCGCCGTCGTGGGCGGTGAAGCCGCTCAGCTCGTCGTACAGGTCGGCGTCGTCGGGCAGCGGCGTGGTCGTCTCCAGGTCCGGCCAGGGCGGCTGGTGCTCGAAGATCGCGATCGCCTTGCGCGCGGAGACCATCGCCCGGGTGACCTTCTGGGCGAGCTCGAAGAAGGTCTGGATGGGGTAGATCATGAACAGCGCGTAGCCCAGGAAGCTGATCAGCTGGCCGATCGTCAGGTCGCCCTCGATCACCTGGTGGGTGCCGAGCCAGACCAGCAGCACGATGAAGACGCCGGAGAACAGCACCCCGACCGCCTCGATCACGGCCTGCCAGATGCCGGCAGAGACGCCGGCCTGCCGGGCGAGCTGCGACTGCGCGTCGTAGTTGCGCCCGAAGGTGCGCTCGCCGCCGATGCCACGCAGGATGCGCAGCCCCGCGACGATGTCGGTGGCCATCGAGGTGAGGTCGGAGTTGCGGCTCCGCTCGAGCTGCTGACGGCGGTGCAGGGGCTTGAGCAACGGCATGGCCGCGCTCACCAGCACCGGCGCGGCCAGGAGCATCAGCACCCCGAGCTGCGGGGACGTGGTCAGCACGATGAAGGCGACGATGAGGTAGGCGACGAGCTGGGAGGCCGAGCGGGACACGATCTCGGTCAGCGCGCCGAACTCGTCGGAGTCGCTCGATGCCACGCTCAGCACCTCGCCGGTCGGCGTACGCCGTGGCAGCACGTGGCCCATCTGCACGACCTTGCGGGTGACCATCTTGGTGGTGCCGTAGAGGTTGATCAGCCAGCTGCGGACCACCAGCGTGTGCAGGACGATGCCGAACGTCGCACCCACGATCGTGACCAGGAGCAGCAGCCCGGCCCAGAAGAGCACGCCGCTCGTGGAGTGCGCGTGGATCCCGTCGTCGACGGCCTTGCCGAACAGGAAGGGCCCGACGGTGAGCGGCAGCTGCCAGAGGACGCCGACCCCGGTCGAGAGCGCGATCACCCGCCACTGGAACCTCAGGAACCACCGCAGGAAGGCCGCCGGGGTGCGCGTGTCCGGCGCGGGACCAGGCTTCCGCCCGGCCGCGCTGTAGAAGGTGGTGATCTCCGGTGGGAAGTCGCGCATGGCCCCCCAAGCCTACGGTCGCCGGGCCTCCCGCTGCGAACCGTTTTGGCAGGTCGGGGGCCGGGTTCGACAGGGTTCTGCGCGGCGTGCGCGTACGTCCTAGTCTGGCTCCATGCCCTACTACCGGAGTGTCGGGTCTGTTCCCCCCAAGCGCCACACCCAGCATCGGGACGCCGAGGGCCACCTCTACTACGAGGAGCTGATGGGCGAGGAGGGCTTCTCGTCCGACTCCTCCCTGCTCTACCACCGCGGCGTCCCGTCGGCCATCGTCGACTCCCAGGTCTGGGAGCTCCCCGACCAGAGCCGCACGCCCAACCACCCGCTCAAGCCCCGCCACCTCACGCTGCACACGCTGTTCCCGGAGCCGGGCGACGGAGACGGCGCGTGCCCGGTCGAGGGACGGCGGCTGGTGCTCGGCAACAACGACGTCCGCATCAGCTACGTCGTCACCGGCACCGACCCCTCGCCGTACTACCGCAACGCGATCGGCGACGAGTGCGTGTACGTCGAGTCCGGATCCGGCTTCGTCGAGTCGGTCTTCGGCGTCATCCCCTACCGCGCCCAGGACTATGTGATCGTCCCGCGGGCCACCACCCACCGCTGGGTGCCGAGTGAGCCGACCCGGCTGTACCCGATCGAGGCCAACTCCCACATCGCGCCGCCCAAGCGCTACCTGTCGCGGTTCGGGCAGCTGCTGGAGAACGCGCCGTACTGCGAGCGCGACCTGCACGGGCCGGGCGACACGTTCATCGTCGAGGGCACCGACGTGGAGGTGCTGGTCAAGCACCGCGTCGGCGGCCAGGTGGTCGGCACCCGGATGACCTACGACACCCACCCGTTCGACGTCGTGGGGTGGGACGGCTGCCTCTACCCCTACACCTTCAACCTCGACGACTACATGCCGATCACCGGCAAGATCCATCAGCCGCCGCCGGTGCACCAGGTCTTCGAGGGCTGGAACTTCGTGATCTGCAACTTCCTGCCCCGCAAGGTCGACTACCACCCGCTGTCGATCCCGGTGCCGTACTACCACTCGAACGTCGACAGCGACGAGATCATGTTCTACGTGGGTGGCGACTACGAGGCGCGCAAGGGCTCCGGCATCAACATCGGCTCGATCTCGGTGCATCCCGGTGGCTATGCCCACGGCCCACAGCCCAGTGCGATCGAGGCGTCGCTGGGTGCCGAGCGCTTCGACGAGACGGCCGTCATGATCGACACGTTCCAGCCGCTCGACCTCGGCGAGGCGGGCGTCGCGTCGGAGGACCCGGCGTACGCCTGGACCTGGGCCGGCCGCAGCATCGGCGAGTCCGGTTCGGGAGAGGATTCGGGAGAGAGCGGCGGGGGAGAGGACGGCGGGCCGGCCGTGTTCTCCAACTCCTGAGATGACCGAGATCCTGGAAGCCCGTGAGGTGCCGCTCGGCGGCCTGCGCGCGATGAACGTACGCCGCACGCTGCCGCAGCGGCAGCGCTCGCTGGTGGGCGCGTGGTGCTTCCTGGACCACTACGGACCGGACCGGGTCGACGAGACCGGCGGCATGGTCGTGGCGCCCCACCCGCACATCGGTCTGCAGACCGTGAGCTGGTTGTTCGGCGGGACCATCGAGCACCGCGACAGCACGGGGACCCACGCCCTGGTCAAGCCCGGTGAGCTCAACCTGATGACCGCCGGGCGCGGGGTCTCCCACTCCGAGGTGTCCACCGACGATGCGACGGTGCTGCACGGCGTCCAGCTCTGGGTGGCGCTGCCGGCGGCGTACCGCGACACCGAGCCGGCGTTCGCCCACTACGCCCCCCCGGTCGTCCACGGCCAGGGCTGGGACGCGCAGGTGTTCCTCGGCTCGATGCTCGGCAGCGAGTCGCCGGTCGAGACGTTCACGCCGCTGGTCGGTGCCGAGATGATCCTCGACGCCGGCACCTCGCTGACGCCGGACACCCAGGCGGGCTTCGAGTACGCCGTACTCGTCGACTTCGGACTGGTCCGGGTCAACGGCGAGGAGGTCAAGGAACACCAGCTCGCCTACGTCGCGCCGGGTGAGGGGCTGCAGATCGAGGCGGCCGACCTGTCCCACGTCCTCCTGATCGGCGGTCGGCCGTTCGAGGAGGAGATCGTCATGTGGTGGAACTTCGTGGGTCGCGACCACGACGAGATCGTCTCGGCGCGCGCGGACTGGATGGCCCAGATCACCGACAACAACGGGACGCTCCAGGACACCTCGGAGTCCTACGACGGACGCTTCGGGATCGTCGTCGGTGACCACCTGCCACCCGTCCCCGCCCCCGCCCTGCCCAACGCCAGGCTCAAGCCCCGCCGTTGAACGGCGCCATCTGACCGTTGAGCCGCGGGTTCTGGCCCAACTTTCTGTCAGATGGCGCCGCTCAACGGGTCAGATGGCGCGGCTCAACGGGTCAGATGGCGTGGCTCAACGTGTCAGGATCGGGAGATGGGACCTGTCATCGGCGAGGACGGACTCGCTCGCTGCCCGTGGGGTGACGGTGACGCCGTGATGCGCGCCTACCACGACGAGGAGTGGGGGCGGCCCGTGCACGGCGAGTCGGCCCACCTCGAGCGGCTCACCCTGGAGGCGTTCCAGTCCGGGCTCTCGTGGCGCACCATCCTGCTCAAGCGCCCGGCGTTCCGCACCGCCTTCGACGGGTTCGACGCCGAGGCCATCGCGGCGTACGACGAGGCGGACGTCGCCCGGTTGATGAGCGACTCCGGCATCGTGCGCAACAACGCGAAGGTGAACGCCGCGATCACCAACGCCCGCGCGACCGTGGCGCTGCGCGAGCACGGCGGTCTCGTCGCCCTCATCGAGGAGCATCGCCCCGCCGAGTGGACACCACCTGTCACCACCGAGGATCTCCAGCCGAAGACGGCGGGGTCCCTGGCGCTCTCCAAGGCGCTGAAGAAGGTGGGCTTCGCGTTCGTCGGGCCGACCACGATGCATGCGCTGATGGAGGCGATCGGCCTGGTCGACGACCACCTCCTGGGCTGTCACTGCTCCGCCCAGGGTGGCTCCCGCTAGCCTGCGCGCATGGCTCGCGTCCACGCCTACGCCGCCGACGCGCTCGGAGACCACGACGCGGTCGGCCTCACCGAGGCGATCAGGGCCCGGCTGGTCTCGGTCCCCGAGGTGGTCGAGGCGGCGATCGCACGCACTCTGCTGGTCGCCGACGAGCTCAACGCGGTGGCCGCGCAGTGCTACGAGCAGGCCCGTGCTGAGGCCCGCGCTCCGCACGGCGGCTTCTTCTCCGGCGTCCCGACCTTCGTCAAGGACAACTCCGACCTCGCCGGGCTCCCCACCCGCCACGGGAGCGACGCCTTCGTCGCGGAGCCGGCCGCCCACGACGGCGACTTCGCCCGGATGTTCCGCGCGACCGGCGTCATCGCGCTCGGCAAGACCCAGCTCTCCGAGTACGGCTTCAACGCCGCGGCCGAGCATCCACGCCTCGGCCCGGTCCGCTCGCCGTGGTCGACCGACCACACCGCCGGTGCCTCGTCGGCCGGCTCGGCCGCCCTCGTCGCGGCCGGCGCAGTTCCGCTCGCCCACGCGAACGACGGCGGCGGCTCGATCCGCATCCCGGCCGCGGTGAACGGTCTGGTGGGGCTTAAGCCCACCCGCGGCCGACTCGCCCAGGACCGGATGCTGCGGCAGATGCCGGTGCGGGTCGTCGCGGACGGCGTCCTGACCCGCTCGGTGCGCGACACCGCGGCGTTCCTGAGAGAGGCCGAGCGGGTCTACCGCGACCTGTCCCTCGCCCCGGTCGGCGACGTCACCCACGCCTCGCGCGCACGCCGCACCATCGCCGTGGTCACCGAGGGCATCGAGATGGCGACCGCTCCGGAGGTGGCGGAGCTGACGCTGCAGACCGCCGAGGTGCTGGAGTCGCTGGGCCACCACGTCGAGCGGGTCGACCAACCGCTGACGGCGACCTTCAAGGACGACTTCCTTCTCTACTGGGGCTCGCTGGCGTCGGTGATCGTGGCGACCGGCCGCCTCCAGCACGGCCCGTCGTGGGACCGCTCGCGCCTCGACCGGCTGACCCTCGGCCTCGACCGACACTGTCGGCGTCACCTCGCACGCCTGCCGCTGGCCACGGCCCGGCTGCGACGCACCCGCCGGTTCGCCCACGACCTCCACACCCGGTACGACGTCGTCCTCACCCCGACCCTGGCTCGTGAGACACCGCGGATCGGCTGGCTCGACCCGACCCAGGACTACGAGACCGTGATGGACCGCCTGCTCCAGTGGGTCGCGTTCACGCCCTGGCAGAACGCGACCGGCGCCCCGGCCATCTCACTCCCCGTGGCGACGACCAAGACCGGTCTGCCGCAAGGGATGATGCTGGCCGCCGACCACGGCCACGAGCCCCTGCTCCTCGAGCTCGCCTACGAGCTCGAGCAGGCTCGTCCCTGGCCGCTCCTGCGTGACGCCTGACCATCTGGGTACGGTCGATCCATGCGTGCAGTCGTCTATCAGAAGACCGGTGACTCCTCGGTGCTGGAGGTGGTCGACCGCGAGGTCGCCGAGCCGCACTGGGGCGAGGTCCGGGTGCGGATCGCGGTCGCCGGCGTGAACCCCACCGACTGGAAGAGCCGGTCGGGCGCCACCGGCCCGGCCGCGCTGCCGTTCGACGAGATCGTGCCCGGACAGGACGGCGCCGGGGTCGTCGACGCCGTCGGCAACGGCGTCACCGGCGTCTCGCAGGGCGATCGCGTCTGGCTCTACCTCGCCCAGCACCAACGCCCCACCGGCACCGCCCAGGAGTACGCCGTGGTGCCCGCCGAGCGCGCCGTCCGCCTCGGCACAGCGTCGTACGACATCGGTGCCAGCCTCGGCGTGCCGGCGATGACCGCACATCGCGCACTGACCGTCCACGAGGACGGTCCCACGCGCTTGTCACCGGGAGCCCTCGAGGGGCGCACGGTCCTGGTCAGCGGCGGTGCCGGCGCGGTGGGTCATGCCGCCATCCAGCTCGCGGCCTGGGCCGGCGCCCGCGTGATCACCACGATCAGCAGCGACGAGAAGGCCCGGCTGGCTGCGGCCGCCGGTGCCCACCACGTCGTCAACTACCGCGCCGGTGACCCGGCCGCCGAGATCAAGGCGATCGCCCCGGACGGCGTCGACCTGGTCGTCGAGGTCGCACTCGCGGAGAACGCCGACCTCGTTGCCGGCGTCCTGACACCTCGAGGTGCGGTCTCCGCCTATGCCGACTCCGGCAAGAAGCTGACGGTCCCGGTGCGGCCGCTGATGGTGCTCAACGCCAGGCTCCAGTTCATCCTGCTCTACACCGTGGGCGCGGATGCCCTCGCCGCCGCCGCGGAGGACGTCTCGGCGGCTGTCGCGGACGGTGCCCTCGGGGTCGGCGAGGAATACGGACTACCCCTTCTGCGGTTCCCACTCGAGCAGACGGCGGCCGCGCACGACGCAGTGGAGAAGGGCGCCGTCGGCAAGGTGCTCATCGACATCGCGGAGCTCGACTGAGAGGCCTCCAGAAGGCAGTCTCAGGTGGGATCACAGGATTTCGGGATCGCCTGAGCCGCTGTGTATCCTTCTCGACCGTTGCCCCTTTAGCTCAGACGGCAGAGCGACTCCATGGTAAGGAGTAGGTCTACGGTTCGATTCCGTAAAGGGGCTCTGAGGTGGGGCTGCCCTGTCCCTCCTGGTGGGGTAGCTCAGGTGGTTAGAGCACACGGCTCATAATCGTGGTGTCGCGGGTTCGAATCCCGCCCCCACTACCGCGGTGGCCGGACGGCGTCCGGGCCCCGATCAGCAGTTCGACAGAAGGACAACCCGTGGCCAGCAAGTCCAGCGACGTTCGCCCCAAGATCACGCTCGCGTGCACCGTGTGCAAGGAGCGCAACTACATCACCAAGAAGAACCGGCGCAACGACCCCGACCGCATGGAGCTGTCGAAGTTCTGCCCGCGCTGCCG
>DATBBE010000196.1:0-8057 GCA_036271155.1 Nocardioides sp. | reverse complement strand
CATGGGCATGCTGGATCTCGTCGGCGAGCACGACGAGCTCGTCGGCCAGGGTCGGCAGCACCCGGGTGGTGACCACGCCCTCACCCGCCGCGTCCTGGGCGACCAGCCTCACGACCCGGCCGGCGTACTGCTCGTACAGCGGCTCGGCTAGCCGGTTGGCGACGTCGAGGATCCGGCGGTCGGAGCGCCGGCTGACGGTCAACGGGTAGGTCGTGACCTGGCCCTCGCCCGCGGCGGGAAAGGTGTCGGGGAAGTGGAGGATGTTGGAGACCGACGCGCCGCGCCACCCGTAGATCGCCTGGTTGGGGTCACCGACGGCAGTGACGGCGTGACCGTCGCCGAACAGCCGGGACAGCATCGTGGCCTGGGCGACCGAGGTGTCCTGGTACTCGTCGAGCAGCACGACCCTGAACCGCTCGCGCTCCGCGGCACCGACCTCGGGCTGCTCGACCGCGAGCCGAGCGCCGAGCTCGATCTGGTCGGAGAAGTCCATCAGCCCGAGCTCGCGCTTGAGCCGGCGATAGCCCCGGACCAGGTCCATCAGCTCGCGCCGTCGCTCGATCGCGTTCACGGCCTTCGCGGTGGCCTCCAGGTAGGTCTTGCGGCCCTTCCCGGCGCGCTCCGCCTCGTCCTCCCGGAGGAAGCCACGCTCGGCCTCGGCGTCCAGCGCGAGCACCTGCTCGGGCGACACGAGGTGCTCGCTCATCGCGCCGTCGAGGGCCAAGAGGTTCTGGATGGCGGTCGGCGGGTGGTCGGTGAGGAAGCGCACCTCCGCGTCGTGGCGCTCCACCACGCGCGCACCGAGCTGGTAGCGGGAGGCGTCCGACAGGACCCGGGTGTCGGGCTCGTGACCGATGCGCAGACCGTGGTCGGTGAGCAGCCCGGCGGCGTAGGCGTTGTACGTCGCGACGGTCGGCTCGAGGGTGTCCTCGACGTCCGCGCTCGGCTCAGGCAGCAGTCCGGCAGCCCCCAGAGCCTCACGCACCTTGGTACGGAGCTGCCCGGCCGCCTTGGTGGTGAAGGTCAGGCCGAGCACCTCGTCGGGGCGCACCTGCCCCGTCGCGACGAGGTAGACCACGCGCGCGGCCATCAGCGTGGTCTTGCCGGAGCCCGCTCCGGCGATCACCACCGCCGGCTCGAGGGGTGCCCGGATGGCCTCCCACTGCTCAGGGCTCGGAGCGAAGTCCCAGCCCATGAGGTGGCCGAGCTGCTGTGCGGTGTCGAGCTGCTGTGCGGTGTCGAGCCGCTGTGCGGTGTCGGGCCGCTGTGCGGTGTCGCGCCCGGTCATCGCGACGTCACTGAGCCGGCGCCCTGGATCGGGCAGATCGACCGGAAGTCGCAGTCACGACAGTGGTCGCCGGCGACGGCCGGGAAGGTCTCGGCACGGACCAGGGCCGCGGCGGTCTCGAGCTGGCGACGCAGTGCGGTGCGCTCGGGGCCGTCGTCTGCGAACGGCGGTTGCCCCTGCACCACCGCGGCTTCGACGTCCGGCAGGCCCAGCTGGACGAGCTCCGCACCGCCCGATGCGAGCGGATCGGCGTCGACGTCCGGGTCGAGGCCGGCGACCGCACCGTGGTCGACGGCGTACTGGTAGACGCCGAGCTGGACGTGCCGCTGCACCGCCGGACCGCTGGGGGCGGTCTTGGAGGTCTTGAGGTCGACGACCACCACCCGGCCGTCGGCATCGAGCTCGAGCCGGTCGGCGTAGCCGAACAGGGTGACCTGCTCGCCGCTGTCGAGGCCGACGACCGTCTCGAAGCGCGCCTCGGTGCCGATCAGCCGCCGAGGGTCGGCGGCCTGCCAGGCCAGGAAGCGGGTGAGCGCCTCCTCGATCCGATCGTGCTCACGCGCGGCGGACCAAGGAGTGCGGAAGTGGAGTCGGCCCCAGACGTCGTCGACTCGCTGCATGAGCACGTCGAGATCGGGCTCGACGTCGCCGGTCGCGACCCGCTGGGCGAGCGCGTGCACGAGCTGGCCGATGTTGGCGGACTGGTGGGCCACGCCGGCGCCACCGGCCTCGGTCATCAAGAACCACTGCGTCGGGC
The DNA here is from genome assembly GCA_036271155.1 of Nocardioides sp. Taxonomy (GTDB): domain Bacteria; phylum Actinomycetota; class Actinomycetes; order Propionibacteriales; family Nocardioidaceae; genus Nocardioides. Next base: position 6,012 of record DATBBE010000196.1, on the reverse strand, counting down.
AGGTCATCACGTGCTCGAGCATCGAGGCCGAGACCGGCACAGGGCGATCGGGATCGCGCACCGGCTGGACCGATCGCGACGCCGCGCGGGTGCCCCACCATGACGACGGGTCGGCCTGGGGCACCAGGGACCGCTCGCCGAGCGTCTCACCGGCCAGTCGCACCAACCGCCGGGCCGCCGCGCCACGCAGGGCCGCGGTCGTCGCGGGGTCGGCGACGGTCCGACGCAGCTCGCTGACCAGGCCGCTCAGCGACAGCGGTCGAGGCGGGCGCCCAGCCACCCGCTCCACCGTCACGCCGAGCTCGGCCAGGAACCGCGACGGCTGGTCGCCGTCGTCCTCGGCGGAGGCGACCGCCGTCACCACGAGCCGCGACCGGGCGCGCGTGCACGCGACGTAGAAGAGCCGGCGCTCCTCCTGTAGCAGCTCACGGGAGGTGAGCGGGGGAACCAGCTCGCCGCGCCCGATCCGGTCGGCCTGGAGCATGGTGGAGCGACGGCGCAGGTCGGGCCAGGCGTCCTGCTGGACGTGAGCGACGACGACGAGGTCCCACTCCAGGCCCTTGGAGCGATGGGCGGTCAGGAGGCGCACCGAGGAGCCGCGCACCCCCTGCTCCGCGAGGGTGTCGGCGGGGATCTGCTGGGCCACGAGCCGGGACAGGAAGTCGCGCACTCCGGCCCGGGCCGTGACGGCGGCGGCGTCGCGCTTCTCCGCCTCGCGCGCGGCGACGTCGAACAGGGCGACCACGGAGTCGAGGTCGCGGTGAGCCCGCCGCGCGGCCCCGCCGCCTGCCTCGACGGCACGGCGCAGGCGCCCGGGCCAGTCGGTCCCGGACCAGAGGTGCCAGAGCGCCTCCTCGGCGGTGCCGTCGGCGCTCAGCGCGTCGGCGGTCGCCCGCAGCAGCAGGTGGAGATGGGTGGTCGCGGTGATCTCGGGGCCCTGCAAGCCGTCCAGGAAGCCGTCGAGGAGCACCGCGCGACGCACCAGCTCGTGGGACGTGAGCGGGAGCCGGCCCTCGGCGCGAGCCAGGTCCTTCTCGCGCGTGCGCAGCTGCCGGGACAACCGGCGTACGTCACCCGCGTCGAGCCCGCCGAGCGGGCCTAGCAGCAGGGACTCCGCGCGGGCGTGGTCGACGTGCTCCGCCGACTCGTCGTCGACGTTGTCGAGGTTGACCGACACGCGCAGGGCGTCGAGCAGCGGAAGCACCGACGGGTCCTGGACCAGCGGCAGCTCGTCGCGCGCCACCTCCACCGGGACGCCGGCCGCCCCGAGCGCGCGGCGCAGGGGCGGGATGCTGGTGCGGCCCGAGCGGACCAGCACGGCCATCCGGTCCCATGGCACGCCATCCTCCAGGTGGGACCGACGAAGCAGGTCGGCGAGGTGCTCCGCCTCGCTGCGCTCGGTGTCGTAGGTGGCGACCGAGACGAGCCCCGGGTCACCACTCTCCAGCGCCGTGGGCGAGAGGAACGACGCCCGCGCCTGAACGTCGATCGCGCCGGGCAGCCCGATGCGGCCGGCGATGCGCTGGGTGGCGACCAGGAGCCGTGGACCGAACCGACGTGTCGTGCGCAGCGACACCACGGAGGCCGGCGTCCCGTCAGCGCGCGGGAACTCGGCCGGGAACTCGAGGATGCCGCGGACCTCCGCCCCGCGGAACGCGTAGATCGACTGGTGGGGGTCGCCGACCACGACCAGGTCACCCCCGTCTCCGGCCAGGGCCCGCAGCAGGTCGACCTGACCGGGGTCGGTGTCCTGGTACTCGTCGACGTAGACGTGTCGGAACTGGCGGCGCAGCTCGTCGCGGTGGAGCTGGGCCTCGATCACCGCCCGACGGATCAGGTCGGCGTAGTCGGTGGCGGACTGGTCGTCGAGGTTGGTGAGGTAGTCGGCGAGGAACAGGCCCGCCGCGACCAGCTCGGGGCGGCCGGCCTGCTGGCCGAGCGCCACCAGCTCGTCGCTCTCCATCCCCTTCTCGCGGGCACGCGAGAGCACCATCTGCACCTCTCGCGCGAAGCCCCGGGTCTCCAGGGCGCGGTCGAGCTCCGGCGGCCAGGAGACCGCCTCGGCGTGGCGTTGGAGGAGCTCCCGCACAACGACGTCCTGCTCGGGCGCGGAGAGCAGCCGGATCGGCGCTCGGTACAGCTCGCGGGGGGCGTAGCGGCGGACCAACCCGTAGGCGAAGGAGTGGATGGTGGAGCACAGGCCGGAGCCAGTGGTGCGACCGAGCCGCGCGGTCACCCGGTCGCGGAGCTGCTCGGCCGCCTTGCGAGAGAACGTGAGCGCCAGGACCTGCGACGGATCGGCGCCGCGCCGCTCGATGCGGTCGGCGATGGCCTCGACCAGCGTCGTCGTCTTGCCGGTGCCGGGGCCGGCGAGCACGAGCAGCGGGCCCGACTCGTGCTCCAGGACGCGGCGCTGGTCGGCGTCCAGCTCGACGGGCTCGACGACAGCCACGGCCGCAGGCACGAGGTGGTAGGTCGTGTGCTCCGGCATGGCACCAGCCAACCATCCGGCACCGACCGTCGGGGTCCGGCCCGGGCTACGTTGACGCCCATGACTGACAACGGTCCTCTCTCCGACCTGCTGGTGGTCGACCTGACGCGAGCACTGGCCGGCCCGCAGGCCGCGATGATGCTCGGTGACCTGGGTGCGCGGGTGATCAAGGTCGAGAGCGCGACCGGCGACGACACCCGCGCCTGGGGGCCGCCGTGGGCCGGGGAGGGCCAGGGCCACCACGAGGACTCGACGTACTTCATGTCGGCCAACCGGAACAAGGAGTCGATCGTCCTGGACCTGAAGGATCCGGCCGACTCCGACGTGCTCGCCTCCCTGGTACGCCGCGCGGACGTGCTGCTGGAGAACTTCCGGACCGGCACCCTGGACCGCCTCGGGTTCCCCGTCGCACGGCTCCACGAGCTCAACCCGAGACTGGTGATCGGTTCGATCACCGGCTTCGGTCACGACGGTCCCGAGGCCCACCGTGCGGGCTACGACCAGATCGCGCAGGGCGAGGGCGGCCTGATGTCGGTCACCGGCATCGACCGGCCGACCAAGGTCGGCGTCCCGATCGCGGACCTGCTGGCCGGGATGAACCTCGCCTACGGCGTGGTCGCCGCACTGCACGAGCGCGATTCGACCGGCACCGGACGGGTCGTGCGCACGTCTCTGCTGGCCGGGGTGGTCGGTGTCCACGCCTTCCAGGGCACGGCCTGGCTGCAGGGCGGGAAGGTCCCGGGCGTCTCGGGCGCCCATCACCCCGCGATCGCGCCGTACGGGATGTTCGCGACCGGGTCCGCGCCGGTGCAGGTCGCAGTCGGGTCGGAGGGGCTCTGGCGGAAGTTCGCCGCGGCCGTGGGGCTGGACCCCGACGAGACGCGGTTCGCGACCAACCGCGAGCGGGTCGCGCACCGCGACGACCTGATCGCGGCGATCGAGTCGCACTTCGCCACGGAGCCTGCCGAGCACTGGCTCGAGCTGCTGCTCGCCGCCGGCATCCCGGCGGGCAAGGTGCGGTCGATGGACGACGTCTACGCCTGGGAGCAGGTGCGCTCGCAGGGCCTCGTGCTCGAGGTCGACCACGCGACGTACGGGCCGCTGGAGCTCCCCGGGTCGCCCATGCGCTTCGACGACAACCCCTACTCGGGCGGTCGCGTGACACATGCGGCACCCCCCACGCTCGGGGAGCACTCCGACCGCATCCGCGAGGAGTTCCGGAACTGGTCGGCCGAGCCGGGAACCTGACGAGCCGCTCCGGACTCTTCACATCTGGAGGACCGGACAACAGGCGTCACGGGAGGTCGAGATGGCACGGGCACCGCGGTGGGAGCCGGCGTACTGCGCGTACTTCGAGGCACGCCAACGCTCCTTCATGCGCACCGCCTACGCCATGCTCGGCAGCTGGGCAGCGGCTGAGGACGCCACCCAGCAGACGTTCACGGCGCTGTACACACGGTGGCCTCGCATCTCCCGGGGGAAGACCGACGCCTACGCCCGCCGGGTGCTGGTGAACACCTGCATCGCGGTCTACAAGGCCCGCGGACGCGAGGTGCTGCGCGACGAGATGCCGGAGCCGGGCGCGTGGGACGAGGACCACGACCAACGCCTGGCTCTGCTCGGGGCCCTCGCCGCACTCGGCCCCCGAGACCGGGGCGTGCTCGCGCTGCGCTACCTCGAGGACCTCTCGGTGGCCGACGTCGCCCAGGTGCTCGACCTGCCCGAGGGGACCGTCAAGAGCCAGACCTCCCGGGCGCTCACCCGACTCCACACCGCCATGACCGAGCCCGCGACCGGGCCGACGAAGGGACACAGCAGATGAACGTCGACGAGCAGACCAGGGCCCAGCTCACGCGGCTGACCGAGCACGTCGAGGGTGCTCCGGACCTCGCCACCAGCGTGCGTGAGGGGCGTCTGCGGCGCCGGCGTCGCCAGCACCTGGTCGGCGGCGTGGCCGGACTCGCGGTCGCCGGGATCGCCCTGGGGACGGCCCTCCAGCTCGGGCAGCAGACGCACCACGTCGTCGCGATCGACCACCCGCCCGTCGCCTCGTCGTCCGGCGCCGACCAGCCGGCGTACCACGACTTCGTGCCGGGCAGTGACGTCGACGAGGCCCTGCAGGCGACGGCCGCAGCCCATCTCCCCCAGCTCGCGCCCGCCACGAGGGTCTACGCCAGCGACTGGAACCACGACGGCCCGATCGCGGACGCCCAGGTGCCGAACGCGACGGACTGGGAGGCGTTCTACGACGTGAGCCCGAACGACACGCTGGCCATCGCGATGAGCAAGAGGATCCCAGGGGGCCTGAAGCACGACGACTGCTCGGACATCCCCTCGACCGTGGGCCAGCCTCTGTGTGACATCAGCCATCTGTCCGACGGCTCGACCCTGGTGACCGACAGCTTCACGCTCGTGGAGGGCGGTGCTCCTCACTACTGGTTCACCACAACCTTGACGCGTGCCGACGGCATGGTCGTCACCGCGAACCAGCGCATCACGGCCGACTCGTGGCCGGAGGCGACGGACCGGCGTACCTATGACCCGACGCAGACCGCCGCACTGGTCGAGGACCCCGCGCTGACCTTCCCCGACCCCGTCGTCACCCCGCCCCCGCCGGCCGACCCTCGCTGAGAGTCAGGCCCACTCCCCGACGAGCGAGACCAGGTCGGCGACCGAGTCGACCACCTTGGTCGGCTTGTAGGGGAAGCGGGCGACCTGGTCGGGGCGGGTCGAGCCGGTGCCGACCAGGATGGTGCGCAGGCCTGCTTCGAGTCCGCTGACGATGTCGGTGTCCATCCGGTCACCGACCATCACGGTGGTCTCGGAGTGGGCCTGGATCCGGTTCAAGGCGCTGCGCATCATCAGGGGGTTGGGCTTGCCGACGAAGTACGGCTCCTGGCCGGTGGCGGAGCTGATCAGCGCGGCGACACTGCCCGTGGCCGGGAGGGTGCCCTGGTGGCTCGGCCCGCTGCGGTCCGGGTTGGTGGCGATGAAGCGGGCACCGGCCTCGATCAGACGGATGGCCCTGGTGATGGCCTCGAAGGAGTAGGTGCGCGTCTCACCGAGCACGACATAGTCCGGATTGCGGTCGGTCATGACGTAGCCGATGTCGTGCATCGCGGTGATCAGCCCGCTCTCGCCCACGACGTACGCCGATCCGCTCGGGCGCTGCTCGTCGAGGAAGTCGGCGGTGGCCAGGGCCGAGGTGAAGATGCGGTCCTCGGGGACGTCGATGCCGCTGTTCAGCAGCCGGGCCCGGAGATCGCGACGGGTGAAGATCGAGTTGTTGGTGATCAGGAGGTACTTCAGGCCACTCGCCTTGAGAGCCTCGATGAACTCCGCAGCGCCGGCGATCGGGTCCTCCTCGTGCACCAGGACGCCGTCCATGTCGGTCAGCCAGGTGTGGACCGGGCGGGTCTCGCTCATGCCGCCAGTCTCGCTGATGCTCGGGGTGGGCTCCTGTCGGGATACCCGGTGAGCCGGGTATCCCGTCGCTTCTCAGGGGTTGCAACCCCCGAGAA
>DATBBE010000195.1:0-6533 GCA_036271155.1 Nocardioides sp. | reverse complement strand
AACTTCCGCCGGGTCGGTGACCTGAGCCGCGAACTTCTGACGGGTCAGCGTGCCTGGGGGTGAACCTCTGCCGGGTCAGCGTGGGACGACGTTGCGCAGGGGCCTTCCGTCCACGAGGCGCTCGAGCTGGTCGCGGACGAGGGCGGCCATCCGGGGCACCATCGCGGTGGTGCCGCCCGCGATGTGCGGGGTGATCAGCACCCTCGGGGCGCTCCACAGCGGGTGGTCGTCGGGGAGCGGCTCCGGGTCGGTCACGTCGAGGGCGAACGCCAGCCGCCCCGCCTCGGCCAGCACGGCGTCCGTGTCGAGGACCGGCCCGCGTCCGACGTTGACGACCAGAGCGTCGTCGGACAGCCCGGCCAGGAACGCCGCGTCGACGACGTGCCGGGTCGCGTCGGTCAGGGGGAGCACGACGACCACGACGTGCTGCTCGGACCAGTCGACCTGGTCGGCGGTCACGACCCGGCCCACCAGATCGTCGTCGCGGCCGGCCGACGCGACGCCGGTGACGCGAGCCCGGCAGGCCAGCATCCGCTCCGCGATCGCGCGACCGATCGAGCCGTAGCCGAGGACCGCGACGTTGCTGTCGGCCAGGCTCCGGCGCTCGACCTCCTGGCGCCAGTGGCCGTGGTCGCGTACGGCGACGTCGATCCCGCGCAGCGCCGCGATGGTCAACCCCAGCGCGAGCTCGGCGGTCGCGTCGTCGTGGACCCCGCGGGCGCTCAGCAGGTCGGGTCCGGGCGGCACGAGGTCGGCCACCGCGTCGTACCCCGCCGTCTGCAGCTGTACGGCGCGCAGCCGAGGCAGGTCGGCCAGCATCCGGGCCGTCGTGCGCACCCGGAGGTAGTCGGGCACCACGAGCTCGACCTCGTCGGCCCTCGGCGGCAGGTCGTCACCGTCTGGCCACACCACGACCTCGACGCCCGACACCTCCCCGAGGGCGTCGACCAGCTCCTGGTCCTGGATGGCGGCGACGATCACGAGTCCTCCTCGGGTGCGGGCAACACAGGCAGGTCCGGCAACAGCGGCAGCAACGGCGAGAGGTCGGCCCGCTCGCCACTGGCACGCACGCGGCCGTCACTCTCCGCGTCGACCCAGAGCAGCTCGCCGACGGCCAGCGCGATCCAGGTGTCGGCGTCCAGCTCGACGACGGCCGGCGGCGTGCCCCGCGTGTGCCGGACGCCGGCCACGGCCTGCACCGCGGCGTACGGCGGCACCCGCACCTCGACCGACGCTCCGGGTGACCGCTCGGCGAGCACGGCGAGGAAGTGCTTCACCAGCAGCCGGGTCTGCTCCGCGCCCCTCGGGTCGGCCGCAAGCGCCTCATGCACCTCGGCGTACGACGCGGGGCGGAGTCGGGCGGGCACGACCCCATCGAATCACTTGCCCTGCTCGTCCTCGGGATAGGGCTGGAGCATCGCGTAGTAGACATAGGTACGCCGGTCCCGCGAGCGACCCTGGGTCTTGTCCCGCCACCGCTCCAGCACACCGTCGATCTCGGCCATGAAGTCCGACGCCTCGTCCTTGCTCAACCGCATCGCCTGGTCGGTGATCGAGCTGAAGGCCCCCTCCTTCTTCTTGAACGCGAAGATCTCGTCGACGAGCCGGTGCGCCCAGGCTGACTTGTTCCTCTGGAAGACCGTGACCGCGGCCTTCCCGCCCGGCTGCTGGGCGACGTCCTGGACGTCGATCCGGAACCCGCGCTCGTCGGGAAGCCTCCACACCCGGTCGCGGTTGTCGCGCGCGGCCTCGGGGGCGGGCTGGATCAGGCCGTACTTCGCCAGCTGACGCAGGTGGAAGCTCGCCTGGTTCGCCGGGATGCCGAGCGCGTCCCCGACGTCGGCGGCGCGCATCGGGCCCGTGGCGCCGAGCTCGTCGAGGATCCGGCCGCGCGTCGGGTGGGCGATGGCCCGGAGCACTCGCGGGTCGCTCATCAACGGAGGTTCATAGGCCATGCGCCCAGTCTAGCAAATTCCGCACGAAGTCTTGCGCAACTATCATTGCGCAACATATGGTGCGGAACATGACGGGATACCGACAGCTCGCTCGCAACCGCGACTTCACGATCCTCTGGGTCGGCGAGACCATCAGCGAGCTCGGCTCGACGATGTCGCTGTTCGTCTTCCCCCTGCTCGGCTATCACCTCACCGGGTCCACCGTCGTGGCGGCCGTGCTCGAGGCCGTGGGGCTGCTCGGGATGGTGGTGATGATGCTGCCCGCAGGCATCCTCGCCGACCGTTTCGACCGTCGCGCACTCATGCTCGGTGCCAGCGCGGCGGGCGCGCTGCTCTACGGCAGCCTCGGCGTCGCCGGCGTCCTGGGCGCCCTGACGATTCCTCACCTCGCGGTCGTCGCCCTGCTCACCGGGGTCGCCCAAGGCGTCTTCCAACCCGCTCAGATGGCGGCGGTCCGCACGGTCGTCACGACCGAGGAACTGCCGACCGCCTTCAGTCAGAACCAGGCGCGCCAGCACGTCGCCGCACTGCTCGGCGGACCGCTCGGTGGAGTGTTGTACGCCGTGCGCGCCTGGGCGCCGTTCGTCGTGGACGCCCTGTCGTACGCCGTGTCCGTGCTGACTCTCAGCCGGATTCGCACCGATCTGCGCCCCGCGCCGCGTGAGGGCGCACCGACGCGTCCGCTCGAGCAGGTGAAGGAGGGCTACCGGTTCATCAGGAACCAGCCGTTCTTCCGGACCCTGATGGTCTGGGCCGCGCTCAACAACCTGGTCGTCAACGCCTGCTTCTTCGTGGTGATGATGCGGCTGGTGCGCGAAGGTGTGCAACCCGCCCGGATCGGTCTGGTCTCGACGTTCGCCGGCATCGGCGGGATCCTCGGTGCGCTGGCTGCGCCGTACGTCATCGACCGTCTGCGCACGGGCACCCTGACCGTGGCGGTCGGCTGGATGTGCGTCCTGCCGCTGGTGCCACTGCTGTGGTGGTCGACGTGGTGGGCGGCCGGTGGCGCGGTGTTCGCGATCCTGCTGCTCAACCCCTCGGGCAACGCCGGCATCGGGGCCTACCGCGCCGCACTGACCCCCGACGACCTGCAGGGGCGCGTCGGCTCGGCGCTGAGCTTCGTGGCCCAGGGGACGATGCCACTCGCCCCCGTGCTCGGCGGTCTGCTGCTCGGTGCGTTCGGCGGTCGCCCGGCCATTGCGGCCTTCGTCGGCGCCTCGGCGCTCGTGGCCCTGATCCCGACCCTGAGCCACGCCATGCGCTCCGTGCCACGACCGGCCGACTGGCCCGACCGCAGCGAGCGCCCCCGCGAGCTCGCTCGCAAGGCCTGACCCCGACCCGACGGAGTCGGCGCGGAACGACCGCAGCGAGCGCCGCAGCGAGCTCGCTCGCAAGGCTTGACCCCGCTCGGCTAGTCCCACTTGCCGCTGCGGCCCTGCTTGGTGCGGCCGCGCCGCTTCTTGGTGTCGAGGCGACGTTGGTTGGCCGCGCGCGAGGGCTTGGTCGGCCGGCGCTTCCGCGGTGGCGGCGCCGCGGCCGCGGTCAGGAGCTCTGCCATCCGCTCGCGGGCGGCTCGCCGGTTGGCCCGCTGGGCGCGGTGCTCCGAGGCGGCGACCGTGACGACGCCGTCCACGAGCCGGTTCTCCAGCCGGGCGAGCATCCGTGCCCTGGTGGTCTCGGGCAGAGACGTCGACGCCGCTACGTCGAAGGACAGCTCGACCCGGGAGTCGGTGGTGTTGACTCCCTGCCCGCCCGGCCCCGACGAGCGGGAGAACCGCTCCGAGAGCTCACGCTCGGGGACGACGATCGCGCGGCTGATGCGCAGGCCCTCGTCGTCCATCACAGGCCGTCGAGGATCGCGAGGGTCCGGGTCCAGGCGTCGGTCTCCGGGTCGATCAGCGTGTAGTGGTCACCCTGCACCTCCGTCAGCACCGCGTCGGCACCGGCGTGAGTGGCGGCTCGGACGTAGGTGCGCGACTGCGAGATCGGCACCGTGTCGTCGCCCACGGCGTGGATGCAGTGCACCGGCACCTCCAGAGGCACCTGGTGGAGAGGGTCGGCGGAGAGGTCGTCGGGGCCTGGCGCATGACCGAGGAAGGCCTGTACGGCACCGCCGCCGAGCCCTTCGGCGTACGCCGACCAGAGGTCCAGCACGCCGGCCTGCGAGACGACCCCGGTGAGGTCGACCGTGGTGCGCCACCGGTCGAAGCGCCCGCGGGAGGCAGCCCAGGCCGCGAGCTGTCCGCCGGCGGAGTGGCCCAGAGCGAGCACCCTCCCCCGCGGGACGTCCTGCCCATCCAGAGCGTCGATCGCAGCCGCGACGTCGTCGAGCGTCTGCGGAACGCCACCCCCACCGCCGGCGCCACCGCCGACGCGGCGGTACTCGATGTTCCACGCCGCCCAGCCGTGCTCGGCCAGGCTCCGGGCGAGGGGCCGGCCGAGCGAAAGGTCGTAGGCGGACTTCCAGAAGCCACCGTGGATCACCACGACGGTGCCCTTCGGCGTCCCCGAGGGCAGCGTGAGCTCGGCGAACTGGCTCGGGTCGGCGCCGTACTCGACCCGCTGCACCCGCGGACCTGAGCCGCCGGGCTTTTCGCTGGTCACCGGGCGATTCTGGCAGGCGGCGACCAGGGGTGCGAGCGCGACGAACCCCGCCGCGACCGGCGCAGCGCGGAGGATCTGGCGGCGGGTGGGCCGCGCGACTTTCTGGCCTATGAACGACTATTCGGAGCCGTGCCCGATGTCGTTTGTAGGCCAGTTTGTGTACGGTGCCCGACCTGCCCGACCTGCCTGACCTAGCCGAACGCCGCGGGGAGGGTGTCACGCCAGGCGGCGGAGAGCTCTTCGAGGGGGATGTCGAGGTGGTCGGTGACGGTCAGGGAGGAGCCGCCGGTGTGTCCGATCGGGCCCGCGGGTACGCCGAGGCTGGCCGCCATCGTCAGGAACGAGTCGACGCGATCGTCGGGGACGGTCACGATGGCCCGGGCAGCCGACTCGGAGAACAGTCCGACGAACGGGTCGCCGAGCAGTGCGACGGTCGCGCCGATGCCGCTGCGCAGGCAGGACTCCACCAGCGCTTGCGAGAGGCCTCCGTCGGACATGTCGTGGGCACTGGTGACGTAGCCACCACGCGCCGCCTCGACCAGGAGCCGGGCGAGGTTGGCCTCGTCGCGCAGGTCGACCCGAGGCGGGAGGCCGCCGAGGTGGCCGTGCACGACGTGCGCCCACTCGGACCCCGACAGCTCCTCGCGGGTCTGACCCAGGTGCACGATGGTCTCGCCCTCGGCCACGAAGCCGGTCGGCGTACGTCGGCGTACGTCGTCGATCACGCCGAGCACCGCGACCACCGGCGTGGGGAGGATCGCGGTCTCACCGGTCTGGTTGTACAGCGACACGTTGCCGCCGGTGACGGGGACGCCCAGCGCGACACAGCCCTCCTTGAGCCCTCGACAGGCCTCGGCGAACTGCCACATCACCTCGGGGTCCTCGGGTGATCCGAAGTTCAGGCAGTCCGAGACCGCCAGTGGCATCGCTCCTCCGCAGGCGACGTTGCGGAAGGCCTCGGCCAGCGCGAGCTGGGCACCGGCGTACGGGTCGAGCTTGCAGAAGCGGCCGTTGCCGTCGGTGGCGACGGCGACCCCGAGATGGGTGTCCTCGTCGACCCGCACCATGCCGGAGTCGGAGGGCTGCGCGAGCACGGTGTTGCCCTGCACGTAGCGGTCGTACTGGTCGGTGATCCACGACTTGTCGCAGAGGTTGGGCGAGGCGGCGAGGCGGAGCACGGTCTCGCGCAGCTCGAGGTCGTCGGCCGGCCGCGGCAGCGACTCGGCCGCGGCAGCCTGCAGGTCGTCCTGCCAGGCGGGGCGCGCGAAGGGGCGGTCGTACGTCGGGCCGTCGTGGGCCACCGATCGTGGCGGGACGTCGACCACGGTCTCGCCGTGCCACACGATCTCGAGCCGGCCGGACTCCGTGACCTCGCCGAGGACCACGGCCTCGACGTCCCACTTCGCGCAGATCTCGAGGAACCGCTCGACGTCGCCCGGCTCGCAGACCGCCATCATCCGCTCCTGCGACTCGCTCATGAGGATCTCCTCCGGTGCGAGGGAGGAGTCGCGCAGCGGCACGAGATCGAGCGAGACGCGCATCCCACCGTCGCCGGCGCTGGCCAGCTCGGAGGTCGCGCACGACAGGCCGGCTCCCCCGAGGTCCTGGATGCCGGCGACCACCCCGGCGGCGAACAGCTCGAGCGTGCACTCGATCAGCAGCTTCTCCATGAAGGGGTCGCCGACCTGGACGCTGGGCCGCTTGGTCGGTCCGCTGTCGGTGAAGGTCTCGGAGGCCAGGACGCTGACGCCCCCGATGCCGTCGCCGCCGGTGCGGGCGCCGTACAGGATCACCTGGTTGCCCTCGCCCGACGCCTTCGCGAGGTGCAGGTCCTCGTGGCGCAGGACGCCCACGCAGAGCGCGTTGACCAGCGGGTTGCCGAGGTAGCTCGCGTCGAACACGACCTCGCCACCGATGTTGGGCAGGCCCAGGCAGTTGCCGTAGCCGCCGATGCCGGCCACGATCCCGGGCAGC
>DATBBE010000194.1:0-14709 GCA_036271155.1 Nocardioides sp. | reverse complement strand
CTCACCCTGGTCGACGTATGCGGCGAGGAGCTCGACCTCGGCACCCCGATCGACGCGACCCCCGAGCAGAGTGAGGGCCGCTGCTGGTTCGCCGCCGCAGGGATCGGTGCCGACGCGCGCGCGCATCGAGAGCTGCTGCGGGAGGTCCTCCAGGTCGAGGGCCTGGTCAACTACCCCACCGAGTGGTGGCACTGGAGCTATGGCGACCGCTACTGGGCCTGGGTCACCGGTGCGGCCCATGCGACGTACGGCCCGGTCCCCGAGGCCGTGGCGGCATGACCGGCCTGGCGATCGCGCCTCGATCGACTCAGGTATCGGGGCCTCTCTTGGAGGTCGACCTCTCCGCCGTCGCGCACAACACCGACCTGATCGCGGGTCGCGCGACGGGGACGTTGATGGCCGTGGTCAAAGGCGACGGCTTCGGCCACGGCGACGTCGACGTGGCCCGGACGGCGCTCGCCCACGGGGCGACCTCGCTCGGCGTCACCTCGCTCGCCGAGGCCTGGCCACTGCGTGACGCCGGGCTCGAGGCACCGATCCTGAGCTGGCTGAACCCGGTCGACGCCGACTTCGCCGAGGCGGTGGCGCGACGCGTGGAGCTCGCGGTGCCGGGGGTGGAGCACCTCACCGCCGTCGCCGACGTTCCTGGTCGCGCCCGGGTGCATCTGCACGTCGACGCCGGAATGGCGCGAGACGGCGCTCCTCCAGCCGAGTGGGCCCGCCTGTGCCGCGCCGCACGCCTGGCCGAGCGCCGCGGCGAGATCGAGGTCGTCGGCGTCATGGGACACCTCGGCTGCGCCGACCGGCCCGCTGACCCCGCCAACGCGCTCGGCCGGACTCGTTTCGCCTGGGCGCTCGAGGTGGCTCGCGCGTGCGGCCTCCGCCCCGCCTCGCGCCACCTCGCCGCCACGGCCGCGACCCTGACCGATCCCCGCACCCACCACACGCTGAGCCGCGTCGGCGCGGGCCTGGTGGGCATCGACCCGAGCCGGACGACCACCCTGCGACCCGCGCTGACCTTGAGCGCTCCCCTCGTGTCCGTACGCCGGGTGCGGGCGGGGACGCCGGTCGGCTACGGCCACACCCATGTCACCTCGGGCACGACGTATCTCGGGCTGGTGCCGCTCGGGTACGCCGACGGGCTGCCCTGGGCGGCATCGGGCCGGGCCGAGGTCCAGGTGCGTGGCCGGCGGGCTCCGGTGGTGGGCCGTATCTCGATGGACCAGACCGTGCTCGACCTCGGCCCTGCGGGGGCCGAGGTCGGAGATGCGGTGACGGTGTTCGGCCCCGGCGAGGCGGGCGAGCCCACAGTCGCCGAGTGGGCGGCGTGGTCTGGCACCCTCGAGCACGAGATCGTCACCGGCCTGGGCTCGCGGGTGCCCCGACACACCCGTCAGGCGTCCCATCTGCGGAGCCTGCGATGAGGACCCGGGTCGCCGTCATCGGCGGCGGTCGGAGCTGCGAGCATGAGGTCTCGCTCGCCTCGGCCGCGAGCGTGGCCGGCGGCCTGGACCCCGCGACGTACGACGTCGTGACGCTCACGATCGGCCGCGACGGGACGTGGCGCGACCGGGGCGGGCGCCCGATGAGCCTGTGCGGCGCCGCTCAGGTTCTGCGAGGCTGCGACATCGCGTTCCCCGTGGTGCACGGTCCGCACGGCGAGGACGGCACCCTCGCGGCGCTGTGCGACCTGGCGGGGCTGCCGTACGTCGGGTCGCCGCTCGGTGCCAGTGCGCTCGCGATGGACAAGTGGGCCACCAAGCTGGTCGCCGCCGCGCTCGGCATCGCGACCTCGGCCGGCCGGCTGGTCACGGCGAGCACCGCAGAGGCCTTCCCCTGGATCGGTCCGGTCGTGGTGAAGCCGGTCGCGGCCGGCTCGAGCCTGGGCGTCTCGCTGGTAGACGAGCCCGCGGAGCTCCGCCCGGCCCTTGACGCCGCGTTCGCCCTCGACTCCCGGGTGCTCGTGGAGGAGGTGGTCGTCGGGCGCGAGATCGACGTCGCCGTGCTCCGCCGCCCCGACGGCACGCTGCTGGTGCCGCCGCCCCTGGAGATCCTCGGCGACGGGATCTTCGACTTCGACGCGAAGTACGGCGGCCAGGCCGACTTCCGCATCCCGGCCCCACTGACCGAGACGGAGACCAAGGCGCTCGAGGACACCGCGACCGCGATGTACGACGCCCTGGGGTGCTCGGGCGTCGCACGCGTCGACTTCTTCCTGACCGAGGACGGGCCGATCCTCAACGAGGTCAACACGATCCCGGGGATGACCGAGCACTCCCAGGTGCCGCGGATGTTCGCCGCCACAGGCCTCGCCTACCCCGACCTCCTCGACCAGCTCGTCCGCGGCGCCCACCGGTGACCCCACCGGTGACCCCGCCCGTGACCCCGCCCGTGACCCCACCCGTGACCCCACCCGTGACCCCGCCCGTGACCCCACCCGTGACCCTGCGCATGGTTCGATGACCGGCATGACCGCGCCAGCCGACGACTGGGAGCGCTGGCGACCCTGGCTCCCCGACGCGGGCGCGGGTCTCGTGGTCTTCCTGCTGGGGCTGTGGGAGATGCACGGCGACCGCACCGTCACCAGCGCCGTGGGCGAGCTGCTCGTCGTCGTCGGGGTCGCCGTGGCCGTCGGTCTCTCGCGACACGCGCCCGGGGGCGCGCTGGCCGTGGCCTGGCTGACCGGCGGCGTCCACATCGTCACGGGCACCGGCCCCATGGTCATCGAGGTCGCGCTGGCTGTCGTCGCCTTCGGCTGCGCGCGTTGGGGCAGCGAGGCTGTCGTGTGGCTCAGCGGGGTCTCCATCCCCGTCGCTGCCGCGATCGCGGTCACCCTGCTCGATGCCAGCGTGCTCTACGACGCGCTCGACACGACCGGGATCCGGGTCCTGGCGGGTCGTGCGTACGACGGCACCAACGGCTGGCGCGTCCCTGCGGGCTTGCTCGGCACGGCCCTGCTGATGGCACCCTGGCTGCTCGGGCTCGCCCTGCGCTTCTCCGCGGGCTCCCAGGCCTCCCGCGCCTCGCAGGTCGTGGCCGAGGCCGAGCGCGACCAGGCCGAGGAGATCGCCCGGCTGCGCGAGGAGCAGGCGCGGCTCGCCCGCGACGTCCACGACGTCGTCGGGCACTCGCTCGCGGTGATCCTGGCCCAGGCCGAGTCGGCGCAGTTTCTCGACGGCGCCGACACGGCCGGCCTGAAGCGGACGATGGCGAACATCGCGACGTCGGCGCGGAGCTCGCTGGACGACGTCCGTACGGTCCTCGCCTCCACCCAGGGCGTGACCTCCGCCTCGGCGCGCCAACCCGACCTGGAGAGCCTGCTCGACGGCGTACGCGCCAGTGGCCACATCGTCGACTCGGCCGTCGTCGGCACCGCGCAACCGCTGCCGCCGGAGCTCGAGGTGGTCGCGTTCCGGGTGCTGCAGGAGATGCTGACCAACGCGATCAAGCACGGCCGGCGCGACCAGCCCGTGCTCGTCGAGCGGCACTGGGGCGAGGATCTCCGGATCGAGGTGCAGAACGCCCTTCCGGCCGACGTACCGTCGATGGACGAGACCCAGCCGCTCGTCGGGGTGGCGCGGCCAGCCTCCGCGGGCGGTCAGGGGATCGACGGGATGCGGCGGCGACTCGAGGCGGTCGGTGGCCGCCTCGACGTGCGCCGCCGCACCGACCCGCCGACGTTCACCGCGACGGCGTGGGTACCCGTCAGGGTGGTCGCGTGAGCGAGCAGATCCGGGTGCTCCTGGTCGACGACCAGGACCTGTTCCGTGAGGGCGTCCGGGTGATCGTCGACGCCCAGGAAGGGCTCGAGGTCGTGGGCTCGGCCGCAGACGGGCTCGAGGCGGTGCGCCTGGTCGACGAGCTCAGCCCTGACGTCGTGCTGATGGACATCCGGATGCCGGAGATGGACGGCGTGGAGGCGACCCGGCAGATCTTCCTGCCCGACCGTGTCTCGCGGCGCGACCACCCCGTCCGCGTCGTCGTGCTGACGACGTTCAACCTCGACGACCGAGCGGCCACCGCGATCCGGCACGGCGCGAGCGGCTTCCTGCTCAAGGGCACGACCCCGGTGATGCTGCGAGACGCGATCCGCACGGTTCATGCAGGCAATGCCGTCCTCGCCCCCCGAGACCTCGCGACTCTCCTGGCGGACCAGTTCCAGACCCGCACGCCGCCCCCAGCGTCGTACCTCGGGCTCACCGACAAGGAGCGCGAGGTGTTCGGGGCCGTGGCCCAGGGCCTGTCGAACACCGAGGTCGGCGCGCTCATCTTCGCCAGTGAGTCGACGGTGAAGACCCACGTGGGCGCGATCCTGCGGAAGCTGGGGCTGCGCGACCGGGTGCAGATCGTGGTCTTCGCCCACGAGCACGGGCTCGTGGCCCGAACCTAGAACCCGAGCTTGCGGCCGCCCGAGGCGGAGCGGACCTTCTTGCCCTTCTCCTGGGCGGTGCTGCGCAGGTCGGCCTGGAAGTCGAGCATCCGCTGGCGCAGGTCGGCGTCGGTCGCGGCCAGGATCCGGACTGCCAGCAGCCCGGCGTTGCGGGCGTTGCCGACGGCGACGGTCGCGACCGGCACACCCGCCGGCATCTGGACGATCGAGAGCAGAGAGTCCATGCCGTCGAGGTGCTTGAGCGGCACGGGTACGCCGATCACGGGCAGCGGGGTGACGGCCGCGAGCATGCCGGGCAGGTGGGCCGCTCCCCCGGCGCCGGCGATCAGCACGGCGAGCCCGCGGTCGGCGGCCGTGCGACCGTAGGCGAGCATCTCGTCCGGCATCCGGTGGGCCGACACGACATCGGCCTCGAAGGCGACGTCGAACTCCTTGAGCGCGTCGGCTGCCGCCTCCATCACCGGCCAGTCGGAGTCGGAGCCCATGACGATGCCCACCCGGGGTGCGTCAGTCACGGTGGATCACTCGCTCTCGTCTCCCAGCTCACCGGCGAACCACGCGGCCGCGTGGCGCGCGCGCTCCCGACACTCTTGCAGGTCGTCTCCATAGGCGTTGACATGTCCGACCTTGCGCCCCGGGCGAGGCTCCTTGCCGTACAGATGGACGCGCAGCCGCGGGTCGCGGGCGAGCGCGTGCGGGTAGCCGTCGTACAGGTCTCGGGACCGCCCGGCCGGCCCGCCCAGGATGTTGACCATCACCGTCCACGGAGCACGAGCGACCGGGGAGCCCAGGGGCAGGTCCAGCACGGCGCGGAGATGGTTCTCGAACTGCGAGGTGACGCTGCCGTCCTGGGTCCAGTGACCGGTGTTGTGGGGCCGCATGGCCAGCTCGTTGACCAGGATCCGGCCGTCTCTGGTCTCGAACAGCTCGACCGCGAGGATGCCCGTCACGTCGAGCTCGCGCGCGAGCCGCAGCGCCAGCTCCTGGGCACGGGTCGCGACCGCGTCGGACAGGCCCGGCGCGGGGGCCACGACCTCGTGGCAGATGCCGTCGCGCTGCACCGACTCCACCACCGGGTACGCCGCGGCCTGGCTCGGGCTGCGGGCGACCAGGGCGGAGAGCTCACGACGGAAGTCGACCCGCTCCTCGGCAAGGACCCGGACGCCGGTCGCGGCGGCGACCTCGAACGCCTCCGCCGACTCCTCACGCGTGTCGACGAACCACACGCCCCTCCCGTCGTACCCGCCCCTGCTGGACTTCAGCACGCACGGGAAGCCGAAGTCCGCCGCCTCGTCGGCGTCCGCGACCAGCCGGAAACGCGGCATCGGGGCACCCAGAGCGGCGAGCGCCTCGCGCATCACGACCTTGTCCTGGGCGTGGACGAGCGCCCTCGGGCCCGGCCGGACGGCTGTGCCCGCCTCTTCGAGAGCATGGAGATGGTCGGTCGGCACGTGCTCGTGGTCGAACGTCACGACCCGGCAGCCGGCGACCAGCGCCTGCAGGGTCGCGAGGTCGGTGAAGTCGCCGATCGTGTGGTCGGGGATCACCTGGGCCGCGGACACTCCCTGGGCCTCGGCGAGCAGGCGGAGCGGGATGCCCATCGCAGCTGCCGGCTCGGCCAGCATCCGGGCCAGCTGGCCACCGCCGACGACGGCGACGACGGGCGTGCGCCTCTCCTGCGCGGGTGACGTTCCGGGGCTCACTCGCAGCAGCGTAGGGGTCCCACCGCGAGCTCGGTCAGGCGGTTCGGACGGCCGGGCGGTCTGCCTCGTCGAGGACGTCCGACGTACCCGGAGCCTGGGCCTCGAAGCGCAGGCCGTGACCACGCACGGTGGTGATCAGGCTCGGCTGGCTGGGGTCGTCGCCGAGCTTGCGGCGGACCCAGCCCAGGTGGACGTCGATCGTCTTCGACGACGTCCAGAAGGTGGTGTTCCACACCGAGAGCATCAGGTCGTCGCGAGAGACGACCGACCCGGCTCGCTGCATGAGGAAGTACAGGAGGTCGAACTCCTTGCGCGAGAACACGATCTCGCGATCATCTCGCCAGACCCGGCGAGTAGCCGGATCGACGGCGACATCCTGAACGTTGAGCACGGAATGAAAATAGGTACCGAACACCCGCTCGCGCCGGGGAATGGGGCAACTCGCCGCCTCAGAAGGGTAAAATCGACACCTCTGAGCGCGGGCGTAGGCCCATGTGACCATGTCGCATGACGCAGGACGACCACCCTTCGGCCCACTCCCTAGTGCGGTCTAGTGCCGTCGCACGGCCACCGGCTCCACCAGACCGAACCCCCGGACCGGCCGCGCCGGGAGGGGACGCACCTCGAACTGGTCGTCCGGAAGCAGCGCAGCGGTGGAGCCGTCGACGATGATCCGGTTGCGCCTCGCGACCGCGGTCAGGCGCGCCGCCATGTTCACCGGGGGCCCGAAGACGTCTCCGAGCCGCATCACGACCGATCCGGTCGACAGGCCCACCCGGACGTCCGGCATCCGCTGGTCGCGCCCGATCACCGAGATGATCCCCTCCGCGGTGTCGTAGGCCCGGATCGGGTCCTCGTTCACGAACAGGACCGCATCTCCCAGGCTCTTGATGACCCGTCCCCGCTGGCCGGCCACCACGTCCGCGCAGCGGGACTCGAAGATCTCCACGAGGTCACCGATGCGGTCGTGGTCGAGCCGGTTGGTCAGGGCGGTGAACTGGACGATGTCGGCGAACCCCACGGTCACCTGGGTCGTGTGGAGGTCGGCATCGTCGGCCCCGAGCGCCTCCACGCGGGCCACCGCGGCCGCCAGGTGCCGGCGCCACACGTAGACCAGGAGGCCCTCGAAGGGCTTGTTGAGGGCGTCCAGGAGACCGAGCGCGGCGGTCGCCCGCGACCCGGTGGCGCCGTCCCCCGACTCCAGCTCCTGGACCCGGTGGACCAGGGTGGCGACCTCCCAGTCGGCCAGCCGCGCCATGGTCTGCCCCACCGCTCGGGTCAGGTCGACCGCCATGTCGAAGTCGATCGCGCCCTCGGCGACGAGGCGGAGCAGGGTCGAGACGGCGTCGGCGTCGGCGTGGGTGAAGGCGCGCTCGTTGCCGCGGTCGGGGAAGCCGAGCGCACGCCAGAGCCGCTGGGCCTGCTCGATGCTCGCCCCGGTCTCGGTAGCGACCTCCTGGGCGTTGAAGACGACGTCCTCGCCCAAGATGGCGTGCTCGAGCTGTTGGGCCGGGGTCTCCTCAGGTTCCGTCATCGTCCTGTCGCGCGGGGGCGGCGCTCTGGCCGGAGCCTCCGCCGAGGAGCTCGGTGATCTGTCGTTGCACCGTCTCGACATGAGGGATGTCGTGGAGCCGGACCGAGCCGTGGGTGCTCGCGTCGCTGATGACCAGCGTGCCGCACCCGAGCATCCGGTCGATGATGCCCATGTCGTAGGCGACGTCGCTGATGCGCTGCAGCGGGATGTCGTGTCCCTTGCGCGAGAGCAGCCCCTCGCGGGTGATGAGACGCCGGGTCGTGATCGTGTACGTCGCGGTCAGCCAGTCGAGGAACGGCCGGAGCACCCACCACACGACCACGATCGCGGCCAGGACCCAGACCAGGAGGCTGACGACGCCGTTCCCGATCTTGCGGTCGAGGAAGATCGCCACCGCCAGCGTGACCACGAGCACGAGGCCCGGGAGGATCAGCGCCTTCGGATGGGTCCGGGTGTCCACGACGACCGACTCGCCGTCGGTCAGCAGCTTCTGTGAGATGGCCACGGCGGGAGTCTCTCACTCTCGGCGGCGTACGTGCACCACATCGCCGGCGGCGACCGCGACTCCGGTGAGGAGCCCGGGTACGGCGGGACCGTCGCGATCGGGCGGCGGACTCACCACGAGCCGACCGTGGTCGTCGATCTCGGTGGCCCGGCCCTCCAGGACCGACCCGTCGGGAAGGTCGACGCGGACGTCCTGCTCGAGGGTGCCGCAGAGTGCCCGGTACATGCCGACGAACATGTGCGGGGAGCCGGCCATGAGTCCCAGCCAGGTCCGCAGGTCGTGCAGGATCCGGCCGAAGAGCTCGGTACGGTCGGCCGGGGCGCCCGACAGCGCCAGCGAGGTCGCGGTGGGCACCGGCAGCTCGTCCACGGTCTGGTCGACGTTGATCCCGATCCCGATGACCGCCAGCGGCTTGTCGCCACCGTGAGCGCGAACCCGGACCCTCTCGACCAGGACGCCGCAGACCTTCCGCTCGCCCAGGAGCACGTCGTTGGGCCACTTCAGGGAGCCGCGGACGACGCGGGCGACGGCGTACCCCGCGACGAGCGGGACCAGCGGCCACCACTCGTCGTCCACGACGGGGTCGACGACCGCCGAGAACGTGAGGGCTGCGCCTGCCGGCGTCGTCCACTCGCGGTCCAGGCGACCGCGCCCGGCGGTCTGGTGGTCGGCGACGACGACGAGGTTGCGCTCCGGGGCCGCGGCGGCCAGGGCGTTGGTCGACGTCGCCGTCTCGTGCAACCGGACGCTCCACTGGCTCCCGGCGGCCTCCTGCAGGGCGTCGAGGTCGAGCGGAGCGCGTGGAGGGGAGACGGTCACGGGCACTAGTGTCGTGCAGGTGAGCGCCACCCCCAGCACCGAGCCCACGACCCACCCCGGCCAGGGCACCGACGTGCCGCCGGAGGAGTCAGGCATCGACATCCACACCACCGCCGGGAAGCTGGAGGATCTCGAGCGGCGGCTCGACGAGGCGGTGCACGCGTCCTCGAAGAAGGCGGTCGAGAAGCAGCACGCCAAGGGCCGCCGGACCGCTCGCGAGCGCATCGAGATGCTGTTCGACGAGGGCTCCTTCGTCGAGCTCGACGAGCTCGCGCGGCACCGGTCGACCGCGTTCGGGCAGGAGAAGCGGCGACCCTACGGCGACGGCGTCGTGACCGGGTACGGCACGGTCGACGGTCGGCAGGTCTGTGTGTTCAGCCAGGACTTCACGATCTTCGGTGGCTCGCTGGGCGAGGTGTACGGCGAGAAGATCACCAAGGTCATGGACCTCGCGATGAAGACCGGCTGCCCGATCATCGGCATCAACGAGGGTGCCGGGGCCCGCATCCAGGAGGGTGTGGTCTCACTGGGGCTGTACGGCGAGATCTTCCGCCGCAACGTGCACGCCTCGGGCGTCATCCCGCAGATCAGCCTGATCATGGGCTCCTGCGCGGGCGGGCATGTCTACTCCCCCGCTGTCACCGACTTCACGATCATGGTCGACGGCACCTCGAACATGTTCATCACCGGGCCCGACGTCATCAAGACCGTCACCGGGGAGGACGTCACGATGGAGGAGCTGGGCGGCGCGCGCACCCACAACACCAAGTCGGGCAACGCCCACTACATGGGTGCCGACGAGGAAGACGCGATCGAGTACGTCAAGGCGCTGCTCTCCTACCTCCCCCAGAACAACCTCGACCCGGCGCCGGTCTACGACAGCCCGTCGGACCTCGAGATCACCGATCTCGACCGCTCGCTGGACGTCCTCATCCCCGATGGCGCCAACCAGCCCTACGACATGCACGACGTGATCTCGGCGGTCCTCGACCCTGAGGGCAACGAGAGGGGGGAGTTCCTCGAGGTGATGTCGCTGTTCGCGCCGAACATCGTCGTCGGCTACGGGCGGGTCGAGGGTCGCTCGGTCGGCGTGGTCGCCAACCAGCCCATGCAGTTCGCCGGCACCCTCGACATCGACGCCTCGGAGAAGGCCGCGCGCTTCGTGCGCACCTGCGACGCCTTCAACATCCCGGTCCTCACCTTCGTCGACGTGCCCGGCTTCCTCCCCGGCACCGACCAGGAGTGGAACGGCATCATCCGGCGCGGCGCGAAGCTGATCTACGCCTACGCCGAGGCGACCGTGCCCCTCGTCACGATCATCACCCGTAAGGCCTATGGCGGTGCCTACGACGTGATGGGCTCCAAGCACCTCGGTGCCGACCTCAACCTGGCCTGGCCGACCGCCCAGATCGCGGTGATGGGTGCCCAGGGGGCGGTGAACATCGTGTACCGCAACGAGCTGAAGAACGCCGACGACCCGGAGACCCGGCGGGCCGAGCTGATCACCGAGTACGAAGACACCCTCGCCAACCCCTACATCGCTGCCGAGCGCGGCTACGTCGACGGCGTCATCCCCCCGCACGAGACTCGGACCGAGATCGTCAGGGCGCTACGGCTGCTGGCCTCGAAGCGCGAGGTGCTGCCGAGCAAGAAGCACGGGAACATCCCCCTGTGACTGACGAGGTGACCGACCAGGTGACCGACGAGCCCGACACCACCGCGCCGTTCCTCCGCATCGTCAGGGGTGACCCCACGCCGGAGGAGCTGGCGGCGCTCGTCACCGTGCTCGCCTCGCTCGGCGGTCCCGCCGCAGCGCCCGCCCGGCGTACGCCGTCCTGGAACGCGCCGCGGCGCCTGCATCAGGTCGTCCACCCACACGGCCCGGGCGGGTGGCGGGCGTCGGGCCTGCCCCGCTGACCGACCCGTGACTCAGTGGCGCGATCGGTAGTAGGCGAACGCCCCGGCCGACGCCACCGTGCCGACGGCCCCGAGGATCACCCCGACCCAGGCCGTGCCGCTGCCTTTGAGGCGGCCGCGTGAGGCCGCGATCTCGGTGAGCGCCTGCGCGCCCACGAAGACGGCCGGGATCCCGGTGAGGAAGCCGCAGCAGAACAGCGAGGCCAGCCCGAGCCAGAAGGCGTTCCACGCCCGGCCGTAGGTGAGCCCCTCGAAGTACCGGTCGGACGGCGATGGTGCGGCGTGCGGCGCGCTCATGGAGACCCGTCTCCTTCATCGTCTGGCTCATCGTCTGGCTATCGTCCGACTGCGGTCCGGAACAATCTAGGTGCCCGGATCGACCGTGGTCGACACGCGCCACGGCTTCGGCGCTTCTGCGGACAGCCCCGGGCGGGCGCGCCTAGCCTCGGCTGCGACATCCGACGGAAGGGAAGCGCATGCTCGGGCTCTTGAAGGTGATCGTGGTCGTCGCGGTGATCGCGGTCGTCGGTGGCCTGGCGACTCACTGGGTGAAGGGCAAGGCATCCTCGGAGTTCCACCACGCCATCGACACCTCGCTCCCGAGCGAGCTGACAGGACACCCCTGGGCGCCAGTCAGCCACGGGAAGCCCGTCGCCACGGCCCGGGTGCGGTTCGACAACGGCCGGGTGACCAGCCGGCGCTGCCACACGGTGCTCGGCACGTACGCCGTCGCGATCACCCACCACTTCTCGTTCCAGGCGCAGAAGGGACAGCTCAAGGCGGGCTGCCCCGGTCGGCAGCTGCGGGCCGCGCTCAGCCATGCGACGCGCGTGGACTTCTCGACCCACGGCTCGATCGAGGAGCTGACGTTCACCAACGACAAGGACCACGTGGTCGCCACGCTTCAGGCCCGCGCGGCCTAGGGCGAGCCACGCCCTAGGCCCTGGCCGCGGCGCGACCGGCGTACGGCCGCAGCGACGGACCACGCGGCTCCGGTCACCAGGGCGAGCGCCCACGCGCCGAGCTCAGCCCACCAGCCCGGTGGGTGGAAGGCGACGTCGACCGTCCGACCGCCTGCCGAGGCGGGCAGGTGGACGGTCAGGAGGTAGCCGTCGACCGGATGGCCGAGCGAGCCGACCGACGTCGAGTACCCGGGCCAGTCCAGCAGGCTCAGCACCACGGTGCCACCGCCCGGCGGCACCCGGTCGACGCGGAACGTCGTGCTCGTGCCACCGGCGTGCACCCGCGAGACCAACGTGCCGGGCGACGTGACCGCCACGCTGCCGGCCCCGGGCACCGGGTCTCGCCTCGTCCAGAGCACGGTCGAAGAGGTCGTCGCCGCGACCTTCCAGCCCGCAGGCGGATGCAGCAGCCGCGAGGCCGGGTAGTCCGCCCGGACCAGCAGCAGCGAGCTGACGCCGAGCAGGTCGACCCGCTCGCGGTGCGTCGTCGGCTCGACGCTGAACAACGTGTCCAGCAGACCGGCGCAGGTGTTGCCGTCGTAGTAGACGCAGTAGCGGCTCTTGTACGCCGCGTGGCTGATCGCCGAGTAGGTGCTCGACGACGCGACACCGGTGAGGTACCACCCCGAGGCGATCGGCAGGTCCCGGGCGGCAGTCGGGCTCGCCACGACGACGGACTCGGCGTTCCCCACCTGCATCAGGTCACCGACGGCCTGCGGATAGGCGTCCTGATAGGCAGCCAGGTCGGTCGGGGCGTTGCGCTGGGGCGAGGGCGGCATCGTGAAGAAGGCGTGCTGCACCGCGAACGCGGCGACCGTCACGACCCCGGCGACGGGAGCCAGCCACGAGCGGCGTCCGCTCCGCAACAGCCACCACAGCAGCACCAGCCCGGCGCCGACGAGCAGCACGGAGCACATCTGGGCCGTCAGCTGCGAGGAGACGCGGGTCACCGACTCGAGTCCCGCCAGCACGACCCAGAGCAGCGACAGCCCCAGCCGCAGCCGCGACGGGCGAGCCAGGCCGAACCGGGACCACGCAACCATCAGCAGGACGCCGATGCCGATCACCAGGAACGGCTGCAGGCGCAAGGGATACCGCAGCGGTCCCAGGCTGGACGGGCCGTCGACCATGGCGACCGTCAGCACCACGAACACCAGGAGACCGCCCAGGGGCCGCCATCCTCGTCGGACCCGGCCCCAGTCCAGCCAGAGCAGGATCGGCAGGAGCCAGGCGAGATAGGCATAGGGCAGCAGCGGGACATCCGACCCAGGCACGACACCGGTCGGCAGCACGGCACCGAACAACGCCAGGGGGTCGGTGGTGAACTTGTCGGGCGTGAGGGTGTACGTCGGCTCGGCCCGGGCGGTCACCGACGCGGTCAGGACGCCTGGCAGGTAGACGGTCAGTGCCACGAGGCCGAGCAGCACGCCACCGCAGAACACACGCCAGGCGGCGGCCCGGTCGCGGGCGACCCAGCAGTCGACCAGGCAGGCGCAGAGCACCACGGCCAGCATGATCGTGCCGAAGACGTAGCCCACGGTCACGAGCAGGTAGCCCGCCACCAGCGCCGGAAGCGGGTTGCAGCCGCGCAGCATCGTCCGGCGCAGCGCCCACCACACCCACGGGAGAAGGGCCCAGATCATCTCGGCGGCGGCCCAGGACGGCAGGTCGAGGTACTGCGTCATGCCGCCCATCGGCGCCAGCACGGCGGCGACGTACGCCGCGGCGGGAGGCGCGTCGTAGGAGCGGACGAGCAGGAAGACGCCGACGACCCCCAGGGCGACGAAGCCGAGCTTGACCACGGCGGTGACGACGAGCAGGTCGGGCACCGCCGTCGCGAGCAGGCCGATCCCGATCGTCAGGGGTGACCAGAGGCCCCACTGCCCCTCGGCGGCGAGGTTGCCGGCGCGCCAGGCGTGGGGGTCGAGCGTCGTCCAGTGCCCGTGCCGGACCAGGTCGCCGAGGTGGTACCACCAGCCGTAGTAGGCCGCGGGCGTGTCGCCGTACCAGAGGTAGTGGGGGTTGCCGGCCAGCAGCAGCCCCAGCGCGACCAGGACGGTCAGCACCGCCGCACCCGCCCAGCGGGCGTCGTGTCGGGTCTCCGGTCCGGCGGAGACGCTCACCTCTTGGCCGCCGCGAGGAACACCGACGAGCCGAACGGCAGGTCACGCCGGCTCAGCGCCCGCCGATCGAGGGCGCACAGCCCGAGCAGCACCCGCTCCACCGGAGCCGGCACGGGTGGCAGCTCCACGACGTCGACGGGCCCGTGCTGACCGGAGGAGCCGACGCGGTGCCGCAAGGAGCGCGCCGCGCGCTCGGCGGCGAAGGCGGGGAAGACCGCGCTGAAGCCGTAGGTGGCCCGCAGCACGTCGAAGCCGGCCGACTCCACCGCCGCCACCGCCCGCGGGCGCGTGTAGCGACGGTGGTGGCCGTTGGCGACGTCGTGGTCGGACCACGCCCACTGGTACGCCGGCACCGACAACAGAAGGCGCCCGCCTGGCTGGAGCACCCGGCGCAGCTCCGCCAGCGCCACCGACTCCGGGTCGCAGTGCTCCACGACGTCGAACGCGCTGACCACCTCGAAGCTGGCGTCGGCGAAGGGCAGAGCCAGCACCGACCCACAGATCCCCGAGGGCGGCTCCAGCCCGCGCGGGTCGAGGTCGAGCGAGACCAGCTGGGGTGCGCTGAGCCAGCCCACACTCGGACCGTCGGCGCTGCCCACGTCGAGCAGCCGCTCGGGCGAGCCGACGTAGGGCTGGAGGACGGTGCGGAGCATGTCCGAGCGGGCGCGGTACCACCAGTGGTCGGGCTGGTGAATCGACGGCGAGCCGCCGTGCGGGCGCGCTGGTGAGGGGCCGGACACCGGGCCACGGTAACGG
>DATBBE010000193.1:0-2620 GCA_036271155.1 Nocardioides sp. | reverse complement strand
GGCGTCGTACGGCGTGTCACAACGGCTCACGGTCAACGCCCGAGCCGCCGGCCCGCGGCTGGGCCAGGACGTGCAGACCGCCATCAAGGCCGCGAAGGGTGGCGACTGGAGCGTGGCTGACTCCGGCGCCGTCACCGCTGGTGGGCTCGTGCTGGAGGACGGCGAGTACACCCTGGAGACCGTGGCGTCGGGCGGTGAGGGATCGGTGACCGGGCTGCTGCCCGGCGGCGGCTTCGTCGTGCTCGACACCCATGTCACCCCCGACCTCGAGGCCGAAGGCGTCGCCCGCGACCTCGTACGGGCGGTGCAGCAGGCCCGGCGCGACGCCGGGCTCGAGGTCGGCGACCGGATCGACCTGACGATCTCCGCCGGTGCCTCGGCGGCCGACGCGGCGCGCACCCACGCCGACCTGATCCGCCGGGAGACCCTCGCCACGTCGCTGGAGATCCGCGAGGCGGACGTGGCCGAGCCGGTCATCGAGCTCGCCCGGGCCCACGCCTAGGGCGTGGCTCCGGCCGGCTGGTTGGATGGTGTCGTGGACCTCGACCTGAGCGCCGACGTGGTGGCGCTGTGCGAGCAGCTGGTCGACATCGAGTCGGTCAGCCGCGACGAGCAGGCGATCGCGGACGCGGTGGAGCGAGCGCTGGCCCCGCTTCCGCACCTCGACGTCGTACGCCGCGGCCACACCGTCGTGGCCCGCACCGATCTCGGCCGGGGCGAGCGTGTGGTGGTGGCGGGTCACCTCGACACGGTTCCGCTCAACGCCAACCTGCCGAGCCGCAACGACGGCACCGACATCCACGGCCTCGGGGCGTGTGACATGAAGGGCGGCGACGCGGTCATCCTGCGGCTGGCCGCGACCGTCCTCGAGCCCGTCCGCGACGTGACCTACGTGCTCTACGAGGGCGAGGAGATCGAGAGCGAGCACAACGGCCTCGGGCACCTCGCAGCCGACGATCCCGATGTGCTGCGGGCCGACTTCGCGATCCTGATGGAGCCTTCCGACGGAGTCGTCGAGGCCGGTTGCCAGGGCACGATGCGGGTCGAGGTCACGACCTACGGCGAGCGGGCCCACTCCGCTCGAGCCTGGAAGGGCGTCAACGCGATCCACCGTGCCGCTCCGGTCCTCGAGCGCCTCACGGCGTACGAGCCGCGGAGGCCGCTGATCGACGGCCTGACCTACCACGAGGGCCTCAACGCCGTCGGGATCAGCGGCGGGGTCGCGGGCAACGTCCTGCCCGACCTCTGCACGGTGACCGTCAACTACCGCTTCGCCCCCGACCGCAGCGAGGCCGAGGCCGAGGCCTACCTCCGCGGCGTCTTCGAGGGGTACGACGTGCGCGTCACCGACAGCGCGCCCGGCGCGCTCCCGGGTCTGGACCGACCCGCGGCGAAGGACTTCGTGGAGGCGGTCGGTGGCACGGTCAACCCCAAGTTCGGCTGGACCGACGTCGCGCGGTTCAGTGCGCTCGGCGTTCCCGCGGTCAACTTCGGGCCGGGTGACCCGATGCTGGCCCACAAGAAGGAGGAGCACGTGCCGGTGGCACAGCTCCGGCACTGCGAGCAGGTCCTCGCCTCATGGCTGAGCGATCAGGAAAGGCAGCGATGAGCGACGCCGGATCGGAGAACAAGCCCGAGAAGTACAAGGGCCCGGTGGTGATGCGGCGTAGCCAGGTCGACGGCACGACCACCGACCAGCGACTGCTCGACTCGCGCGACCCCAGCGACTGGGTGCACACCGACCCGTGGCGGGTGCTGCGGATCCAGGCGGAGTTCGTCGAGGGCTTCGGCGCGCTGGCCGAGCTCGGCCCGGCGATCGCCTGCTTCGGCTCGGCCCGCACCAAGCCGGACGACCCGGTGTACGCGATCGGCGAGCAGGTCGGGCGCAAGCTGACCGCGGCCGGCTTCGGTGTGATCACCGGCGGTGGACCCGGGGCGATGGAAGCGGTGAACAAGGGTGCGAGCGAGGCCGGCGGCACCAGCGTCGGACTCGGCATCGAGCTCGCCTTCGAGAGCGGCCTCAACCAGTGGGTCGACATCGGCATCAACTTCCGCTACTTCTTCGCCCGCAAGACGATGTTCGTGAAGTACTCCCAGGGCTTCATCGTGCTTCCCGGGGGCCTGGGCACCCTCGACGAGCTGTTCGAGGCGCTCACCCTCGTGCAGACGCAGAAGGTCACGAGCTTCCCCCTGGTGCTGCTCGGCACGGACTACTGGCAGGGGATGATCGACTGGCTCCGCGACCGCGCCCTCGTGCACGGCACGATCAGCCAGACCGACATCGACATGCTCCAGCTGACCGACGACGTCGACCACGCGGTCCAGCTCATGGTCGACGCCCGCGACCTGCCGCGTGACGAGGTGCGGCAGCCGTGATGTGGCTCTTCGCGATCCTGATCGTGCTCGCCCTCGGCGGGGTCGCGGTGGTGGCAGCGGGTCGTGGCGCGCCGATGTCCCCGGCGTACGACGACGCGCCCGACTCCCTGGTCGCCGCGGACGGGCCGGTCACGGCCGACGACCTGCGGAGAATCCGCTTCCCGGTGGCGTTCCGGGGCTATCGCATGGCAGAGGTCGACGCCCTGCTCGACCGTCTGGCCGAGGAGCGAGAGGCGGCGGACGC
>DATBBE010000192.1:0-32777 GCA_036271155.1 Nocardioides sp. | reverse complement strand
GCGAAGGTTCGAATCCTTCCGGGGGCGCCGCTCCAGAGCACCGCCGCTCTGCTCATTCCGGGAAGGCTGGAGCGAAGGTTCGAATCCTTCCGGGGGCGCCCTGTGTCATCGCTGGAGAGACTGATCCGCGAGGAGCGCGTGACGATCCCCGCCCATCCCCGACATCGGGCACGGGCTGGCTCCATTGTCAGAGTCCGCCAAGAGGGATGCTTAGTCCGGGACTGAGTCGCGGAAACCCAGTCCCAGGCAGTAAAGGCCGACGCTCAGCTGGGCGCAGGAAGCGACGGCTTGCGCCTGCGCGGCTGGGCCGGCAGCTTTGAGTTGAGCACGGGTCGGTCTGAGGCTGTTGCGCCAGGAGGCTTTGAGCGTGAATCGGTGGGATGTACCTCCAGCACCGTGTGCGAAAGCCGACGTGGTCGGCAGCGCGACGACCGCGAAAGACACCCCGAGAGGGTGACAAGAGATGTGAGAAGCCATCGCCGGCGCCGATCTTCCATCTGAACTCCCGGGGATCGTCTTGAAAGGATTGAACGGAGTGTCAAGCCTGTGTGAAGACTCGATCTGGAAGGGTGGCGATAGCCACCGTTTCGTAGGACGTCCGCGGACGCTGGCCGGATGACCGCCCAGCGGTCACGAATCCGGTTCCGGGGTGCCGGCCGGATAGCCTCGGGACGTGACGGAGTACCAGGTGACCTTCTGGCGCGAGCTGCCCTCGCTGGTCGTCGCGCGTGAGGGCGACCACGTGACCAAGGGCCCGCTCGCCCAGCGGTTCCAGGAGGCGATCGACGAGGCCGCGATGCGCCTCGGCGAGACCGACAGCGGGGCCTACCTCGACGGGTGGACGCGCGGCGAGTGGACGGCCGCGGAGAGCAGCGGTCCACAGGTGGTCGACCAGGTCGTCGCCGAGCTGGAGGAGCAGTGGTCGCCCGAGCGGGTGGCTGCCTACCTCGACGCCCTCGGGCCGGCGCAGCCCCCGGAGACCACGCCATGAACCGACTGAGCGAGCTCCTCGGTCAGGACGACCACGGCACTCCCGGCGGGCCGGTGCTCCTGGACGGCGGCATGGGCACCCTGCTGCAGGACCACGGGCTGGACGACGGTGGGTCCGGCGAGCTGTGGAACGTCGAGCGCCCCGAGGTTATCGCCGGTCTCCACGAGGAGTACGCCGCGGCCGGCGCCCGGATCCTCACCACCAACACCTTCGGCGGCACCCGTCCCCGGCTCGCCATGCACGGACTGGCCGACCGCGTCCACGAGCTGAACCAGGCCGGTGCCGAGCTCGCCACCCGAGTGGCCCGCCGGCACGGCATCCTGGTGGCCGGAGACCTCGGCCCCACCGGCGAGCTGCTTGCTCCTCTGGGCACGATGGAGCCGGACGAAGCCCGCGCGATCTTCGAGGAGCAGCTGGCCGGTCTGTGCGACGGCGGCATCGACGTGGTGCTCGTGGAGACGATGAGCGACCTCGGCGAGGTCACGGCCGCCGTAGAGGCGGCCCGTCGGGTCGTTCCCGACGTGCCCGTCATCGCCACGCTCAGCTTCGACACCAACCTGCGCACGATGATGGGCGTCCGTCCCGCCGACGCCGTCGCCGCGCTGGCTGACGCCGGGGTGGACGCCGTCGGCGCCAACTGCGGGCGCGGGCCCGGCGAGATGGAGGCGATCGCCGCGGAGCTCACCGGTGCTCGCGCCAGCGGCGTCCTGCTGGTCGCCCAGTCCAACGCCGGCCTGCCCCAGCTCGTCGGAGACCGCTTCGAGTACGACGCCTCGCCGGTCGAGCTGGCCGACCACGCGTTGGCCCTGCGAGACCTCGGCGTCGACCTCGTCGGAGCGTGCTGCGGCTCCACACCGGCGCACATCGCCGCGATGGGGCGCGCGCTGAGCGTGTGAGACCCGGTCCTCAGCGAGCGGACCCGCACACTCGACCCATGCCGTCCCTGCGTTCACCACGCCTGAGTGCCGGCCCCACGGTCACGTCCGTGGTGGCGGCGATCGTGGGGTTCGCCGGGTCGGCCCTGGTCGCCCGCGCGTCGTACGTCGTCGGCACGCTGCCGCGGCACCACCTCGACCGCACGGTCGCGACGGGGCCCTACCGCTGGACCTACGAGCTCGGCGTGGCGCTCCTCGTGCTGGCCTGGCTGGGCCTCGGCCGGCTG
This sequence comes from Nocardioides sp., assembly GCA_036271155.1. Lineage (GTDB taxonomy): Bacteria > Actinomycetota > Actinomycetes > Propionibacteriales > Nocardioidaceae > Nocardioides. The sequence continues at coordinate 30,624 of DATBBE010000192.1, read as the reverse complement.
GTGCTCGACCCCGACGTGACGGGGATGACCCGCCGGGTGTGCTGGAGCGCGGCCGGCATGGCCGCACCCCTGCTCGTCGCGGCGCCGGTCACCAGCCAGGACGTCTGGGCCTATCTCGGCCAGGCCAACGTCGCTGCGCACGGTCTGGACCCTTACTCCGTCGGACCGATCGCGGTGCCCGGCCCCTACTCCCACGCGGTCGCGCACGAGTGGCTCCACGCGGCGTCCCCCTACGGCCCGGTCTGGATGTGGATCTGCCGACTGGTCGTACAGGTCACCGAGCCTCATCCCTGGGCCGGGATGTTCGTGCTGCGCGGGCTCGCCGTCGTCGCCGTGGTCGCCACCGGCGTCGCCCTCGCGCGACTCGCCCGGGCAGCCGGGGGCCGGCCAGAGGTCGCGCTGTGGCTGGCCCTCACCGGCCCCTTTCCCCTGCTCATGCTGGTCGGTGCGGTCCACAACGACGCCGTGATGCTGGCCCTCCTGGTCGGCGGGGTGGCCGTAGCGGCCACGACGGCCTCCCAACGTCGAGCGCTGCTCCTCGGGGCCGCCCTGGTCGGCGCGGCCGCCGCGATCAAGGTGATCGCGCTCGTCGCGCTCCCGATCCTGCCGCTGGTGTGGATGCGGTACGCCGACCCCGCGCGCACGGAGAGCGCCACCGGCCACCCCTCGCTGCGCCGCTGGGCAGCCACCGGGGCCGCGAGCACGGCCGTGGGTGTCGTCGTGGTGCTCCTGCTCGGCCTGCTCTCGGGCTTCGGGCTGGGCTGGGTCCCCCACGTCGGTGACGGGTCCGTCGGCGTGCGCTGGCTCTCGGTCCCCCAGCAGATCGGCAACGTGCTGCACCTGCTGGCCCCCCAGCACGTGGCCGACCTCCCCCAGGATCGCTATCCGCTTCTCCACCCACTCGGCCTGGTCCTCCTCGCCCTCGCGCTGATGGCTCTCATCGTCACCGCACGCCGCCGGCCCCCGGTGCGCACGCTGGCCCTGGCGATGCTGGTGTTCGTGGTCAGCAGCCCGGCACCGCGCACGTGGTACCTCCTCTGGCCCCTGGTCTTCCTGGCGGTGGACCGCCTCTCGCCGCGTGCGGTCATCTCCGTCGCGGCGGCCTCGGCGACCGTCGCGCTGTGGTTCCCCGCCTCGGTCAGACCCCAGCCACCCGAGTGGCTCCTGCTCGTGCTGCTCGCCGTCCTCGCCGCGCTCGCCACCGCGATGACTCGGCCCCGGTCCGCGGCGTCCTCCGCACCCGACCCGACATAGCGGCGCCCGACCGCCATCGCGTCGGAGTGGCGCCCCGCCCGACCCGCCGCCGCGCGAATACAGTGCGGAGGACGCCCTGGCTCCGGTGCCACGGCGTCTCCTCGGATCTCCTCAGAGAGCGCTGCCCATGCCCCGACGTACTCCTGTCCTCGTTGCCGTCGCCGCCCTGTCGGCCGTGTCGGCTCTGGCCGCCACCAGTGCCGACGCCGCCACCCAGACGCACGGAGGCAGCCGCGCCTCCAGGCCCGCGGCCTCCGTGGCCCTGCTCGCCTCCGACCACGCCACCTTCCGCGCCGCCAAGGGCGTCGCCGGCCACAAGCCGCACCGCACCGCCACGTTCACCACCCACGACTTGCGGTCCGTCGCCACGGGCATCGACACGAACGGCAACGACGCGCTGACCTGCGCCGACGCCGACCGGGTCTCCACCGTGCGCCACCTCCGGACCAAGCCCCGACGCGGCCCTTCCGTCGACGCCTCGGCCTACGGCAACGAGGGTGGTGTCAACTTCGGCTTCTTCTGCGACGGCGTCGCGCTGCACGGCTCCTTCGCCCTGGCCGCGGGCGACTCGCTGGGGGTGCTCCAGCTGGTCCGCAAGCACGACGTCTGGAAGGTCGACCGGCGCGTCCACTCCGCAGGCTTGAACGAGGCCGGCGACCCACACGTGCCGGGCTGGATCCGCTTCCCGCACTCCCTGCCCGCCAACGAGTTCGACAACGTCTCCATCGCACCCGAGCCACTGCACAACGGCAAGTACCTCGCGGTCGCCTTCGACCGTCCGCTGGCGACGATGGTCGTGATCGAGGGTGTCGGTACGCCGAAGCCACGGGTCGTCGGCAACCTCACCGTGCCGCTGCTGGCGAACGGGAAGAACAGCGTCGGCAACGGCGGCGTGGCCTGGCTGCCAGGAGCCCGTGACCGTGCCGTCATCACGACCAGCTCCGGCTTCGCGGTGCTCGACCTCAGACATCCGCGCACGCCGCGCCTGCGGGTCCCGACGAGGGTCGGCCCCGGTGACGGGCCCACGAGCATCACGGTCTCACCGGACGGCAACCATCTGGCGGTGGCCTCAGGTAAGAGGATCTTCGGTTACGGCCACCTGCGTGCAGCCGTCACCAAGGGGCGGAAGCCCCGGCTGCAGACCAGCTTCCGGCTGGGCAAGCGACACCAGGACGCGGCCTTCGACGTCGCCTACACCGCCCACGGCAACCTGGTGGTCCTGCACGGCGACCAGAGCGACGGCTGGTCCCTCACCGTGGTCACGAAGGTCCCTCGGGGACACCACGCCGTCCAGGGCTCGATGCGCACCACGGCTCCCTTCGCCAGCGGCTCGCTGTCGGTCTGGCCGACCCCCTAGTGGTTCCTAGCAATTCCTGGGGCTAACTCGACCGCACCGCGCTGCCGAACGCGGCGGCGGCCTCGGCGACCTCGTCGGCCGTCGTCTGCCAGCTGGTGACCAGTCGGATGCTCGTCGGGCTCATCCGGTAGAACAGGAGGCCGGCCTCGACGGCGGCCTCGATCGCGGGCTCGGGCAGCTCGACGAAGGCCATGTTCACGTCGACCCGCTCGACCAGCCGCACGCCGTACGACGCCAGCGACCTGAGCTCGGCCACGAGCTCGGCCATCCGTTGGTTGGCGTTGGTCGCGAGGCGCAGCCACAGCCCATCACTCAGGTAGGCCGCCACCTGAGCCGACTGGAATCGCATCTTGCTGGTCACGTGGCCCGATCGCTTGGTGCGGTAGACGAGCTGGTCGGCGATGGCGTCGTCGAAGACGACGATCGCCTCGGCGCTCAGCGCGCCGTTCTTCGTCGCGCCGAGGGAGACCACGTCGACCCCGGCGCGCCACGTCACGTCGGCCGGCGCGCAGCCCAGGGCCGCGACGGCGTTCGCCAGTCGGGCGCCGTCCACGTGCACCCGCAGGCCGCGCTCGCGCCCGATCGCCGCGAGCCGGGCGATCTCGTCGGGTCGGTACAGCGTGCCGAAGTCGCTCGGCAGGGTCAGCGACAGGACGCTCGGCTGGCTCTCGTGGGGGTCGCCCCACCGCACCCCGTCGAGATGGGTCTGCAGGCTGGTCGGGTCGATCAGCGCGTGCTCGCCGTCGACGCCCTGCATCACCGCACCCCCGCCGAACAGCGACGTCGCACCACCTTCGGCGGTGATGATGTGGGCCGACGGGTGACACAGCACCGCACCCCACGGCGGCGTGGCAGCGGAGAGACCCAGGGAGTTCGCGGCCGTCCCGCTCGTCACCGGGAACACGCGCGCCGTCGGATGCTCGAACACCGAGCGGACGACGTCGTGCAGGTGGGTGGTCAGGTCGTCTCCGCCGTAGGCCAGGGCCGAGCCGGTGTTGGCGGCCCCGACCGCGGCGAGGATCTCCGGGGCGACCCCGGCGGCATTGTCGCTGCGCAGCTCGATCACGGGGCCAGCCTGCCGCGTCTCTCCCCGGCGTCGACCACGGGGCTCACTTCGGCGGAAGCGACTGGGCGTACTCCAGCCCCCGCTCCACCCACAGCTCGAGCGAGTCGTCGTCGGCGACGGCGTCCGCCGAGACCCGCAGCCACCCCTCGACCGGTCCGCGGCCGCCCATCTCCATAGGCGAGACGCCCGGCTCCCCGAGCAGCGCGTCGGTCAGCTCGGGCTCGCACCGCACGAGCAGCCCGCCCTGGCCGCTGGCGGCGACCGCCATGTGGCCGCCGACGAGGAACGCCAGCCCCCCGAACATCTTCTTCTCCTCGACCGGCTCACCGGCCAGCTGTTCGCGGATCCGTTCCGCCAGCTCCTCGTCGTAGGCCATCGCTCGATCCGATCAGCCGCAGTGGGAGAGCGTCGCGTCGTTGCGGATCTGGTTGCCCATGTCTCGCGCCTGGTCGACGTAGGGCAGGACGATGCTCGCGCCGCCGGACGACGTCCCGATGCCGCCCTGGACCACGCAGGACCTCACCTTGGCCGGGTCGACCTGGGCCAGGACCTGAGCCAGCCGGAACAGCTCGGTCGGCGGCAGGTTGGTGTACATGTGGCTCATCGCGTCCAGGACGCCGTGCTCGATCCACCCCGGCTTCGCGGCGTTGGCACGCACCTTGGCCTGGATGGCCTTCAGCACGATCTCCTGGTGCGCCGAGCGGTCGAAGTCTCCTCGGGGCAGGGTATGCCGGATGCGGGAGTACGCCATGGCGTCGTACCCGCTGAGATGGATCCGGCCGGCGGGGTAGCCCTTCGGCTTGAGCGAGATGTCGCTGAACGCGGTCGGGTTGTTCACGTCGATGCCACCGATCCGGTGCACCATCTCGCTGAACCACTGGAAGCGGGTGACGAAGACGTACTTCGGATGGACACCGATCAGGTTGCCGACCGTCTCCCCCATCAGCTGGGGGCCACCGTAGTACAGCGAGGCGTTGATCTTGTCCATCCCGTCGCCCGGGACGTCGACCCACGAGTCACGGGGTACGCCGATGATGCTGGCGGCGTGGGTCTTGGTGTTGATCGTCACCAGCTGCAGGGCGTCGCCGCGGGTATGGGTGAAGTCCTCGCCGGGACGCGCGTCGGAGCCGACGGCCAGGATCGAGATGACGTTCGGCCCGAGCGCAGCCGCGTTGCCCTGGTCGACCTTCACCAGCGCCAGCTCGGTGGTCTTCGGCGCGGAGTCGGGCAGCGTGAGCGTCACCACCGCGAGCACCACGCCGAGCGCCGCCAGCTTGGAGATCCGGAGCATCCGTCTCATCACCGGTCACCCTTCGCCACGTCGTACCCGAAGATCTGCCACGCGCCGTGGTCGTCCGGGCTCAGGAACAGCCGAGCGTGGACGGACACCCGCTTCTCGACGTCACCGGTCGTGGTGAAGACGAGGGTGACCCGGGCCGTGGCCCCGGCCGGCCGGCCATGAGGCGCCAGCACGTCGACGGTGACCGTCCGCTTCTTGACGGCCACTCCGTCGATCTTGCGGCGGAGGGGCCAGTTGGTGGTCAGGCTCTGCTGGTGTCGGGCGTCGGCCGCAGCCGGCTTGGTGAACGCCTGGAACGCGGAGCCGAAGTCGTCGCGCGGGTAGCTCACGCCGACGAACCCACCGTCGATCCAGGCGTCGACGGCCTTGCCGACCTTGGTCAGCACCTGCTTGCGATGCTTCTTGAAGACCTTCTTGTTCGGCTTCTGCACGTCGCCCGCGACCTTGCCGAGGGTGATGGTCGTGGCCACCGGTTGCGCGCCACCGACGTCGGAGCCGCCGGACGGCCCGGCACTCGGCGACGACGAGCCTCCGCCGCCGCACGCGGCCAGGGTCACCGAGCATGCCGCGAGCACTACTGCGGCCACGCTGCGGCGGGTCCGGGATCGGGTCGTTCGGGGCTGGGAGGGAGGCAAGCCTCGGTCCTTTCCGGTCAGGTCTGGGGGGTGTCGTCGGGGTGGTCCGGAAGGGCCCGGAGGCGCCGTGACGACGACCTGTCGTGGTGATCGGTTCCACCTTGCACCAACGCGGCACCGTACTTCGGTATTTGCGTGCGTGGGGGACTAGCCTGGAAGCAGTTCTCACCCACCCACGCGCCCGTCCCGGAAGAGGCGAAGCAAACCCGTGTCGCAGCAGCAGACCAGCCCGTCCGACCCATCCTCGACCGCACCTTCCTCGGACTTCGGAGCCAACGAGTGGCTCGTCGAGGAGATGTACGAGCAGTTCCAACGCGATCCGGGGAGCGTGGACCCCACCTGGGCGGCGTACTTCAAGACCGGTGCGGGCGGGCACGCCAACGGCAACGGCGCGTCCGCGGCGCCGGCGACCGCCCCCGCGACACCCGCGGCTGCGACGACCTCTCCCCCGCCTGAGAAGACCGCGCCCGAGAAGACCGCGCCGGAGAAGACCGCGCCCGAGAAGAACGCCCCTGAGCAGGCCACCCCGGAGAAGGCCACCCAGGACACGCCGACTGAGGTGAAGGCTGCCGCACCCCAGGTGCGTCCGCGTCCCGACACCGCCGCCGCCGAGCCGGCCCAGGGCACCGACCGGCCGGTGCCGAAGGAGACGAAGCCGCCCGAGCCGACCCCCGTGGTCGACCAGCCGACCTACACCGTGCTGCGCGGCGCGCCGGCGCGCACCGTCGCGAACATGGACGACTCGCTGTCGGTCCCGACCGCGACCTCGGTCCGGTCGGTGCCGGTCAAGCTGCTCTGGGACAACCGCATCGTCATCAACAACCACCTCTCCCGCGCCCGGGGCGGCAAGGTGTCGTTCACCCACCTGATCGGGTACGCCCTGGTCAAGGCCCTCAAGGCGATGCCGGAGCTCAACGTCGGGTTCGACGTCGTCGACGGCAAGCCCACCCAGATCACCCCGGCCCACATCAACCTCGGGCTGGCCATCGACATGCAGAAGAAGGACGGCACCCGCCAGCTCCTCGTGCCCAACATCAAGGGTGCCGAGACGATGGACTTCGCCGGCTTCTGGACCGCCTACGAGGACGTCGTACGCAAGGCGCGTGACGGCAAGCTGACCGTGGAAGACTTCCAGGGCACGACCATCTCGCTGACCAACCCGGGCACCATCGGCACCAACCACTCCGTGCCGCGCCTGATGCGCGGGCAGGGCGCGATCATCGGCGTCGGGGCGATGGAGTACCCCCCGGAGTGGCAGGGCGCGTCGGAGGACGCGATCGCCCGCAACGCCATCAGCAAAGTGATGACGCTGACGTCGACCTATGACCACCGCGTCATCCAGGGTGCGCAGTCCGGCGACTTCCTCAAGCGCCTCCACCAGCTCCTGCTGGGCGAGAACGGCTTCTACGACGAGCTCTTCCGGGCGCTGCGGATCCCCTACGAGCCGATCCGCTGGAGCAACGACATCGCGACGTCCCACGACGACGAGATCTCCAAGCAGGCGCGCATCCTCGAGCTCATCCACGCCTACCGCGTGCGCGGCCATCTGATGGCCGACACCGACCCGTTGGAGTACCGCCAGCGCAGCCACCCCGACCTCGAGGTGGAGTCGCACGGTCTCACCCTGTGGGACCTCGACCGCGAGTTCGCGACCGGCTCGTTCGGTGGCGAGGGTCGCCGCTTCATGAAGCTGCGCCACATCCTGGGCATCCTGCGCGACTCGTACTGCCGCACGACCGGTATCGAGTACATGCACATCATGGATCCCGACCAGCGCAGGTGGATCCAGGAGCGGGTCGAGCGCCCGCACATCAAGCCGCCGCGCGAGGAGCAGCTGCGGATCCTGCTCAAGCTCAACCAGGCAGAGGCGTTCGAGACGTTCCTCCAGACCAAGTTCGTCGGCCAGAAGCGCTTCAGCCTCGAGGGCGGCGAGACCACCATCCCCGTGATCGACGAGATCTGCGAGGCCGCCGCCGAGATCGGCCTCGACGAGGTCACCATGGGCATGGCCCATCGCGGCCGGCTCAACGTCCTGGCCAACATCGTCGGCAAGAAGTACTCCCAGATCTTCCGGGAGTTCGAGGGCAACATCGACCCGCGCACCGTGCAGGGCTCCGGCGACGTGAAGTACCACCTGGGGGCCGAGGGCGAGTTCCTCTCGGGCCTGGGCGACCGGATCAAGGTGTCCGTCGCCGCCAACCCGTCGCACCTCGAGGCGGTCGACCCCGTGCTCGAGGGCATCGCCCGTGCCAAGCAGGACGTGCTCGACCGCGGGGTCGAGTACCCCGTGCTCCCGCTGCTCGTCCACGGCGACGCGGCCTTCGCGGGGCAGGGGGTCGTCGCCGAGACGCTGAACCTCTCCCAGCTGCGGGGCTACCGCACCGGCGGCACGATCCATCTGGTCGTCAACAACCAGGTCGGCTTCACCACCTCCCCCGGATCCTCGCGTTCCTCGCTGTACTGCACCGACGTCGCGCGGATGGTGCAGGCGCCGATCTTCCACGTCAACGGCGACGACCCCGAGGCGTGCATCCGGGTGGCCCGACTCGCGTTCGAGTACCGCCAGGCCTTCAACAAGGACGTCGTCATCGACCTGGTCTGCTACCGCCGGCGCGGTCACAACGAGGGCGACGACCCGTCGTACACCCAGCCGCTGATGTACGACCTGATCGAGCAGAAGCGCTCCGTGCGCAAGCTCTACACCGAGTCGCTGATCGGTCGTGGCGACATCACGATCGAGGAGGCCGAGCAGGTCCTCAAGGACTACCAGCAGCAGCTCGAGCGCGTCTTCACCGAGGTGCGCGACGCGGACTCGCAGCCGACCGAGTGGACCACCGTGCCGGACTATCCCGAGAAGTCGGTCGGCACGGCGCGGACCGCGGTCACGCCCGAGGTGATGAAGCGCATCGCCGACGCCTACGTCACCCCGCCCGAGGGCTTCACGGTCCACCCCAAGGTGATGCCGCAGCTCCAGCGCCGGTCCAACGCCATCGCGGACGGGCCGATCGACTGGGGCACCGGCGAGATCCTGGCGCTCGGCTCGCTGCTCATGGACGGCCGCCCGGTGCGCCTGGCCGGGCAGGACTCCCGGCGCGGCACCTTCGTCTCGCGCTTCGCCACCATCATCGACAGGGTCAACGCCAACGAGTGGACCCCGCTGAGCGCCCTCACCGAGGACCAGGCGAAGTTCCACATCTACGACTCCCTGCTCTCGGAGTACGCCGCCCTCGGGTTCGAGTACGGCTACTCGGTGGCGCGTCCCGACGCCCTGGTGGTCTGGGAGGCGCAGTTCGGCGACTTCGCGAACGGAGCCCAGACGGTCGTCGACGAGTTCATCACCTCAGGTGAGAACAAATGGCGCCAGCAGTCGGGAGTCGTGCTCCTGCTCCCCCACGGCTACGAGGGCCAGGGTCCCGACCACTCCTCCGCCCGCATCGAGCGCTGGATGATGATGGCCGCCGACGACGCGTTCGTGGTCGCCCAGCCGTCCACGCCCGCGTCGTACTTCCACCTGCTGCGCCAGCACTCGCTGGGCGAGGAGCACCGACCGATGGTCGTCTTCACGCCGAAGTCGATGCTCAAGCGCAAGGAGGCCGCCTCGCAGCCGGAGGACTTCACGAGCGGGACCTTCCGCTCCCTGATCACCGACGACGCGGCCGACCCGGACCAGGTCGACACCCTGCTGATCTGTTCGGGCCGGATCACCTGGGACCTCATGGTCGAGCGCGCCAAGCGCGAGAACGCCGAGAGGTTCGCGATCGCGCGGGTGGAGCAGCTCTACCCCGCGCCGATCGAGGAGCTGAAGGCGGAGCTGGCCCGTTTCCCGGGCCTGCGCACGGTCCGCTGGGTGCAGGACGAGCCCGGCAACATGGGCCCCTCGCCGTGGTACACGCTCAACATCTGGGCGCAGCTCGGGCGACCGGTGGAGGCGATCACCCGGCCCGCCTCCTCCTCGCCGTCCGTCGGCACCGCCAAGCGACACGCGGAGGAGCAGAAGGCCCTGATCGCCGCGGCGTTCGAGAGCGAGCCCGTTCGCACCGTGGAGAACTACTGAGAGATGTACTTCACCGACCGCGGGATCGAGGAGCTCCAGCAGCGCCGAGGTGACGAGGAGGTCACCTTGGCCTGGCTGGGCGAGCGCCTCCAGGAGTTCACCGACACCCATCCGGAGTTCGAGACCGCCGTCGAGCGCTTCGCGACCTGGCTGGCGCGGCTCGACGACCCCGAGGACTGAGCCGGCGTGCTCACGCGAGGGACGCTGCCCGTCCCCCCAGCCTGGCCCTCCTGCTCTGCGGCATCGTGACCCGGCTGCGTATCTTCGTGGTGGAACCGCTCTGACACACCTCGCCCCGGGAGGACCGTTGATCTTCATCACCGCCAAGTTCAAGGTGCTCCCCGAGGACGCCGACCACTGGCGCGAGATCTCGCGCGGGTTCACCGAGGCCACGCGCGCGGAGCCGGGCTGTCTCTGGTTCGACTGGTCCCGCAGCCTGGACGACCCTCATGAGTACGTGCTCGTCGAGGCGTTCGTCGATGACGACGCCGGCGCCGCACACGTGGGCTCCGACCACTTTCGAGCCGCCCGGCAGACGCTCCCGCCCCATCTCGCCGAGACCCCGCGGATCGTCAACTTCTCCGTGCCCGGCACGGACTGGTCGGAGCTCGGTGAGATGGCCGTCCCGAGCTAGCGGGGCGTCCAGGGCATCAGCGGCCGGACGGTGACCTCCGGGATCGTCGCGTCCCGCGGCAGGTCGAGCACGTGCAGGATCGTGGCGGCGACCGTGTCGGGACTGATCCACAGCGACGAGTCGTAGGTGCCCCCCTCCTGGTGGTGCACCTTCTCCTGCATCGGGGTCGCGGTGCGTGACGGAAAGACCGTCGTCACCCGGACGCCGTGGCCCATCTCCTCGGCCCGCAGCGAGTCGGCCAGGGCCCGGAGCCCGAACTTCGACGCTGCGTACGCCGCCCACGAGGCGCCCGCGGACAGGCCCGCCGCGGAGTTCACGAAGACGACGGTGCCACGCGCCGCCCGCACGGCCGGCAGGCACGCGCGGGTCAGGAGCGCCGGCGAGACCAGGTTGACGTCGATCTGCTCACGCAGGTGGTGAGTGGCCAGCTCGGCGACCGGTGCCAGCTCGACGATGCCGGCGATGTGCAGCACCGAGTCAAGCCGGCTCGGGAGGCCGTCCAGTCGGTCGAGGCGATCGACCGCATCGGGGTCGGCCAGGTCGACGACGACGGTGCGAGCCCCAGGGAAGCGTTCGGCGAGCTCGGCTGCGCGCTCGTCGGAACGGACCAGCAGCACCAGGTCGTCGCCGCGCGCATGCAGGGCGTCGGCGACCGACGTACCGATCCCTGAGCCGGCTCCGGTGACGAGATGGGTGGCCATCAGCGGGTGAAGACGATCTTGCCGAAGACCTCGCCGGCGTCCATCGCGGCGAAGCCCTCTCGCGCGTCACTCATCGGCAGGGTCCGGTCGACCAGGGGCTTGGTGCCGGTGGCGTCGAGGAACGAGACCAGCTGGGCGAGCTCGCCGCTGGTGCCCATCGTGGAGCCGATCACGCGCAGCTGAAGGAAGAAGATGCGGTTCAGCTCGGTGCTGTCGGGGTTGGCGCCACTGGTCGCGCCGCTGATGACGAGGGTGCCGCCGGGACGCAGCGACCGCAGCGAGTGCGTCCAGGTCGCGGCACCGACGGTCTCCATCACGGCGTCGACCCGCTCCGGCAGGCGGGCGCCGGACTCGTACGACGCGTGGGCACCGATCTGGAGCGCCCTGGCTCGCTTCGCCTCGTCGCGGCTGGTGGCCGAGACGTGGAGCCCACCGGCCCGGGCCAGGGTGATCAGCGCACTCGCGACACCCCCGCCGGCACCCTGCACGAGCACCGACTGCCCGGGCTTGAGCCCGCCCTGGACGAAGAGCATCCGGTAGGCGGTGAGCCAGGCCGTGGGCAGGCAGGCTGCCTCCGCGAACGACAAGGACGCCGGCTTCGGCACGAGGTTGGCGCGGGGCACCGCGACCCGGTCGGCGAACGTGCCCTGGTAGCGCTCGGAGAGCAGCGAGCGGCGAGGGTCCTCGGTCTCGTCACCGCGCCACGAGGGGTCGCTGATCACGGCGTGGATCAGCACCTCGTTGCCGTCCTCGTCGAGGCCGGCAGCGTCGCAGCCGAGGATCATCGGCAGTGCGTCCTCGCGCAGACCCACCCCGCGTAGCGACCACAGGTCGTGGTGGTTGAGGGCCGCCGCCTTCACCGTGACCGTCGTCCACCCCTCGGGGACCTCGGGATCGGGCCGCTCGCCCACCACCAGACCGGCCAGCGGGTCATCGGTGGAGAAGCGGTCGGCGTACACGGCGAACATGCCCCGACCCTAGCGACCGCCGAAGTGGGACCTCGTGTCGGTCGAGGTGTCACTTCTCCGGGGCCGAGGTGGCGATTCTCCGGGGCCGAGGTGTCACTTCTCCGGGTGCGAGGGGACAACTCTCCGGGTGCCAAGAGGCGGAGAATCGCCACCTCGACCCCGGAGAGTTGTCCCTTCGACCCCGGAGAGTTGGCCCTTCGGCTAGGGGCGGGCGACACCGTCGGTGCGGGCGGCGGCGGCCACGGCGGTGGCGACGGCAGGAGCGACGCGCGGGTCGAACGGGGAGGGCACGATGTGGTCTTCGGCGAGGTCGTCGCCGACCAGGCCGGCCAGCGCCTCGGCCGCCGCCAGCTTCATGCCCTCGGTGATCGCCGTGGCGTGCACGTCGAAGGCGCCCCGGAAGATGCCGGGGAACGCGAGCACGTTGTTGATCTGGTTGGGATAGTCCGAGCGTCCGGTCGCGACCACGCGGGCATGGCGGTGGGCGATCTCGACGGGCACCTCAGGCGTCGGGTTGGCGAGCCCGAAGACGATCGCGTCGTGGGCCATGCTCGCCACGACCTCCTCGGGGACGGTGCCTCCCGAGACCCCGAGGTAGACGTCTGCGCCCACCATCACCTCGGCCAGCGACCCGTGCCGGTCGTGCCGGTCACCGGTGTCGACGGCCAGAGCCCTCTTCACCGGGGTCAGGTCGGTACGCCGTGAGTTCAGCACCCCCCTCCTGTCGACGACCGCGATGTCGTCGACACCGGCGTTGAGCAGGATCCGGGCCACCGCGACGCCGGCGGCGCCGGCGCCGGAGACGACCACGCGGGTGCCCCCCGGCGTACGGCCGGTCAGACGCAGCGCGTTCGTCAGCGCGGCCAGCGCCACCACCGCGGTGCCGTGCTGGTCGTCGTGGAAGACCGGGATGTCGAGCATCGCCTTGAGACGTTCCTCGATCTCGAAGCAGCGCGGCGCGGAGATGTCCTCGAGGTTGATCCCTCCGAAGCTCGGCGCGATCCGCGCGACGGTCGCGATGATCTCCTCGACCTCGGTGGTCGCCAGGCAGATCGGGACGGCGTCGATGCCGCCGAACTGCTTGAAGAGCACCGCTTTGCCCTCCATCACCGGCATCGCCGCGGCCGGCCCGATGTCACCCAGACCCAGGACGGCGGTGCCGTCGGTCACCACGGCGACGGTGTTCGGCACCCAGGTGTACTGCTGGGTCAGCGACGGATCGGCCGCGATGGCCTCGCAGACGCGGGCGACGCCCGGGGTATAGGCCAGCGACAGGTCGTCCCGGCCTGTCAGGGCGACCCGGGAACGGATCTCCATCTTCCCCCCGACGTGGAGGTCGAAGACGGGATCGCCGGCGAACCGATGGTCGCCGGATGCGTCGGAGCTCGGGTCTGCGCCAGCCACCGGGTCACTGTGGCACAAGGGGTACGTCGCCACCGCCGAGCCGCTCGTTCGTGGACAGCCTCACCAGCCCCGGGCGAGCCCCGGCCGCGGCCAGATCCTGGCCACGACCAGCGCGACGACATCTTGGTCGGGGACCACCCCTCGGTGCCGGGAGTCGACCCCCTGATCGGGGTTGTCGCTGAGCAGCCACCAGCCGGGGCCGCCGTCGCGAGTCGCCCGACGCTCGACCGCCCTCTTCACCGCGAGCGTCCCGTCGGGGAACCGGGCCAGGACCAGTCGGCCCGCGGCCACCGGCGCGGCGTACCGGACGAGGAGCCGGTCGCCCGGCTCCAGGGTCGGGTGCATCGACTCGTGGTGCACGCGCGCGAACCCGAATGCACGCGGACGGATCGGGTACGAACCCGGTCCAGGGGGCCTCGCCACGCGGAGTAGTGTCCCAGGCGGGGCACGATCTTTCCCTGAGTCCTGACCTCCCACCTGAACAGAGAGGACCCCGATGTTCGCGAAGCTCTTCGCTCCCACGGTCGACGTCTCGGCGCACTGCGACCTGCCGTGCGGCGTCTACGACCCGGCCCAGGCCCGCATCGAGGCGGAGTCCGTCAAGGCGATCATCGCCAAGGTCGCCGACAACGACGACCCCGACTTCCGCACCCGCGCGATCTTGATCAAGGAGCAGCGCTCCGAGCTGGTCAAGCACCATCTCTGGGTGCTGTGGACCGACTACTTCAAGCCTCCGCACTTCGAGAAGTACCCACAGCTGCACACCCTGGTCAACGAGGCCACCAAGCTCGCCGGCGCCACCGGCACCAAGGGTGAGCTGGACGCGGCGAAGGCCGACGAGCTGCTCGCCAAGATCGACGAGATCGCGGAGATCTTCTGGGAGACCAAGAAGGCCTGAGCTCCGCTCAGGACTTCTTGGTTGTCCCGTGTGAGATCCCGGCGGAGCCGGGAGCTCGCAACCGTTCTCGGTGACCACCGACGCACGGCAACCACCCGGGCCAAGGGCCCGCAGACGTGCGGGTCCTTGTGTCTTTTCTCGGCCCCGCCCGAGGCCCAGCGCTTAGGGTTGGGGGACACACGTCTTCGGAAGGCACGCGATGGAACGCCCCGCTCCCGAGAAGGCCGATGTCTCACTGCGAGTGCCGGCCGACGGCGCGTACGTCTCGGTGCTGCGCACGATGACCGCGGGGCTTGCGGCACGCCTCGACTTCACCGTCGACGTCATCGAGGATCTCCGCATCGCGGTGGGCGAGGCCTGCGCGCTGGTGCTGCCGCAGGCGGCCCCGGGCGGAGACCTGGTGGCCCAGTTCCGGCAGGACACCGGCACCCTCACGGTGTCGGTGCGGGTCGAGACCGAGCGGCGCGCCGAGCCGGACTACGAGAGCTTCGCCTGGCAGGTGCTGAGCACCCTGGCCTCGGAGGCGACCGCGGACGCCGGTGAGCACTACCTCGAGGTGACCTTCGCCACCGACTCGAGCCTCGCGTTGAGCGACGGACGAGAGGCTCCCCCGGGGGCCGGCGGCTGAGATGACCACCCACGGGGACTCGGAGGCCCCGGGCACCGAGCGCGCATCACCTCGAGGCCCAGGTCACCTCGCCGACGAGGCCCGCGAGCGGAGCGCCGAGCTGTTCGACCGGTTCCGCGACGTGTCGGCATCCGAGGCAGCCCGACTGGCGGCGCGCGACGGCCTGGTCTCCGTCCATCTGCCCCTGGTCGAGCACTGCGCACGACGCTTCCGCAACCGCGGCGAGCCGTTCGAGGATCTCGTGCAGGTCGGGACGATCGGGCTGATCAAGTCGGTGGACCGCTTCGACCTCGAGCGCGGCCTCGAGTTCTCGACGTACGCCACTCCGACGATCATCGGCGAGATCAAGCGGTACTTCCGCGACAAGGGCTGGGCGATCCGGGTGCCGCGCCGCCTGCAGGAGCTCCGGCTGCAGATCGGTACGACGACCGCCGAGCTCACCCAGACCCTCGGGCGGTCACCGACCCCCCGCGAGCTGGCCGAGGCGATCGGATGCACTCTGGAGGAGATCATCGAGGGGATCGAGTCCGGCAACGCCTACTCCACCCTCAGCCTCGACGCTACCGACGACAGCGGCGAGGAGAGCGGCGCCTCGATGCTGGAGATGATGGGACTCGACGACGAAGGGCTCGAGCAGATCGAGATCCGCGAGTCGATCAAGCCCCTGCTGGAAGCCCTTCCCAGTCGCGAGAAGCGGATCCTGCTGCTGCGGTTCTTCGGCAACAAGACCCAGTCGGAGATCGCCGCCGAGATCGGCGTGAGCCAGATGCACGTCTCGCGACTGCTGGGCCAGACCCTCGAGCAGCTCCGCGCATCGCTCCAGGACCCCGCATGACCGACCCACGACCGCCCCAGGCACGGGTCGCTCCTCAGTGCTCGTCGTGACCCTCGTCACGGGGACCGCCGAGCGCTTCGACGCTGGCCGGGTGCAGCAGACCACCCAGCACGACGACGGCGGCGACGGCCAGGACGACCGAGACCCAGGTCGTCGAGCCGCCGACGAAGTTCCAGGCCAGGCCCAGCGCCATGATCTGCGCCACCACGACCGGGCTCCGGGCCCACTGCCGGCCACGCACGAGGAGCCACGCGCAGGCGACCAACCCGACGCCCACCAGCGCGAAGAACAGCGACGTCGTGACTCCCATGGTCGCCCGGTCGGAGTGCACGTCGGCGGCCTCCAGCACGGCGAACCCGAGCACGAGCAGCCCCTCGACGGCCGACAGGCTGGCCGCGACCACCAGGGGCGGGGGCCGGGTCGGATCGTGGGTCTCTGGCACGGTCGTCCAGCCTACGGGTGGTCGACCCCGCGACCGGTGGGTGGACAGCGGGTCGACGCGCGTCCGGGCTTGTGACAAAACTGACCGGCGAAAAGGGTTGTCTCCCGATGCAAATCTTGCCACTGTGGAGGACGCGCTCGTGAAAGCATTCACATCCGCGCGCCCAGACGCTGTACCCCCGTGAAAGTGAGCTCCAAAAGCCATGGATTGGCGCGACCGCTCTGCCTGCCTCGACGAGGACCCGGAGCTGTTCTTCCCCATCGGCAACACCGGCCCGGCCATCCTCCAGATCGAGGAGGCCAAGCAGGTGTGCCGACGCTGCGATGTGCGTGAGCAGTGCCTCCAGTGGGCCCTCGAGGCCGGCCAGGACCACGGGGTCTGGGGCGGTCTCAGCGAGGACGAGCGCCGCTCGCTCAAGCGACGCAGCTCGCGCGCGCGGGTCCGCACGGCCTGACGACGCTCACCTGCCCTCGAGCGGTACGTCGACCACGGCACGCGCTCCTCGGTGCGGCCCGGCCCTGAGCTCCAGCAGCCCCCCGAGCTCGGACTCGACGAGGGTCCGCACGATGGACAGGCCGAGGTTGACCGACACGTCCGGGTCGAAGTCCGGCGGCAGCCCGACGCCGTCGTCGTCGACGGTGACCCTGAGTCGCCCGGCCAGGCGCTCGGCGGTGACGGTGACCGTCCCGGCGGTCGAGTCCGACCCGGACGTCGGGTAGCCGTGCTCCACCGCGTTCTGCATCAGCTCGGTGAGGACCATCGCGAGGGCCGTCGCGGTCTCGTTGGGCAACAGCCCGAAGGACCCGTCCCGGCGTACGACGGGCCGGTCGTGATGGCCGTCCGGCCCGGCGCCCACGTCGGCGACCATCGCCCCGAGCCGGTCCGCGATCTCGTCGAAGTCGACCTCGTCGAGCACCTCCTGGCTGAGGGTCTCGTGGACGATGGCGATCGAGCCCACCCGCCGCACGGCCTCCTCGAGGGCCGCCCGCGCCTCGTCGGAGTCGATCCGCCTCGCCTGGAGTCGCAGCAGCGCCGCGACGGTCTGCAGGTTGTTCTTCACGCGGTGGTGTATCTCGCGGATCGTGGCGTCCTTGGTGAGCAGCTCGCGGTCGCGCCGGCGTAGGTCGGTCACGTCTCGCACCAGCACCAGGGCGCCCACGTGCTCGCCGCGGCTGCGCAACGGGATGGCGCGCACGATCAGCGAGACCTGGTCGTCACCGACCTCGGTGTCGAGGTGGGCGCGTCCGCCGAGGACCGCGCTCAGCCGCTCCTCGTCCGGCCGGCGGCGCGGCGGCACCAAGGAGCGGGTGACCTCGGCCAGCACCTGGCCGTCGAGGTCACCGGACCACCCGAGACGCCGGTAGACCGACAGCGCGTTCGGGCTGGCGTAGGTGACGCGCCCGCGCTCGTCGATGCGGACGAAGCCGTCACCGACGCGAGGCGAGTCCGCGTGGTCGCTGCGCTGGCCGTCGGGCGGGAAGTCACCCGCGGCGATCATGGCGGTCAGGTCGGCCGCCGTCTGCAGGTAGGAGAGCTCGAGC
This sequence comes from Nocardioides sp., assembly GCA_036271155.1. Classification (GTDB taxonomy): domain Bacteria; phylum Actinomycetota; class Actinomycetes; order Propionibacteriales; family Nocardioidaceae; genus Nocardioides. The sequence goes on along the minus strand of DATBBE010000192.1, from coordinate 12,907 downwards.
CGGCTGGGGGTCCGCACGCCGAGGAGGTTGGTGTTCCGGGCGATCACCGCGACCACCCGCCCCGCGCGCGGCACCGGGATCGTCTCGACCCGCACGGGCACGTCGTCGCGCCACTCGGGGTCGCCCTCGCGGACCAGCCGGGCATCGGCGTACGCCTGGTCGAGCATGGCCCGACGCCCGACCGGCACGAAGCTGCCGACGATGTCGTCGACGTACGCCGTCGGGCCGGTGGTGGGGCGCATCTGCGCGGCCGCCCAGAACCCCTCTCCCCCACGGTCGGGCAGCCAGAGCACCAGGTCGGCGAACGAGAGGTCGGCGATGATCTGCCAGTCGGCTATCAGGTGCTGGAGCACACCGACGTCGGCCTCGTCGAGGTCGGTGTGGCTGCGGACGAGCTCCAGCAGGGACGGCACCGGCCCAGCGTAGGGCCGCCCGCCGGGCGGCTTGCCTGCCGATGCCCCGAGCCCGGGCGACTGGCAGGATGGCGTCATGTCGACGGCGTACTGGCAGCAGATCGCCTCCGCCGAGATGAAGGTCCCCACCGACCGGCCACTGGCCGACCTCACCGCCGAGCTGACCACGATGCTCGGCTCGACCGATCCGGTCGAGCGTGACGAGATCGCCTACCCGATCCTGGCCACCTGGGTCTCCGGGGGTGTCTACGACGACCTGCTCGCCGGTCTCGGCGACGGCATGGCCGCGGGCCTGACCCAGGGGCTGGGCGACGCGGGCACCGACTCGGTGTTCCGGCGCAGCTTCTCGGCCCTCGTCCTGGCCGAGTGCGTGGAGCGCGACAACACCCAGTCGCTGCTGCCGGCCGCCAAGATCCTGGAGTGGGGCGACCGGATCACCGGCTGGCTGGTGCGCGAGCGCGACGTCCGCGGCTTCGTCGTCGGCAAGGGCTGGGCCCACGCGGTGGCCCACGGCGCCGACGCGATCGGCGTCCTGGCCGAGTCGCCGCACCTCGGCCTCAACGAGCTGACGGTGCTGCTCGACGTGGTCGCCGACCGGGTGGTGACCGAGACGACCACCCCGCTGGTCAGCGGCGAGGCCGACCGGCTGGCCCGGGCCACGATGACCGTCCTGCGTAGACGCCTGGTGCCCTTGCGGATCCTGGAGCCCTGGCTCGCCCGGATCGCCGCGGTCGCCACCCCCGGCAGCAGCCCCGCCGACGTCGACCCCTTCGCGAGCACCGGTGGACCGGAGGCGTTCCTGCGAGCGCTGCACCTCCAGGTGGCCCTCGCGCCCGAGCCGATCGACGTACGCGCCGATCTGCTGCTGGAGCTGGTGGCGGCGCTGCGCGCCAGCAACGCGGCGTACCTCGGGCCGAGCTAGAACCCATCCGGACACCCAGGTGACCGATCGGTAACCTGCCCCCATGAGCGATCCCCGTCCCAGCAGCGAGACCGGCAACGAGACCGGCAACGAGACCGGCAGCCAGACCGGCAGCCAGACCGGCAGCCAGACCGACGCCGAGACCAGCGGGCACGCCGGCCAGCTCGCGGTCGCCGTCGCCCGAGCGCACGGTGTCGAGACGCTGTTCACGCTCTCGGGGGCACACGTGTTCCCCATGTACGACGGCGCGGTGAAGGCCGAGCCTCCGATGCGGATCCTCGACGTCCGGCACGAGCAGACCGCGGCGTTCGCGGCCGAGGCCACCGGCAAGCTCACCCGGGTCCCCGGGCTGGCGGTGCTCACCGCCGGGCCCGGCGTCACCAACGGCATCTCCGCGATCGCTCAGGCGCAGTTCGCCGGCTCGCCGATGGTCGTCGTGGGCGGTCGCGCCCCGCAGAGCCGTTGGGGCAGCGGGAGCCTTCAGGAGCTCGACCAGCCTCCGATCGTCGCCTCGATCACCAAGGCGGCTCGCACGATCCCGACCGCCGGTGAGGTCACGAGCGGGTTCGACGAGGCGTTCCGGCTCGCCGGCTCGTCCCACCGCGGCCCGGTGTTCGTCGACGTACCGATGGACCAGTTCTTCGACCAGGCCACAGCCCGGGTGCCGCACGGGGCGCGCGTGCGCGGGGCCGACCCGGACACCGACGCGGTCGCACGCATCTCGCGCCTGCTGGCCGAGGCCGAGCGCCCGGTGCTGGTTCTCGGCACGGACGTCTGGGCGGACGGCGCGGAGCAGGCAGCACTCGAGCTGGTCGAGGCGGCCGGCATCCCTACGATCACCAACGGCATGGGCCGCGGCATCGTGCCGGGCGGCCATCCGTTGCTGGTCACCAAGGCTCGAGGCAAGGCGCTGGGCGGCGCCGACCTGGTCGTCGTGGTCGGCACCCCGCTGGACTTCCGGTTGGGCTACGGCGTCTTCGGCGGCAAGGAGGAGGGCAGTACGCCGGCTCGCGTCGTCCATGTGGCCGACTCCCCTGGCCAGGTCTCGAGCCACGCGGCGCTCGCCGACTCGGTCTCCGGCGACCTCGGGTCGGTGTTCCGCGAGCTGCTCGCCGGCCTGGAGCGTGCCGACCTCTCGTCGTGGAAGGCCTGGGTCGAAGATCTCCAGGCGGGCGTCCGCGAGGCTGCGGCACGCGACGCGGAGCTCCTCTCCGCCGAGGCCGACCCGGTCCACCCGGCCCGGATCTACGGAGAGCTGCTCCCCCGACTGGCCGACGACGCGGTCGTGATCGGCGACGGTGGTGACTTCGTCAGCTTCGCCGGCAAGTACGTCGAGCCCCAGCGGCCCGGCTGCTGGCTCGACCCGGGTCCCTACGGCTGTCTCGGCGCCGGTCTCGGCGCCTCGATCGCCGCACGGCTCGCCCGCCCCTCGGCCCAGGTGGTGCTGCTGCTGGGCGACGGCGCCGCGGGGTTCTCCCTGATGGACGTCGACACCCTCGTGCGCCACGACCTCCCGGTCGTGATGGTGATGGGCAACAACTCCGCGTGGGGACTGGAGAAGGGGCCGATGCAGATGATCTACGGCTACGACGTCGCCGCCGACCTGGCCGAGCGCACGCGGTACGACGAGGTGGTGAAGGCGCTGGGCGGGGCCGGCGAGACGGTGTCCGACCCGCGCGACATCGGCCCGGCGATCGACCGCGCCTTCGCCGCGAACGCGCCGTACCTCGTCAACGTGATCACCGACGTGAACGCCGCCTACCCGCGGAACACGTTCGGCGTCTGAGACGCTGCTCCCCTCATGCAGCTGCGACGCGCCCGCCCCGAAGACCTTCCCGCCGTCGGGGATGTGACGGTCGCGGCGTACGCCGAGTTCACCACGGGTGCGACCGACGGCTACGTCCGGCACCTGCGCGACGCGGCCACCCGAGACCGCGAGGCGGAGCTCTGGGTGGCGACGCCCGACGACTCCGAGGACATCCTCGGCACGGTCACCGTCACGCCGGCCGGGTCGCCGTGGCGCGAGGTGGCACGGGACGGGGAGGGTGAGTTCCGGATGCTGGCGGTCTCGCCCGCGGCCCGCGGAGCCGGGGTCGGCGCGGCTCTGGTCGGCCTGGTCGTCCAGCGGTTCCGCGATGCGGGCTCCTCTGGGGTGGTGATGTCGACCCTGCGCGAGATGCGGGCCGCCCACCGGATCTACGAGCGGGCCGGCTTCACCCGCGAGCCCGACCGCGACTGGTCACCCATCGAGGGTGTCGAGCTGATCACCTACCGGCTCGACCTGGGTGCCTCCTGATGACCGCGGCGACCCTGAGCTTCGTCGTCGGTGTCGAGGACACGGCCACGGCCCTGGGCTCGGGCAGCCTCCCGGTCCTCGCCACCCCCCGCCTGCTCGCGTGGTGCGAGGCGGCGACCTGCGCGGCGGTCGAGCCGGACCTCGGCGAAGGCGAGACGTCGGTCGGCACCCGAGTGGCGCTCGAACATACGCGCGCCAGCCTGGTCGGCGTACGCCTCGACGTGACGGCGTCCCCGGTGTTCGAAGACGGGCGCCTCCATCGCTTCAGCGTCCTGGCCCGGGAGGCCGACGGAGGCCCCGTCGTCGCCACCGGCGAGGTCACCCGCGTCGTCATCGACACCGAGCGCTTCCTGGGACGGCTGAACCCCTAGCGCGAAGGGACACTTCTCCGGGGTCGAGGGGGCACTTCCCGCACCGCGAGGTGGGGCTTTCCGCACCACGAGGTGGAAATTCGCGCTGCGCGACCCCTTCGCAACCCCCACTTCGACCGACGCGAACTCCCACTTCGCGGGCCCGAAACTCCCACTTCGCGCCCGGAGAAGTGACCCTTCGCGCCCGGAGAAGTGACCCTTCGGGGGCGGAGAAGTGGCCGTTCGGGGGCGGAGAGGTGACCCTTCGGTCAGGTGGCGGCGGCGTAGAGGCGGAGTACGTCGCGGATGTGGTCGATGACGATCTCCCGCGGCGAGGGGTCGAGGCGGGCGAGACGTACCCGGTCGTACTGCGCGGGCAGGAAGGCGCTCAGGAGCGGGCCGGGGAGGCCACGAGCCGTGAGGTTGTCCAGCAGGGTGCCCACCGCGGCCTCGATCTCCGGGTCCGGCCAGTAGTAGCGCATCCGGTCGCTGTAGCTGTAGCGACGAGCCAGGGCCTGCTCCTCCTCGGTCCCGGTGTAGTAGCGCTGCCACTCCCCCGGGCGGGCCACCATTCGAGCCTCGACGACCGCGGGCAACCTGGACCGAGCGCCCTGCGGCACCAGCTCGTCCTCGACGGCGGCGAGGGCGAAGAGCGCCTCGCGCAGGGCGAAGGTGAGCCCCGGACCGACCTTGAGCACGGCCCAGCCGTCGGCCACCAGGGAGGTGAGCCGATCAAGGGTCTGGTAGTCGGTGGAGTGGGCCTCGAAGACCATCGTGGGCTCGTCGTCGAGCACCCGTCTCAGCTCGCGTGTCGCCTCAGGGAGGTAGTCGACGACCTGGAGGTGGTCGAACTCGACTCCGGGCTGGACGACCAGGGCCATCACCTGCGGCCAGACGTCGGACCTGCCGACACGCTCGAAGGCCGTGCGGTGCTGCTGCAGTGTGGCGCGCGCCGAGGCGGCGGAGGTCGGGACGAGCCCGGTGATGTCGTGCTCGGCCCCGCCCGGCACCGGCACCTCGGTGCCGATGACGTACCGGAGCTCTCCGGTCAGGCCCACCCGGGCGGCCTCCGCCTCGGCGGCCTCCAGCATCCGGGCCGCCCGAGCCGCCATCACCTCGCCCGCGAGGGGCTCGGCATCGTCCGCGCACGGATAGCTGCAGTCGAGGTGGAGCTTGGTGTACCCGGCAGCGACGTAGGCCCGCACGAGATCCTCGGCGTGCCCCATGGCCACCTCTGCGGTCTGGTCGCGCCAGCGGTGCGGCCCGAGGTGGTCGCCGCCCAGCACCAGCCGCTCGAGGGAGAACCCGACGCGCCCGGCGAGCTCCTCGACCAGGGACCGGAAGTCGTCCGGGCGCAGGCCTGTGTAGCCGCCGAACTGGTCGACCTGGTTCGAGGTCGCCTCGACGAGCACCGCGGACCCGTCGTCTCGGCCCTGGAGGAGGGCCGCCTCGAGCACCAGCGGATGGGCCGAGCACACCGACGTGATGCCGGTCGACCGGCCGCTGCGCTGCGCGCGCACCACGGCGTCCAGTGCGTGGCTCATCCGGATCCTCTTCGTGCATTCGGTGCGCGGAACTGTTCATTCTGACCGAGATGAACATCTAGGATGTGCGTATGAAGGCCGAGAGAATGGGCGAGATCCTCGACCGGGTGGTCGAGAACGGCAGCGTCGACGTGCTCGGTCTGGCCCAGGAGTTCGGGGTCTCCGCAGCCACCGTCCGCCGTGACCTCCAGGCCCTCCACAGCCAGGGGCTGCTGCGACGCACCCACGGTGGCGCCCTGCCGCGGCCCGCCGGGCTCGAGCTGCCGATCCAGTACAAGACCTCGCGACAGCACCGCGAGAAGCGAGCCATCGGCCTGGCCTCTGCCGGCCTCGTGCACGACGGTGACGTGGTCGGCATGACCGGGGGTACGACGGCCACCGAGGTCGCCCGTGCCTTGGCCGACCGGCGCGGCCTGACGGTCGTGACCAACGCGCTCAACATCGCCGCCGAGCTGGTCGCCAGACCGAACATCCGGCTGGTCGTGGTCGGCGGGAACGCCCGTCACGCGTCCTACGAGCTGGTCGGGCCGGCCGCCGAGGCGATGATCGCGCAGTACCACCTCGACATCGCCTTCATCGGCACCGACGGGTTCACCGTGACGGAGGGGTGCACCACCCACGACGAGATGGAGGCCCACACCGACCTGGCCTTCATCGGCCAAGCCGCTCGCACGGTCGTCATCGCCGACAGCACCAAGATCGGCAAGGTCACCTTCGCCAGGATCTGCGGCACCGAGGTGATCGACACCCTCGTCACCGACGCAGGGATCGAGCCCGCCGTGCGCGCCGCCACCGAGGCGGCAGAGGTCGAGGTCATCCTCGCCGACGGCGGCTAGCGCCAGGAGCCCTGTCACGTCGAGGCGACCGGGTCGCCGGTGAGGTCGGCCCGTCCGGTCTCGGCGTCGAAGAGATAGGTCTTCCCCGGGGACGCCGTCAGCCCGATCCCGGCACCCGGATCGAGCATCGTCCCAGGCGGCGCCTGCACCACCACGGTGGCCGGCGCCGGAGACGCGGGATCCGTGTCGACCAGAGCATGCACGAGCACGTGGCTGCCCAGCGGCTCGCAGAAGTCGATCCGGGCCGGGATCGACGCGGCCGTGCCGGGACCCCTGACCTGCAGATCCTCCGGACGCACGCCCACGACGACCGGCCGGTCCGGAGACGCGAGGTCGACCAGCGGCACACCGGCGACCAGCACCCGCCCCGCCTTGACCGTGGCCGGCACGAGGTTCATCGGTGGGCTGCCCATGAAGCCGGCCACGAACGTGTTCGCCGGCCGGTTGTAGATCTCGTCGGTGGTGCCGATCTGCTGGACCTCGCCCTTCGACATCACGCAGATCCGGTCGCCCAGGGTCATCGCCTCGACCTGGTCGTGGGTGACGTAGATCGAGGTCACCGGCAGCTCGCGATGGAGGCGCTTGAGATCTCCGCGCACCTGGGTGCGCAGCTTGGCATCCAGGTTGGACAACGGCTCGTCGAGGAGGAACGCCTGTGGACGGCGGACCAGGGCGCGCCCCATGGCCACGCGTTGCCGCTGGCCGCCGGAGAGCTGGCCGGGCTTGCGGTCCAGCAGCTCGTCGATGTCGAGGAGCAGTGCGGTCTCGCGCACCCGCCGGTCGATCTCGCTCCTCGGCGTACGCCGTTGCCGTAGCCCGTAGGCGAGGTTCTGGTAGACGCTCATGTGGGGGTAGAGCGCGTAGTTCTGGAAGACCATCGCGATGTCGCGCTCACCCGGGCCGAGATGCGTGACCGTCTTCCCACCGATCCTGATCTCTCCCGACGTCGGCTTGTCGAGACCGGCCAGGAGGCGCAGTGCCGTGCTCTTGCCGCAGCCCGACGGACCGACCAGGATCAGGAACTCACCGTCCGCGACGGTCAGGTCGAGCCCGTGCAGCGCCACGACGTCAGCACCGAACCGGCGGGTCACGCCGGCGTACTCCACCTCAGCCATCAGCCCTTCAACCCCGTTCCGGCCACGGACTGCACGAAGTACCGCTGCGCGACGACGAAGACGAGCAGCATCGGCAGCAGGCTCATGACGTTGCCCGCCATCAGCAGGGGCCAGTCCGTCGAGTGCGCACCCTGGAAGTAGCTCAGCCCCAGCGGCACGGTCATCTGGTCCTGGCTGGTGATCACGATCAACGGCCAGAGGAAGTCGTTCCACGAGGTGAGGATGGTCAGTGCGGCCAGCGTCGACATGGCCGGCATCGAGAGCGGCAGCACGATCTTGAACAGGACGCCGATCCGCGACGTGCCGTCGACCCGGGCTGCGTCCTCGAGCTCGACCGGCACCGTCTGGAAGAACTGCCGCAGGAAGAAGATGCCGAAGGCGGTGGCGAGGTTCGGCAGCATCAGCGCGCCGAGGTGGTTGATGCCGAGGTAGGACCAGACGTTGTCGCCGAACCACTTCACGATCAGGAACACCGGGATCATCGTGACCTGGAAGGGCACCATCAGGGTGGCCATCAGCGTGAGGAACAGCGCTTTCCGCCCGAGGAACCGCACCCGGGCGAAGGCGTACCCCGCCAGGCTGCACACCACCAGGTTGCTCACCACCACCACGAGCGTCACCAGGGCGCTGTTGAGGAAGAACGTCCCGAACGGCGCGGTGTGCCAGGCGTCGACGTAGTTCGCGAAGCGCCAGTGGTGCGGGATCAGCACCGGCGGGAACTTGTTGGCCTCGGCCGCGGTCTGCAGCGAGGTGAGCACCATCCAGAGCAGGGGCGCCACCAGCACGAGGGTGAGCGGCACCAGCACGAGGTGCCAGGGGCTGAACGGCAGCCGGAGCCGGCGACCCGGGCCGGCCGAGGTCTCGGCGGTGCTCATAAGGTGCTCATAAGGTGCTCACGAGTAGTGCACGTGCTTGCGTGCCAGGCGGAACTGCACAGCGGTGACCAGCACGATGACCACGAACAGCGCGTAGGCCATGGCGGCGGCGTACCCGGCGTTGAACTGCACGAACGCCTGGTCCCACAGGTAGTAGACGATGACCGTGGTCGCGTGCAGGGGCCCGCCCTTGGTCGTGAGCCACACCTCGTCGAAGAGCTGGAGTGCGTTGATCGTCAGCCAGACCACCAGGAAGAGGCTGGCCGGGCTCAGCAGCGGCAGGGTGATGGTGCGGAACCGCGTGAAGGGGCTCGCTCCGTCGATGGCGGCAGCCTCGTGGAGCTCGACCGGGACGCCCTGGAGCGCCGCCAGATAGACGATGACGGCGAACCCGGTCCAGCCCCAGATGGTCATGGCGACGATGACGTAGAGCGCCTGCGAAGGCGACGACAGGAAGGGCTGCGAGCTGATGCCCACCTTGTTCAGCGCCGCGTTGACGAGCCCGTAGTCCTGGTCGGTCAGCCAGAGGAAGATGATCCCCTCCGAGATCGTCGACACGGCCATCGTGACGTACGCCGCCGTGCGGTAGACCGAGATGAACCGCACCGAGCGGTTCATGGCCGCCGCGACGAGGAGGCCGACCACCATCGTGCCGGGCACGAAGAGCGCGGTGTAGACGATGGTGTGCTGGATCGCGTCCGCGAAGCGGGGGTCGTCGGCGAGCTGTCGGTAGTTCTTGGTGCCGACCCACGGCGTGTCCGGGGTGAGGAGGTCCGACCTCTGGAAGGACAGCTTCAGGGACATCAGCACCGGCAGCAGGCCGAAGACACCGATCAGCAGCGCACCCGGCCCCACCAGGGACCACCCGGTGAGGCTCTCGGAGCGACCCAGGCGTCGTAGCGCGCCCGGGCGGCGCCCCTCCTGGGCCACGGTGGCTTCGGCCATGCGGCTAGTTTCCGCTCAGGGCGGCGTTCGTGGCCGAGGCGGCCTGCGCGAGCGCTGCGGCAGGCTGGGCCTTGCCGAGCATCACCGACACGATCGCCTGACCCATCGCCTCCGAGATCGCTGGATACTGCGACACCGAAGGTCGGACCTTCTTGACGTTGGACAGGTTGGCCACGAACGTCGAGCTGCCGGGCAGGTTCTTGTTCAGCTGCTGGACGAAGGGCGCGTCCTGTCCGACCGACGTGCGTGTCGGGAGGTCCCCCGTGGCCAGGGAGTCGGCCTTCACTTGCGCCGGCGCCGTCAGCCACCGCACGAAGTCGACCGCTGCCTGCTTGCGCGCCGAGCCGTTGTCGAAGACCACCCAGTTGTCCGGCCCCGAGATGGTCTGGTGTCCGGCATCGGAGTCGGCGAACGACGGCATCACCTGTACGCCGTAGTCGATGTCGGGGATCGAGCCCAGGTCCCACGGTCCGGTCACCATCATCCCGATCTTGCCGCTGTTCATCAGCTTGGTGCCGTTGGTGTTCGCGGTGTCGAGGTACACCGAGTGGTCGGTCACCGTCATCTGCTGGAGCATCGTCAGCGCCTCGATGCCCGCGGGAGAGTCGAAGGCTGCCTTGGTGTTGTCCGGCGACAGGATGTCGCCGCCCGCCTCCCACAGCATGGCGTCGTAGTGCCACACGGTGTCCTCGCTGCCGTCCGCGGGGATCAGCCAGCCGTACTGCTTCTTCGACGGATCGGTCAGCGCCTTGGCGGCCGCCCGGAAGTCGTCCCACGTCCAGTCCGGCGAGGGAGGGGCCAGGCCCGCCTGAGCGAACAGCTTCTTGTTGTAGACGATCGCCAGGTTGTCCACGAGCGCCGGCACGCCGACGATCTTGTCACCGACCGTGGCCGCCTGGCGCTCACCGACGTAGAAGTCGTCCCAGTTCCATGCGGCCTGCTTGACGTAGGGGCTCATGTCGACCACCTGCGGGATCTTGGCGATGTTGGGCGCCCACGACCCGAACATGTATGCAACATCCGGTGGCGTCCCGCCCCGCACCGCGGTGAGGACCTTCTGCAGCACCAGGTCGCTGCTCGAGACCAGCTGGGTCACCTCGACGTCCGGGTGCTCCTTGTTGTACTTGTCGATCAGGGCGGTGAAGCTCTTGCCCTGGGCGTCGGTGTACCCGTCCCAGACCACGATCTTGGTCTTGCCGCCCGCAGAGCCGCCTCCTCCGCCTCCACCACAACCGGCGAGGGCGAGGGCCCCCACCGTGACCAACGCGACCATCCAGCGACGTGGGCGGCTCTTCATCTGTACTCCTTCACCGGGCTGGTCGATGTCCGTGGTGCCCTCAGGCTCCGTGGGCTGCTCATCTGCACGATCTCTCAACGTCTCTCGTCGGCACCGATGTCGATCCTCGGACCCTGCACGCGCGGCTGGCCGTCGATGTCGAAGCGACCGACGAGACGTGGCGGCTCGCTCAGCCCCGCGTCGATCGCCGGCGAGCCGGAGCGCAGGTGCAGGTCACCCTGCCCCGGACGCCGGAGCTCGGGATCGGCGAACCGGCTGTGGGCGTCCTCCCCCGTGGCGGCGCGGTAGGCCTGCCACCCCGAGTACGTCGTGCCGAGGATGCCGAACGAGGCTTGGGAGGCGCGACCGCCGGAGGCGTAGTAGAGGTTGCCGTCGATGCGCGGCGCCCGGGCGGACGCATCGAGCTCGGCCCGCGGCACGGTCCCGACGAGCGCGTGAGCCGGACCGGTCGCGTCGACGATGTTGCCGCGGATGAGGGTGCGGGTGACGTGGTACTGCACCAGGATCTCGGGCGAACCGTCGGCGAACTGGTTGTTCGCATACAGCGTGTTGTGGAGGAACTTGTTGTCCATGGCTCGCCCGGTCTCGACACCACCGCAGTCCCGATGGCCGTCGCAGTAGCCCCCCGTGGCGATCCCGACGTAGCCGCTCCGGGTGACGAAGTTGTCGGCGACCACCACGTGGTCCGCGCGCCCCCGGGCGTTCTCGGCGGCCACCTCGATGCCGATGTCATCTCCCCGGAGCCGGTTGCGCATGACCCGGATGCTGGCACCGCCGTCGATGTAGATGCCGTCGGCGCAGTCGCACCAACCGCCGCCCTCGTAGTACGCCGGGTTGCCGCGGGAGATGATGTTGTCGATCACGTTGTCGGCAATGAGGCCGTGGCGGGCGCGGTTGGCCTGGGAGTAGCGCGCTTTGCCGCCCAGCGTGGGCTCGAACCCGATGGCGTCGATCCCGATGTTGTTGTTGTCGTGGATCCGGTTGTGGGTGATCCGCCAGTGGTCGACGTTCCCGTTCACGACCACCGTCTCGCTGGCTCCCAGGGCCAGGTGGTCGACCTGGTTGTGGGTGATGGCCAGATCGGAGATCGGGTGGTGCACCCGGTCGCCGTAGACCGCGATGCCGTGAGCGTTGATGTCGAAGCTGCCCAGCGTGCCGTTGTAGTTGCCCATCGAGTGCACGTGGTTGTGACGGATCGTGACGTGCGAGGACGCTCCGTGCACGTAGATGCCGATCGGCACCGACTTCCGGGAGGTCGTGCCGTAGTCGCGGATGTCCAGACCGCGCACCGCGATGTGGGAGCTGTTCACGATCGTGACCATCGCCGAGGTCCCCGGAGGGGGCGTCAGCGGCCCGCCGTCCAGGATGACGTGGGAGTGGCCCAGAGGCCGGATCGTGACCCCGTGCACGCCGCGGAGCATCACCCGCTGTGCGTAGGTGCCGCCGGCGACGAGCACGGTCCCGCCGTGCGGGAGCCGGGTCACCGCCTCCTCGATCGAGGCCAGCGGGTCGGCCCGGGTGCCGGCCGCTCCGGCGTGCCCGTGCGTGGTGACGAACATCCGGTGCCCGGGCGCCGCCGCGCTCGCCGGCGCCGCCAGCACCGCGCCGGCGAGAGAAGAGCTGGCAAGGGCCAGCGTGGCGAGGGCTGCGCGCCAGGCCCTGGGGCGTGTGTGCTGGGTCGGGGCCGTCATCGAGCCAGCACCACCGATCGCGTCAGACCTCGGGGATGGTCGGGGTCGAGCCCCCGGGCCGCGGCCGCCGCGACCGCCAGCCGTTGCACCTGCACCAGCTGAGCCAACGGGTCCAGGTCGCTGCTCACCACCCGCGCGCCGGTGGACTGCACCTGGTCGACCAGGCCCGGAGGCGGCGTCCCGAAGATCCACACCAGGCTCCTGGGGCCGGCGACTGCAATCGGTCCGTGCCGGTAGTCCATGGCCGGATAGGACTCCGCCCACGCCTGTGCCGACTCACGCATCTTCAGCGCAGCCTCGTGGGCCAGCCCCACGGTCCACCCGGTGCCGAGGTAGACGAAGTGCTCGAACTCGGCCGGATCGACCGGCAGGTCGCCCTCCGTCGCGGTCACGACGTCGGCGAGCGGCGTGCTCAGGTCCTCCCCCAGGCTCGCGCGAAGCAGCATCAGGGCGGTCGTGGGAAACCGCGTCTGAACGATGCTCGTCTCGTCGGCGAAGTCAAGCACCACCTCGTGATCGACCGACGAGGCCAGCGGCCCCCCGTCAACCGCGGTGAGCAGCGTCTTGGACCCCGCCTCGAGCACGCCCATCGCATAGACGATCTCGGTCGTGGTGCCCGACCG
>DATBBE010000191.1:0-5545 GCA_036271155.1 Nocardioides sp. | reverse complement strand
ACTGCCCGTGGAGGGTCCATGGGCAGCCCTCAGGCACACGACCCCTTCTGACGGCGTACGACGATGCTGGGTCGGCCGCGGCGCGCCGATAGGATCAGGGGTCAATCCCCGCCTGGCGAAAGCGACGTCGTACACCCATGTCTGTCACCCGATCCGACCTCCGCAACGTCGCGATCGTCGCGCACGTCGACCACGGCAAGACCACCCTGGTCGACGCGATGCTCCACCAGGCGGGTGCCTTCACCGCACACCAGGAGGAGGCCGGCGTCGCCGAGCGGATCATGGACTCCGGCGACCTGGAGCGCGAGAAGGGGATCACCATCCTCGCGAAGAACACCGCGGTCCACTACACCGGTCCGAGTGCCCAAGACCTGGGTGCGCCGCAGGGCATGACCATCAACATCATCGACACCCCCGGCCACGCAGACTTCGGTGGCGAGGTCGAGCGCGGTCTGTCGATGGTCGACGGCATCGTCCTGCTGGTCGACGCCAGCGAGGGCCCCTTGCCGCAGACGCGCTTCGTCCTCCGCAAGGCGCTGAACGCCGATCTGCCCGTCGTACTCGTGGTGAACAAGGTCGACCGCTCCGACGCCCGCATCGCCGAGGTCGTCGACGAGACCTACGAGCTCTTCCTCGACCTGCTCGACGAGCAGCACAGCCAGGACGCGCTGGACTTCCCCGTCGTCTACGCCTCGGCTCGGGCCGGCCGCGCCTCGCTCGAGCAGCCCGCGAACGGCGGCATGCCGGACTCACCTGACCTCGAGCCGCTCTTCCGCACCATCCTCGACACCATCCCGGCGCCGGAGTACGACGAGGGGGCGCCGCTGCAGGCGCATGTCACCAACCTCGACGCCTCGCCCTTCCTCGGCCGGCTGGCCCTCGTGCGGGTGCACCAGGGGTACCTCAAGAAGGGCCAGAACGTCGCTTGGATCAAGCGCGACGGCACGGTCCGCACGGTCAAGATCACCGAGCTCCTGATCACCGAGGGCCTCGAGCGCAAGCCTGGGGAGCAGGCCGGGCCCGGAGACATCTGCGCGGTGGCCGGCATCCCGGAGATCACCATCGGCGAGACCCTGGCCGACCCGGAGAACCCGGTGGCACTCCCGCTGATCCACGTCGACGAGCCGGCGATCTCGATGACCATCGGCACCAACACCTCCCCCCTCGTCGGCCGCGAGAAGGGCTCCAAGGTCACCGCGCGCCTGGTCAAGGACCGCATCGACAGCGAGCTGGTCGGCAACGTGTCCCTGCGCGTGCTCCCCACCGAGCGTCCCGACGCGTGGGAGGTGCAGGGTCGCGGCGAGCTGGCTCTGGCGATCCTCGTCGAGCAGATGCGTCGCGAGGGCTACGAGCTGACCGTGGGCAAGCCGCAGGTCGTCACCCGCGAGATCAACGGCAAGGTCCACGAGCCGGTCGAGCGGCTCACGATCGACGCACCCGAGGAGTACCTCGGCACGACCACCGAGCTGATGGCGACTCGCAAGGGCCGGATGGAGCAGATGACCAACCACGGCACGGGCTGGGTGCGCATGGAGTTCCTGGTGCCCGCGCGTGGGCTGATCGGCTTCCGGACCGAGTTCCTCACCGAGACCCGGGGCACCGGGATCGCCCACCACGTCTTCGAGGCCTACGAGCCGTGGGCCGGCGAGATCCGGTCGCGGGCATCCGGCTCGCTCGTGGCCGACCGCTCGGGTGCCGCCACGGCGTACGCCATGACGAACCTGCAGGAGCGCGGCGTGATGTTCGTCGAGCCGACCACCGAGGTCTACGAGGGCATGATCGTCGGCGAGAACTCCCGGGCCGACGACATGGACGTCAACATCACCAAGGAGAAGCAGCAGACCAACGTCCGCTCCTCCACCTCCGACAACTTCGAGAAGCTCGTTCCCCCGCGCAAGCTGTCGCTCGAGCAGTGCCTGGAGTTCTGCCGCGAGGACGAGTGCGTCGAGGTCACCCCCCACACCGTGCGCATCCGCAAGGTCATGCTCGACCAGAACGACCGCGCCAAGGTGGCCGCCCGCGTCCGCAAGGGCTCCCGCTGACGGTGGCTTCGGCCCCCTGTCGGAAACCCCGCTTCAGCGGGGTTGTTGGCACTTCTTGGGGGTTGCAAAGGCCAATAAGTGTCAACTCCCCCGCGTAAGCGGGGGATTTGGCAGAGGCACTCAGCGGTGGATGTGGTCCATCCAGTCTTCCGGTACGCCGCCGGCGGGGCCGGGGGTGGGCTGGTCGGAAGGGTGGCTCTGCACACCGGCCAGGACCGGGCCCTCGTAGGTCTCGTCGTCCCGGAAGTCGAAGTACCAGTCCTCACCCGGCTCGAAGCTGGTCATCAGAGGATGCCCGGACTCCTGCCAGTGGGCCGTCGCATGCTGGCCGGGCGAGGTGTCACAGCAGCCGATGTGACCGCACTGAGCACACCTCCTCAGGTGGAACCACCACCCGTCGTTCGCCAGGCACTCCACGCATCCTGTCCCCGACGGCTCGACCGACGTGTCCACTCCCTCGATGCTCACGCCCCCACTCTGCCATCGCCCGATAGTCCCCGACGTTTCGGTTGGATTTCGGGCCTGAAAGCAACCCAAACGTCGGGGACTATCGGAAAATGTGGCCTCAGCCGGCGCGCAGGCGATAGCGCAGCCAGGTGGATCTCTGTTGCTCGGTGAGAGCTCGACGCTGGGCCACGGTCTCGGTCGGCAGCCACCACGGAGGATGTTCGATCATCCATGCACGGTCGGAGACCGGTCGCCGGCCGGCCCGGGCGTACGCCGTGTGGAGGCGCTGCACGAACGCCCAGGGCTCCGCGAGGTCTCCGGTGACCATGGCGACAGGCTCCAGCCCGGCCACACGGAACCGATCCTCACGCTCGCGATCTCGGCGACGACGGGCACTGTCGAGGTGGAGCTCGCTGTCGTACTCGCCGGCCACGCCCGCGACTGGGTCGAGTAAATCTGGGGTGCCGAGGTGGTGCCCCTGGAGGTCGAACACGGGTCGGTTGGCCAGCGGACGGGGGCAGCCCGCCTCGGTCACCCAGACTCCTCGCATCCCCACCTCGGCCGGCGACCAGGCGTTCTCGTCCATCAGCGCCACCACGGACCTGCCCCGGCCGATGCCGTCCCAACCGGGGCTTCGAGCCACCAGCAGAGCAAGCTCGCTGCGGCTGACCAGGTCGTCGTACGCCGCCATGTCCGCCAGCGCGAGCGAACGGGCGCCGGAATGGGTGTGCCGGATCTCGAACAGCAGGGCGTAGGCCGCGCCCGTCGTCCGCAGCCCTCGGTGTGGCTCGATATCGGAGGGCCGAAGCCGCTCCTCGCTGATCGCGATGCCCGGCTGGGCCCGAATGGAGCTGTCCATCAGCGCGAGCGTGACCGGGGCCTCCGAGCCGCCCCACATGCCGTCGAACCAACTGCCGCCGCGCCACCGTAGCGCCGCCCATCCGGTGATCGCGCCGTACGCCGGCAACACAGCCGCTGCCTCGACGATCCGCTGCTCCACAGATCGCTCCGCGGACGCGGGCACGTACAGCCCCCGGCTGGTACGCCGCCACGCCGGTCCCCTGGCCTCCATGCATGTGGGCCCAGCAAGCCCTCGCTCGCCGACCCGGACAGGCCAGTCCAATCCCCCTGGCAAACCCAGAGGTCGAGGTCCCGGAGAGAACGCCGCCATCAGACGATGGTCTAGGAAAGCGGGTCCTCCCCGCCTTCGTCATCCACAGCTCACCGGATAGTCCCCGACGTTTCGGTTGGATTTCGGGCCTGAAAGCAACCCAAACGTCGGGGACTACCCAAAAAAACGCACCTACCGGGTGATGAACCAGCGGGCCAGGAGGGTGCCGTCCTGCTCGGCGAGGGCGGCGAGGTGGAGGGGTACGTCGATGGGGGGGCCGTCGGTGATCCGCGGGTGGGAGCCCCCGACCACCCGGGGCACCAGCGTGGCGTCGAGCTCGTCGGCCACACCCTGGTCGAGCAGGTCGCGCAGCAGGTGGGGGCCGCCCTCGCAGAGCAGGTGGCGGAACCCGCGCAGGACCAGCTCGTCCTTCAGCCGGGCGAGGTCGACGCGGTGCGAGCCGAGCACCAGGACGTTCTCCTCACCGAGCACCTCACGCGCCTCTGCGAGGCGCGGGGCCGTGGACACCGTCGCCATCAGCACCGCTCCCCGGGAGGCGGCGCGCTGGGTCGGCGGCACCGCTCCGGAGCGGGACACGACGACCAGCGGCTTGCGCCCCACGGCGTACCCCTCGACCCGGACGGTGCCGGCGCCCACGACGATCGCGTCGCACAGCTCGCGGAGCACGTCGAAGACCATCTTGTCGGCGCCGTTGTTGATCGACCGGCTCGTGCCGTCGTCACCCGTCACGGCTCCGTCCACGGTCGAGACCATGTTGACCCGCAGCCACGGCTGGTCTGGCGCGGCGTACAGATCCTGAAGCTCGTCGCCGTCACCGAGCAGTACGTGCATCCGTCGTCTCCCCACGTCGAGATCGTCGTGATCCTCGAGATCACCGTGATCCTCGTGATTCGCTTCCATCGTCACACGCACCTACGTGCACGCGACGCGGGGGGTTCGGAGTCGCTGTCTAGACTTCCGGGATGATCTCGCTGTCCGGCCTGGCAGCGCTGCACAGCGAGTACGCCGGCGACCTCGCCCTCCCGGTCGAGCCGGTGACCGTCGGCGGCGTGACGATCGGCGGCGCCGAGGCGGTGCTGATGGGCACCGTCAACCTCTCCCGCGACTCCACCTACCGCGAGAGCATCGCGGTCTCCACGGAGGCGGCCGTCCGCAAGGCCCGCACCCAGATCGCGCAGGGAGCGCAGGTCATCGACCTCGGTGCCGAGTCGAGCACGGCCCGGGCCGCGCGCGTCGACGGGCCACGCCAGCGCGCGACCCTGCTCCCGGTGCTCGAGGCACTCGCGGGCGAGTGCGTGGTGTCGGTGGAGACCTACCAGCCCGACGTGGTCGAGGCGTCGCTGGCAGCCGGGGCACAGATCCTCAACCTGACCGGGCGCGAGGGCGAGGACGACATGCTCGCCTGCGCCGCGTCGTACGACGCCGTGGTGGTGCTGTGCTTCTGCGAGCCCGGCGACGTGCGCTCCGGCGCCGACCACCCGACCGACAGCGACGCGCTCCCCTATCTGCTCGACCACTTCGGTCCTCGCATCGAGCACGCCCGCTCGCTCGGGGTGCGCCAGGTCATCGTCGACCCGGGCCTGGGGTTCTACTACGGCAACCTCGTCGAGCCCGCCGTCCGCGTCCGCCACCAGGCGGCGGTCCTCGCCCAGTGCTTCCGGCTGCGCACGCTCGGCGTCCCGGTGTGCAACGCGCTCCCCCACGCGTTCGACCTCTTCGAGGACGAGTTCCGCAAGGCCGAGGGCTTCTTCGCGGTGCTGGCCCGACTCGGTGGCACCGACCTGTTCCGCACCCACGAGGTCGCCCACGTGCGCGCCGTGCTCGCCGCGATGACCCACCTCGACCTGGCCACGCCGGACGCTGAGTCGGACGCTGGGCAGCCGACTCAGCCCAGGTGACCCCGCACCGACACGTGACCTGACAG
>DATBBE010000190.1:0-4916 GCA_036271155.1 Nocardioides sp. | reverse complement strand
GTCGTGGGCCGACCTGCTCGGTGGTGGAGTTCACGAACCGCAGTCCGACCTGGGTCCGGTCACCGGCCACCAGTGCACCGCCGGACTCGGCGAGGACCTCCCGGCCCAGCAGCGCGGCCCAGAATGCCGCCGCCGCGGGCGCGTCGGACACCTCGAAGGTCACGGCTTCCAGTCGCACGGTCATCCCGTCACCGTAGGCCGGGACCACGGGACGACACGAGTTGGTTCCTCGTACGCCGGAGGAGATAGCCTGCCGCTGATACATCCAGTACGCCCGTGGTGGGGGAAGCCGGTCCGAGTCCGGCGCTGACCCGCAACCGTAGGCCGTGTCCTTCTCGGAGGGCGCGGCGAGCCGGAGCACCTGCTCACGACGCGTCCCGAACACACGCTGTCGAGGAACGCAGCGGGTGGGTTACCTGCCCCGGACCGGGGCGCCTGCCCGCTGTCGCAGCGGGAAGGAACGCATGTCCACACCTCTCTCCTTACGACGCGCGGGTACGGCGCTGGTCGCCTCTGCTCTGTCGCTCTCCCTGGTCGGCGCCGGCGGCGCCGCACAGGCGGCCCCTGCGGGGAACGCCGCCCACTGGCTGGCGAAGCAGCCCACTCACGGCGTCATCGTCTCCTCGGGCTTCCCCGACTACGGCCTCAGCATCGACACGGCCTTCTCGCTCCTGGCGATCGGCGGTCACGGTGCCGATGTCCGCAAGATCCGAGATGCCGTCGAGCAGAACGTCGGTGACTACATCTCCGGGGACTCCTTCGGTGACCCCGGCAGCACGTACGCGGGAGCGACCGCGAAGGCCCTCGTGCTCGCGCAGACGACCGGCAGCAACCCGGGCGACTTCGGCGGGGTCAACCTGGTCGGGCGGCTGACCGCACACATCAACAAGGCGGGGCCGGCCGTCGGACGGATCGCCGACCAGTCGACGTTCGGTGACTTCGCCAACGTGGTCGGCCAGATCCTGGCGGTGCGCGGCCTCACCACAGCCAAGAGTGGCCAGGCCGGGCACGCACGTTCGTTCCTGCTGAAGCAGCAGTGCCGACAGGGGTACTTCCGGCTGAACTTCTCCCAGGCGGCCTCCGCCCACCAGTCCTGCGGCAAGAAGAGCCCCGCCGACCCCGACACCACGTCGTACGCCGTGATCCAGCTGTGGAAGGTCAGCAAGGGCAGTCCCGCGCTGCGCGTCGCCTTGAAGCACGCCGTCGCCTGGCTGGCGAAGCAGCAGCGGAAGACCGGCGCGTTCATCGGCGGCACGACCACCGCCTTCCCCAATGCCAACAGCACCGGCCTGGCCGCGGTGGCGCTCGGCCTGGTCGGTCACTGCTCGGCAGCGAAGTCGGCGGCCCGCTGGGTCTCGGGGCTGCAGGTCGGTGCGGTGAAGTCGGGTTCGCCGTTGGCCGGGCAGCGTGGTGCCATCGCCTATCGACCGGGAGGCCTCAAGCACGCGATGGTGCACGGCATCACCGCGTCCAAGCTGGACCAGTGGCGGCGCGCGACCAGCCAGTCTGCCCCGTCCCTGCTGTTGCGGCACGGCTGCTGAGGCCGGTGCTGCGACACGTCGTCCGTCTCGCCGCCGTGACCTTCGCGGTCGCGGCGGCGGGCTTCGTCGTGTCGCCGGCAGCTCGTGCCGCGACGTGCCCGACCTCCTCGGGCGTGTCGGTGGTCGTGGACTTCCACCAGCTTGGCAAGGGCCTCTCGACGGTGTGCGTCCCCACGGGCGGCGGCAAGAAGGCGGCCGACCTCTTCGGTGACGCCGGGCACGTCCTGACCTACGTCAACGGCGAGCCGTTCGTCTGCGAGGTCGACGGCGCGCCGCAGACACAGTGTGCTCGCACGCCACCCGCGAACGCCTACTGGTCGCTGTGGTGGTCCGACGGGAGGTCGGGCACCTGGACGTACGCAGCGGCGAGCGTCGAGGCGCTCCACGTCCCCGACGGTGGGTACGTCGCGCTCTCGTGGCAGAAGGGCAACGCCCAGGCGCCGCCCGGAGTGGCTGCGAGGTCCCACACCGGCTCGTCGCCGTCCTCACCCCCGACCTCTCACCCGACGTCGGCCCCCTCGTCCCACCCCACCCGGGCTCCGGCGTCGAGCCCTACCTCGGGGCCCCCGACCTCGACCCCCACCTCGACCCCCGCCTCGCCCTCGGTGACGCCCTCGGCGGGCCGGAGCGGCAAGCACCACCGGGGGTCGCCCTCGACGGGCGCGAAGCCACATCACCACGCGAGCAAGACCGCGGGTGACCAGGCGGAAGGGCCGGTCGCCGGCGCCTCCTCCGGCACCGGGGGAGACGGTGGCGCCGGCTCGGGTGGGCTCCCCGGCTGGGTCGCGCCGGTTGCCGTGGTGGTCATGTTCGCCGTCGGAGGCACGATCGCACTGGTGCGCCGGAAGAGCAGCGGAGGCGTGTGATGCGCGGCCGGCTCGCCACGTTCGGCACGGCCCGTCTGCCCCGTGACCTCCATCCGGTCGCGTGGTGGCTGTGGGCGCTCGGGCTGGCGACCGCTGCGTCGTTCACGACCAATCCCTACCTCCTGCTGCTGCTGATCGGGGTGGCCTGCCTGGCAGTCGCGGCGCGTCGCAGTGCCCAGCCGTGGGCCGACTCCTTCCGCATCTACCTGTGGCTCGGGGTGGCGATCGTGGTGATCCGGGTGCTGTTCCGGATCCTGGTGGGGGGCGGTGACGGCGGCCAGGTGCTGCTGCACCTGCCGTCGATCCCCTTGCCCCACTGGACCCTGGGCCTGCGTCTGCTCGGCCCGGTGACTCAGGACTCGCTCCTCGCCGGGCTGTACGACGGACTGCGGCTGGCGGCGATCGTGATCTGTGTCGGCTCGGCCAACGCCCTGGCGAACCCCAAGCGGCTGCTCCGCTCCGTGCCGCCGGCGCTCTACGAGATCGGGAGCGCCCTGGTGGTCGCGGTGACGGTCCTGCCGCAGCTGGCCGACAGCGTCCGGCGGGTGCGTGCCGCACAGCTGCTCCGGGGTGGCGAGGCCGGCCGGGTCCGCGGGCTGCGGCGGGTGCTGGTGCCGGTGCTCGAGGATGCCCTCGAGCGCTCGCTGGCCCTGGCCGCGGGCATGGACACGCGTGGCTACGGTCGCACCGCCGGGGCGACGCCGCGCGAGCGGCGTACCACCGGAGGGCTGATGCTGCTCGGGCTCGGCGCGGTCTGCGTCGGGGTGTACGGCGGGCTCGACACGACGACGCCCTCGTGGCTCGGGCGCCCGATGCTCGTCGTCGGCGTACTGGTGTCGGTGGTGGCCGTCCGCCTGGCCGGGCGGAGGGTGGCGCGCACGCGCTACCGGCCCGACCGCTGGCGCTGGCCGGAGCTGGTCGTCGCCTCCTCCGGAGTCCTGGTCGGCACTGCGGGCTGGTGGATGTCCCGGCACCAGCTGACCGTCGCCTACCCCTCCTTGGCCGTCGCTCCGACCCTCAGCGCGCTGGCGCTGGTGGCGGTCGTCGCGGCGGTCCTCGGCGCCCTCTGCTCACCGCGCCCGGCAGGAGGCGCCGCGTGATCGAGCTGCGCTCCGTCGGCTTCGGGTACGACGAGACACCCGTCCTCAGCGACGTCGACCTGACCATCGACGAGGGCGAGCTGGTGCTGGTCTCGGGACGCACCGGCGTCGGCAAGTCGACGCTGCTCGGCGTGGTGACCGGACTCGTCCCGAGGTTCTCCGGAGGCACCCTGTCCGGCGACGTGCTGGTCGACGGCCGTTCCGTGGTCCACCAGCCGCCTCGTGAGCGCGCTCACCTCGTCGGGTACGTCGGGCAGGACCCGGCCGCGGGCTTCGTCACCGACAGCGTCGAGGAGGAGCTGGCCTACGGCATGGAGCAGCTCGGTCTGCCCGCCGACACGATGCGGCGTCGGGTGGAGGAGACGCTCGACCTGCTCGGCATCGCGGGGCTGCGCAGCCGAGACCTCCGCACCCTGTCGGGGGGCGAGCAGCAGCGGGTGGCGATCGGGTCGGTGCTGACGATGCACCCACGGCTGCTGGTGCTCGACGAGCCGACCTCCGCCCTGGATCCCACCGCGGCCGAGGAGGTGCTGGCGACGCTCACCAGGCTGGTCCACGACCTGGGGGTGTCGGTGCTGATGGCCGAGCACCGGCTCGAGCGGGTCATCCCCTTCGCCGACCGGATGGTGCTCCTGACCGGCGACGGTGGCTTGTGCAGCGGCGCACCGGCCGACCTGCTCGCCACCTCGCCCGTCGTACCCCCCATCGTCGAGCTCGCTCGCAGGCTCGGCTGGTCGCCGCTGCCGATGACGGTTCGAGAGGCCCGCCGGCTCGCGCGCGACAGCGAGGTGGGTGCTCCGCCGGTGACCCCGGCGCAGCCGGCACGGGATCTGGTGCTGGAGGCTGAGGGCCTCACGGTGCTGGTGGGCGCGACCGTCGCCGTGCGTGAGGTGGGGCTGGGGCTGCGCGCGGGCAGCGTCACCGCGCTCATGGGCCGCAACGGCTCGGGCAAGTCGACCTTGCTGTGGACCCTGCAGGGCACGCGTTCCCGGCGCGCCGGCACCCTCCGCGTAGCCGGCGTCGACCCCGCGGCCGAGTCCGGCGCCCGGCGTCGCGAGCTCGTGGGTCTGGTGCCGCAGACGGCCGCCGACCTGCTCTACCTCGAGTCCGTCGCCGAGGAGTGTGCCGCGGCTGACGCGGGTCGGCGTGCGGGGGCGTGCCGTGAGCTGCTCGACCGGCTGGTCCCCGGCGTACCCGACGACGCGCACCCGCGAGACCTGTCGGAGGGCCAGCGGCTCGCCCTCGTGCTCGCCCTGGTGCTGGTCACCTCGCCGCCGGTGCTGCTGCTCGACGAGCCGACCCGAGGGCTGGACTACCCCGCGAAGGCGGAGCTCGCCGCGATCCTGCGCGCACTCGCCGACGAGGGGCACGCGGTGCTGGTGGCGACCCACGACGTGGAGTTCGCGGCG
>DATBBE010000189.1:0-5995 GCA_036271155.1 Nocardioides sp. | reverse complement strand
CGTGGGCCAGGGCCAGGGTGTCGGCCACCTCGGAGACGATCCAGGCCGCCACCGTCGGGGAGAGCGGTCCGGCGTCCGCGAGGAGGATGTCGAGGCTGGTGCCCGAGCCCCACTCGTTGACCACGAAGCAGCGCTCGGCGGCCTCGTCGATGTCCAGCACCCGCAGCATCCGGCGGTCGAGCACCGTGGCGGAGGTGCGGGCCGCGCCGCGCAGCAGGGGGGCGCGCTCGTCGTCGCAGGCGATGATGTGCACCGCGACGTCGCGGTGGAGGACGTTGTCGAACGCGCGCCAGAAGCGCCCGCCCTTGCTCTCGGTGAGCAGGTCGGTCAGCCGATACCGGTCGGCGAGCACGTCGCCGGGCCGGTTGTGCTCTGGCAACAGTCCCCTCTCGCTCGCCTGCCCCATGTTAGGAGGCGATGTGCCTGCCCCGCCGACGGCGAAGCACGGTGTCCACGACCGTGCTGACCTCACGCACGTGCATGAGCTCGGCCAGGGCCACGAAGAGGAAGACGTCGACCGCCCCGAGGACGACCACGCGCAGGGCCGCGAGGGCGTGGGAGACGTCGTCCCCTCCACCTGGCAGGAGGTGCCGCAGGATCGCGGTGATACCTGCCGCGAGCAGTGCCGCGATCAGGAGCCGCACCAGGAACCGCACGAGCCGCGGGGTCTCCAGGCCGCCGAGACGGCGCCGGAGCATCGCATAGGAGATCGCGGACCCGAGCAGGTACGACGCGCCGTAGGCGACCACGAGCGCCGGCGACGTCTGCGCCGCGCTCGCCCGGTGCACCAGCACGATGGCCACCACGATGTTGGTGAGCCCGATGGCGCACTGGATGAAGAAGACCGTGCGGTTGAGCTCGAGAGCGTAGAAGCCGCGCAGCATCAGGTAGTGCACGGTGAAGAACACGATCCCGGGCCCGAACAGGATCATCGACGGCACGTAGTGGTCGAAGGTCGCCGCGGTCGCGCCGTAGCCGAAGAGCACCTTGGACGCGTCGTAGGCCAGCAGGGGGAGACCCAGGGCGAAGGGGATCACGACGGCGAGCGCCGTGCGCAGCGTGCCGGCGAGGGTGCCGGCCAGACCGCTCAGGTCGCCCGCGGCGGCCTTGGCCGACAGTCGGGGCAGGATGGCGGTCGCCAGGGAGACCGTCACGATGGCGTGCGGCACCATCACGAAGAGGAACGCGGCGGCGTACACCGTGTAGCCGGTGGCGTTGACGTGGTGGTGTGTCCCGCAGTGCGGATGGGCCGTGCCGCCCGAGGCGAGCCGCACCACCACCGTGTAGGCCACCTGGTTGACCACGACGAAGAGCACCGTCCAGATGCCCAGGCGCAGGGTGTGGCCCAGGCCGCTGCCGCGGAAGTCGTAGCGCGGCCGATATCTGACTCCGGCGGCCCGGAGCACCGGCAGCAGGATCAGCACCTGGGCGACGATCCCGAGGGTCGCGCCACCGCCGAGCACCAGCTCCTGGCTTCCGGTGTACGCCGCGCAGCCGTTGTTGGCCGCCAGCGAGCCGAACCGGAAGAGGTAGAAGACCAGCACCAGGATGGCGATGGCGTTGTTGGCGATGGGTGCCCACATCATCGGCCCGAAGCGCCCGCGCGCATTCAGCACCTGCCCCAGCAGCACGAACATGCCGTAGAAGAAGACCTGCGGCAGGCAGTAGCGAGCGAAGGCGATCGCGGAGTCGCGCTGGGCGGCCAGCGCGGGGGCGTCGTAGGAGCCGTTGAGGTAGAGCTTCATCACCAGCGGGGCCGCGATCACCAGCACGACGGTGACCGCGGCGAGGAAGAGCAGAGCGAGGGTGATGACGCGGTTGGTGTAGGCCTCGCCGCCATCGGGGTCACTGCGCTGGGCCCGCACCAGCTGCGGCACGAGCACGGCGTTGAAGACCCCGCCCGCGAGCAGGATGTAGAGCATGTTCGGGATCGTGTTGCCGATGTTGAACAGGTCGGCGTGCAGCTGGTTGCCGATGGCCGCGGCGAGGAGCACGTTGCGGACGTAGCCGCTGGCGCGCGAGACGACGGTGCCGGTCGCCATCACCGCGGACGACGCCAGGATGCCGCGGCTCTCGGTGTCGCTCATGTCGCTCATGTCCTGCTCACGTCCGGCTCACGGCATGATCATGATGCGGTACGCCGGGCGGCTCGGGCGCGCAGGACGCGCCGGGTCAGCCGGACGGCGATCGCGGCGAACAGCAGCGCCACCCCGGCCCCGATGATCACCCAGATCAGCCCGCTGACCTGCTCCGAGCGCATCGGGAACTGCTCGCTGGCACCGAGGGGTCGGCCGTCGGTGGTGGTCAGCTCCAGGGTCACCGAGTGCACCCCCCGCTGGTGGGTGGAGGCGTCCAGCAGGACGGTGGAGCGTCCGTGCGGCGGCAGCCTGACCTTGTCTCCGCCGGTGATCCGCAGGTGGGAGTCGGAGGTGGCCTCGACCCTGATGGTGACCGGCACGCCGAGGTCGTTGCTGACGAGCACCGAGAAGCGGCCCGACGAGCTGGCCAGGGTCACCGACGGCGGGGCGGCCAGGCCGATGTGGTCGAGGTTCGCGCGTACCCATCGGGCGATGACCCGCATCCGGCTGAGCGCGAGCAGCGGCTCGCGCTGGGCGGCGTACGACGCGTTGCCGGCGACCGCCTCGAACAGGCGCGCGCTCAGATCGTGGTTGTCGGTGAGCACTGCCTGAAGCGTGCTGCCGTCGGCGAGCAGCTGGTCGGCCGTGCGGTAGAGCCGGGGCCCGAGCCTGGGCTCGTCCGGCGCAGGCTCGCGCAGACGGGTGGCGTCGAGCGGGGCGGGGGGCACGGCCGCGGCGCCGTCCAGGGTGGTCAGTCGCAGCCAGGGGACGTCGAGCCCGGAGAAGAAGCTGTCGCGGATATGGGACTGGAGGCCGGGCGGGAGCTCGACCACCAGCGGCTCGTGATCGCCGAGGAGCCGCAGGGCGGCTTCGGCCAGGATCCGCTGCCGCAGGGCGACCGGGCTCCGGGGATAGGCCGGTCCCGGTCCGCCCTGCTCGGTGGCCGTCGAGCTCAGCACGGCTCGGCGGCCGGCCACCTGGTTGACGGTGTGGGTGTCCCGGAGGACACCGGTGTCGGCCAGCAGCACGTCGGTGTTGCGGGGCAGGGCGGTCAGCGCGTCGGCCGTGGTGCGTCCGTCCGGCGGCGCGTCGACCGCCCCCGCGGAAAGACCCCAGCCCCGCAGGACATGAGCGGTGCGTTGGTAGGCCGAGCGCAGCAGCGTCCGGTCGTAGGTGGAGGCCGACTCGACGGCGAGGTCGCCGTAGGGAAGGCCGAGCGTCTCGCTGGTGTCGGAGGCGAGAAGGGTGTGCAGCTGCCGCAGCCAGCTCCTCGCCACCCGCCTGGTGGCGGCCGACGGCGGGGCCAGGCTGGTGCCACCGGTCGCAGACGACGAGGAGCCCGACGCCGAGGCGCTGGCCGAGGGACTGTCGGTCTGGTCCCCCTGGTCGCCGGGCGCGGACAGCGTGAGGGCCGGGTTGTCGCGCGCGATCCGGCGTACGACGTCGGGCACGGCCGGATCGACCAGCCAGGTGAGCGGCCGTCCGCCAGCGGCCAGGCCGGTGGCGACGATGTCGTGCAGAGGTCCCGAGCGGAGGCTCTGCCCCCAGGAGTCAGGGTCGACGATCGTGCCGTCCGGGCCACGGACGACGCCGGTCCGAACGGACACGAGGAGCGCGGCGTCCTCCTGGGCGCCTCCCGGGATCGCCGAGTCCGGGACGTAGGACAGGAAGGTGCGGTCGCGGCCGACGGCGACGCGCGCCCCGCCCTGGCCGTCGTCGCCGAGCACGTGCACGCCGAACCAGTAGACCCCCGGTGAGGAGACCGGCAATGTCTTCTGGGGAAGGCGGATCACGAAGCTCGCCGATTGTCCGGGCTTCAGTCGGGTGATGCTGGCGAAGGTCCCGGGCACCGTGATCCGGTGTCCGACGTCGGCGTCCACCGGCACGTGCGCGGCGGCGGCGAGCTCGGCGCTGGTGGTGATCGGGGTCGCGCCCATGAACCCATGGACGTTGATCGCGGTCCACGTGTGGTCTGAGGCGTTGGTGACTGTCCCCCGGATGACGATCGGACCCTTGTCGGGCACGTAGTCGGGGGTGATCGAGCGGATCTTCGGCACCAGGGGCTGCGACTGGACGGCGCTGCGCGACGCCGAGGTCGCCGAGGCCGCGGACCCGGTGGCGGAGTCGTCGCCGCTGGCGGCCATCGCCGGCGAGGCGGCGAGTACGCCGGACACAGCGAGCACGCCTACCGCCAGCCCTACCGCCAGCCCTGCCGCCAGCCCTGCCGCCAGCCCTGCCCGGGCATGCGGCAGCGAGGACGGGCGGAGCACGCCCCGATGGTAGGGCAGCACTAGTGTGTCGCTCCGTGTCCGGCCCACCAGAACGTCGCCCGCTCGGCAGCGTGCGCCTGGTCGACGCCCAACGTCACGTGGCCGCCGAGCTGGACCGGATCGGGCCGGTCGTCGACGAGCTGGGGCGGCTCTTCGACGGTGCCGGGCACGAGCTGTCCCTGGTCGGGGGGCCGGTCCGCGACGCGATGCTGGGGCGCCGCCACAACGACCTCGACCTGACCACGTCGGCTCGGCCGGAGCAGATCGAGCGGCTGCTGAAGGGCTGGGCCGACGCGACCTGGGACATCGGTCGCGCGTTCGGCACCATCGGCAGCCGGAAGGGGGATTTCCAGGTCGAGATCACGACGTACCGCTCGGAGGAGTACGACCCGAGCTCGCGCAAGCCCGCCGTCGACTTCGGAGACTCTCTCGAGGGCGACCTGCGTAGGCGCGACTTCACGGTCAACGCGATGGCGGTGCGCGTCCCCTCCCGGGAGTTCGTCGATCCGTACGGCGGGGTGGTCGACCTCGCGCACGGGCTGCTGCGGACCCCGGGCCGACCTGAGGACTCGTTCTCCGACGACCCGTTGCGGATGATGCGGGCCGCGCGGTTCGCCGCCCAGCTCGGCTTCGAGGTCGACCCGCCCGTGGTCGCGGCGATGACGGCGATGGCGGGTCGGATCGAGATCATCTCGGCCGAGCGGGTGCGTGAGGAGCTGGTCAAGCTGGTGCTCGCGGAGTACCCACGGCTGGGCCTGACACTCCTGGTCGACACCGGTCTCGCCGCGCTGGTGCTGCCCGAGCTGCCCGCGTTGGCCCTGGAGCGCGACGAGCACCACCGTCACAAGGACGTCTACGAACACACGCTGACCGTCCTGGAGCAGTCGATCGACCTCGAGGACCGCCTGGGAGGCCCGGACTTCGTCTCGCGCTTCGCGGCGCTCATGCACGACGTCGGGAAGCCGCGCACGCGACGCTTCGTGACCGACGGCTCCGTCACGTTCCACCACCACGACGTCGTCGGCGCCAAGCTGACCCGCAAGCGGATGAAGGCGCTGAAGTTCTCCGGCGACACGATCGACGCGGTCACCCAGCTAGTCGAGCTGCACCTGCGGTTCCACGGCTATGGCGACGGACAGTGGACCGACTCCGCCGTACGCCGCTATGTGCGCGACGCGGGTGACCAGCTCGAGCGGCTCCACGTGCTGACCCGCGCCGACTGCACCACCCGCAACGAGCGCAAGGCGGACCGCCTGCGGCGTGCCTACGACGACCTCGAGGACCGCATCGAACGCCTCTCGGCCGAGGAGGAGCTGGCCTCGATCCGGCCCGACCTCGACGGCACCCAGATCATGGAGATCCTCGGGATCCGCCCGGGCCGCGACGTCGGCGCGGCGTACCGCTTCCTGCTGGAGGTGCGGCTCGACGAGGGTCCGCAGAGCTACGACGAGGCCAAAGCGGCGCTCCTCTCCTGGTGGGCCGGGCGCGACAACGCCTAGGGGGGTCTGGGGGCTTCGGTGGTGTGGTGTTCGCCGGTGGGGGTGGTGAGGGTGGTGGTGTGTCGTCCTGGTGTGGGGGTGGGGTGACTTTCCAGCCGGGTGCGTCTTTGGTGTAGTTGCAGGCTTCGCAGAGGCCTTGGGCGTTGTG
>DATBBE010000188.1:0-3036 GCA_036271155.1 Nocardioides sp. | reverse complement strand
CCGCCCCACGTCGGTCAAGGAGATGGTCGACTCGTTCTCCCGGGCCTGCGGCCACGAGCTGCCGGTCGAGGTCGCCCCGCGGCGTCCCGGCGACATCGCCGAGTCGTACGCCGACCCGTCACTCGCCGAGGCCGAGCTCGGCTGGACCGCGACTCGGACCATCGACCAGATGTGCGCCGACACCTGGCGCTGGCAGTCGCACAACCCCGACGGGTATCCGGACGCCTGAACGCCGAGTCGTCAGGTGACGACTCGGCGTGGTCTCGGTGCATCTTCGCGCCGACTCGGCGTGATGGGCGGAGGATGCGGGATTCGAACCCGCGAGGGCTTGCACCCAACCCGCTTTCCAAGCGAGCGCCATAGGCCACTAGGCGAATCCTCCGCGCAGGAGGCTACCCGCGCCGCCACCGCCCCACGAAATCCGTCGGCCGCCCGAGACGTCATACGTCCGGGTTGCTCTAGCGACCGATTCGTACGACGTCCCGGGGCTCGCCTAGACTTCCGCGCAACCCCCCATGCGGCGGCATCTCACCGAATCCCCCAGGGCCGGAAGGCAGCAAGGGCAGGCGGGCTCTGTCGGGTGCGTGGGGGGCCTCTTCATGCCCGGTTCATGCCCGGCTCGCGCCCGGCTCATGCCCGCGACGGGTCTAGCATCCGGTCGTGTCGTTCCTCGACCTGGCGATCGTGTGCACGGTCGCGCTCGCCGGGCCAGTCCTGGCCACGCCCCGGCGCTGGCACCTGCCCGTCGTGCTGGGTGAGCTGGTGGCCGGGGTCGTCCTGGGCGCGACGGGGTTCGGCGTGCTCCACGCGGGCGACCCGACGTTCTCCTTCCTGGGCAGCTGCGGCTTCGTGCTGGTGATGTTCGTGGCGGGCACCCACGTCCCTGTCCGTGACCCGCGCCTGCGCCCCGCCCTGCGCACCGGCGTCGTGCGCGCCGTCGTCGTCGGCCTCGTCGCCGTCGCCCTCGGGTACGCCGTCGCTCAGCTCGTGGGCACCTCCCACGCACTGGTGTACGCCGTCCTGATGGCGTCGTCGTCGGCCGCCATCGTGCTGCCCACCGTCGACTCCCTCCGGCTCACCGGGCCCGACCTCGTCGACCTCCTGCCCCAGGTCGCGATCGCGGACTCGCTGTGCATCGTCCTGCTGCCGCTGGTCATCGACTCCGCACACGTCGTGCGGGCCGCCGTCGGGGCAGTCGCCGTGGTCGCCGCCGGAGTGGTGCTGTACGGACTGCTGCGCTGGGTCGAGAGCAGCGGCCTGCGTGCCCGCGTGCACGACGTGTCCGAGGAGCGGCAGTTCGCCGTCGAGATGCGGGTGAGCCTGGCGACGGTCTTCGCGATGGCCGCGCTCGCGGTCGCGACCCACGTCTCGCTGATGCTCGCGGGGTTCGTGTCGGGGCTTGCGGTCGCGGCGGTCGGCGAGCCGCGACGCGTGGCCAAGCAGCTGTTCGCGGTGACCGAGGGGTTCTTCGGCCCGCTGTTCTTCGTCTGGCTGGGGGCGTCCCTCCAGCTGCGCAACCTCGTCGACCACCCGTCGATGATCGTGCTCGGAGCCTGCCTCGGCGTCGGGGCCGCCGTCGCGCACCTCTCGGCGGTGCTCCTGCGCCAGCCCGCGCCGTACGCCATGATCGCCGCGGCCCAGCTGGGCGTCCCCGTCGCGGCGGCGACCGTCGGTCAGCAGCTCCACGTGCTGGTGCCCGGCGAGGGTGCCGCCCTGGTCCTCGGGGCTCTGGTCGCGCTGGCCGTGACCGTCGTCGGTGGGTCGCTCGCGGCCCGTGGGCGTACGCCGGTAGCCGAGGCGCAGCCGGGAACGGAGCCGGAGCCGGCCGGTGGCTGACGCGGGTGAGGTCACTGCCGACTACGAGCAATGGCTGGGCCGGCAGATCCCGCTCGACGAGACGGAGCTGGCCCTCAAGCACCGCGAGCTCGCCCAGGACGAGTACCGCTTCCTGCGCGGCACCTACTATCTCTGGCTGGTCCGCGCAGCCGCCGAGATGCCCGACGCGTTCGCCCACACCCCGGTGCCGCTCGTCGGCGACCTGCACGTCGAGAACTACGGCACCTGGCGCGACCACGACCAGATCCGGCGCTGGGGTGTGAACGACCTCGACGAGCTGGCGCGCGGCTCGTGGCTGCTCGACCTCGTCCGGCTGGCGGTCTCGGCGGTGCTCGCGCCCCATGTCGTGCTCGACGACCACGAGATCTGCGACACGGTGCTCGCCGCGTGGTCCGCCGCCTCGCCGGGCGCCGCGGTCGATCTGCGCGAGGCACCCCACCTGGCTCCGTTGGTGCCGGCGTTCGCCGACTCCGCGGCCTTCTACGCCGGACTGGCGGACGGCTCGCCGGTCGACGACGTTCCCGCGAAGGTGGTCGCGGCGGCCGAGCGTGTCGCCGAGCCGGGTTGGACGCCGTCCTGGCACGTCCACGAGGCCGGCACCGGGTCGCTGGGTCACCGTCGCAGGGTCGGGGTCGGCCAGGCGACAGACCGCAGCTGGCACGCCCGCGAGGTCAAGGAGCTCGGACCGCCGAGCTGCGTCTGGGCGGCCACCCGGGTCTCCGCGGTCGAGGTGCCTCGAGCCGAGGAGGAGGCGTACGACGTGGTGGCCACGGCCGTGCGCGGACCCGCCGGCGCGACCCGGGTCGAGGGCTGGCAGGTCCGGGACCTGGCTCCCGACGTGGTGCGGATCCGCCCTGACGGCCGGCACCACCACGAAGCCCGTCGCCTCCTCGAGGCGATGGCGCAGGGAGCCGCCGACGTCCACGGTGCCGACTCCGCGGCCCTGCGGGGGGCACAGGGCGAGTCGATCTCCGAGGGCGACTTCCGCAGCCGCGTCGCGGTGATGACGCAGGCCGTGCGAGCCGACCATCGACGCTGGCGGGGATAGCCGCTCTCGAAGCCCCACCACCGGCCACATCTGTCACATCGTGAAGGCACTCCCGTCGCTTCTTGGGGGGGCGAGGTCAATCGGTCTAAGCAACCTGGACCGATGGGAGTACGGCGTTGCCGAAGGTGTTCTCGTATGAGACGCGTTGTGAG
>DATBBE010000187.1:0-9058 GCA_036271155.1 Nocardioides sp. | reverse complement strand
CTGGCGCCGGAGTTCACCCTGACCGCCGACGGACGCTACGCCAGCCTCGGCGTGCGGCAGTCCGCAGCCGGTGACAACCAGACCCTGCGCCGTCACCGCATCGGCATCGGCCTCTACGACGAGCGGGACGGCCGTCTCGTGCTCCGCCGCAACGTCGAGGTGGACATCGAGGGAGAGCTCACCGCGATCGAGGAGCTCCTCGGCGAGCGTCAGCCCGACCTGCTGCTGCTCAACGACGGTGACCTGTCCTACGCCAAGATCCGCCTCGACGAGCGCTCGCTGTCGACCGTGGTGCACGGGCTGCGGAAGCTCGACGACTCGCTGGCCCGGGCTCTGTGCTGGGGAGCGGCATGGGACATGACCCGCGACGCGGAGATGAGGGCGTCCGACTACGTCACCCTGGTCCTTCAGAACGTCGGCAGCGAGACCGACTCGTTCGGGCTCCGCGCCATCCCGGGCTACGCCGCGCTCGCGGTCAGCTTCTACTCCGCACCGCAGCACCGTGCCGACCTGAGCGCGGCATGGGAAGCCGGCCTCAGCGACCTCCTGCACGCAGCCGAGCCGGGCAGCAACGCCCAGCTGATCTTCGCGCGCCTGTACGCCGGGGCCCTGGTCTCCGACGAGGGCAAGGCCGAGGTGTCCGGGCTGCTGGACGGCTCGGTGACCGTCGAGGGCCTCGACATCGACACCGACCTGCGCTGGGTCCTGCTCGTCGGCCTGGCCACGTGCGGTGCGGCCGGCGACGACGAGATCGACGAGGAGCTCGAGCGCGACCAGACGATCTCCGGCCAGGAGAACGCAGCGGCCGCACGCGCCTCACGACCGGACGCCGGGGCGAAGGCCACGGCGTGGACCGAGCTCGTCGCCAACCCAGACGTGCCCAACGAGACGCACCGCTCGATCGCGCAGACGTTCATGCGCTTCGGCCAGGAGGCGCTCCTCGCGCCGTACCTCGAGAAGTACCTCGTGGCGGCCGACACCGCCTGGGAGGAGATGGGCACCCACATGGCCTCGAACCTCCTGGAGGACGCCTTCCCGCTCCCTCTGGGCAGTCCGGAGCTGGTCGAGCGCATCGACCGCTGGCTGGAGGAGTCGCCGGCCACTGCCGCCGCCAAGCGCTTCGTGCGTGAGGGACGGGCCGACGTCGTCCGCGCTCTGGCCGCCCAGGCGTGCGACGCCCAGCCCTGAGTCAACCGACGTGCAAGGTGCGGGGCGCACGGGCGCCCAGCGCCAGCATGCTGATGCCGCGGCGCAGGCCTCGCACCAGGTCGCCGCCGGCGAACTCCGAGCGCATCTCCAGAACCGCGAGGGCGACCTCCTGGTCGCTGAGCACTCGCCGGACCTCGGCCCCGGTCACGATCTCGATCACCCGCGCCAGCGGGTCGACCATCAGCAGCACGCTGCGGCCAGGGGTGGCGAGGGCCGCGTGAAGGCGCTCGGCGAACTGCCGCGGCTCTCCCTCGGCGGCCCCGACGAACACGGAGAACTCACACCGCGACACCTGCTCGGCGGCTCGGATGGCGCGGTCGAGCGCGACTCGTTGAGACGCGGTGAACTCGCGTGCCATGCGCGTCAGCCCTCGCCCACAGGGGTCGTCACCAGCTGCCGCCGGCACCGCCGGTGTCGCGGTCGCCCTCGGTCTCGTCGGTGTGAGCGGAGGCGGACTCGAGCTCGGCGGTGTCACGACGCCCGCCGAACCACTGGTCGTCGGTGCGCGCACCCGCGGGTGCGACCGACTCGCCGCGCACCACGCCGGGCAGATAGATCGCCGCGAGGATCCCGACCGTGATCAGCAGGGGGATGCCGACGAACAGCAGCAGGAAGTGCAGCACCGGCACCGGCTTGGGGTCGCTCCACCCGTCCGGGATGTCCGCGGACGCCGGTGCGGCGTAGGCGAGCAGCAGGACCGTGGCGGAGCCCACAACGAGGGCCGACTTGCGCAGGGTGTGAGACGACGGGGTCACGGTGCTGAGGATACTGGTCCGCATGCCCGACGTGCTCGCCGTCCTCAACCACAGCCAGTGGACGAGCCTGGGAAAGGTGCTGGCGCAGCGGTCCGGACTGCTGCTGGCGGCCCTGGTCGTGGGGCTGGTCCTGCAGTTCCTGGCGCGTCGGCTCATCGACAAGCTGGTCAGCAAGGCGGAGGAGGGGGTGCTCCCCGACCGGGTGTCCACGGCGGTCTTCGGGCGCTCCGAGGAGCCCCCGCCCGGGTCGACGCGCCGGGTGCAGCGCGCGAAGACCCTCGGCACCCTGTTGAAGAGCATCACCTCGGGCGTCATCGTCGCGGTGGTGCTGACCATGATGCTGGCCGTGGTCGGTCTCAACATCGGCCCGATCCTGGCCAGTGCGGGCATCCTGGGCGTCGCCCTGGGCTTCGGCTCGCAGACACTGGTCAAGGACTTCCTGTCGGGCATCTTCCTGATCTTCGAGGACCAGTACGGCGTGGGTGACGTCGTCGACATGGGTGAGGGGCTCAGCGGCACCGTCGAGGCGGTGAGCCTCCGGGTCACCCGGATGCGCGACACCAACGGCACCGTCTGGTACCTGCGCAACGGCGAGCTCCTCCGCGTGGGCAACATGAGCCAGAACTGGGCACGCACCGTGCTCGACGTCCAGGTCAGCGCCCGCGAGGACCTCTCCAGGGTCCGCCGAGTGCTCACCGAGGTGATCCACGACCTGTGGGAGGACGACGACTTCGACGGCGTGATCATCGAGGAGCCGGAGCTGTGGGGCATCCAGGACATCACGCCCGACGCGATCACCATGCGGGTGACGCTCAAGACCGCTCCCATGGAGCAGTGGCGGGTGGCGCGCGAGCTGCGCGAGCGCATCAAGTTCCGCTTCGACCACGAGGGCATCCAGGCGCCCTACCCCACGTCGTACGTCATGAACCGCACGGCCGGTGGCGACGGGGCGACCGTGGTTGCGGACGCCGACGACGCGTGACCCACAATGAGCGCGTGACCACGTTCTACGACGAGATCGGCGGGGAGGAGACGATCACCCGCGTCGTCGCCGCCTTCTACCGGGGCGTGGCCGACGACCCGTACCTCCGCGCCATCTATCCCGAGGACGACCTCGGGCCGGCCGAGGAGCGGTTCCGCCTGTTCCTCGTGCAGTACTGGGGCGGGCCGACGACGTACTCCGATCGGCGCGGTCATCCCCGACTGCGGATGCGGCACGCGCCCTTCGCGGTGACGCCGAAGGCCAAGGAGCACTGGCTACGGCACTTCCGGGCCGCGCTGGACGAGGTGGCTCTTCCCCCCGACCAGGACGCGCAGTTCTGGGACTACGTCACCCACGCCGCGCAGTTCATGGTCAACTCCTTCGACGCCACCTGACGGCTACTCACCCGCCGCCTCAGCCAGGCGGCGCTCGTACACCGCGCGGTGGTGAGCGAGGATCGGCTCGGGATGATCGCCCGTCCCCGGCTCCATGTTGACCGAGACGATCCGACCGCGTGCCATCGGGCGGTCGCCGTCCCGGATCTCGACCTCGAAGGTGACCGACGTCGTTCCGATGGCGGCGACCCGCGTCCGCACGTGGTACGGCTCGGGCCGCAGGTTCATCTGCCCGAGGTAGTCCAGCTCGGTGTGCACGACGACGAGGCTCGTGTGCCCGTCGACGGCCGCCTCCCTGAAGACCCCGACCATGTAGTCCGTCTGGGCATCCTGCACGTAGTCGACGTACTTCACGTTGTTGACGTGACCGAGGATGTCGACGTCGGAGAACCGGACGAAGATCTCCCGCTGCTCGATTCCGACGGGATCCCACGGCGCGCCCCGCGGACGACGTGCGTCGTCGACGGGCGAGGGCTCGATCCCGGGCACCAGTCGATCGCGCTCGTCAGGAGACAGTCGCCGCGGGCGGCCGTCTGCGAACACGAACGGGGTGAGCACGGTGCTAGCGCGGGCGTGGATGGCGCGCTCCCCACCTTCGGGGCACGTGTACAGCTCGTAGCCCAGCGTGAACGACGCGGCACGCACCTCGGTCACCCAGGTCGCGACGTAGAGCGGGGCGAGGCCCAGCCGCAGCGGCACCCGGTAGTCGACGACCGTCCTGACGACGACCAGCCCCTCGCCCGGATTGGGCGTCGGCGAGCTGTCGTGGTGTCGCAGCAGATCGAGCCTGGCCTCTTGCAGGTAGTCGACGTACATCACGTTGTTGACGGTCCCGCCGGGGTGGAGGTCCGCGCGACGCATGGGGCACTCGAACACGTGACGCACACCTCGATCCTGCCAGCCCGGCCGACTGCGGGCCGCGACTAGGGTGAGGTCGTGCCCGAAGCCGTCCTCGTCTCCGCTGCCCGCTCCCCCATCGGCCGTGCCGGCAAGGGCTCGCTGACCGAGGTCCGACCCGACGACCTGGTCGCGCAGATGATCCGCACGGCGCTCGACCAGGTCCCCGCACTCGATCGCCACGACGTCGACGACGTCTACCTCGGGTGCGGCCTGCCCGGCGGCGAGAGCGGCTTCAACATGGCCCGCATCGTCAACGTGATGAACGGCATGGACGACGTCCCAGGAGCGACGATCACGCGCTACTGCGCCTCGTCGGTGCAGACGACCCGGATGGCCTTCCACGCGATCAAGGCCGGCGAGGGTGACGTGTTCGTCTCGGCCGGGGTCGAGACGGTCTCGCGCTACGTCCACGGCAGCTCCGACTCCTGGCCCGACACCCGCAACCCGACGTACGCCGAGGCGATGGCGCGCACCGCCGACCGGGCCGAGCACGGCTCGCGCGGCCAGGCCTGGCACGACCCGCGCGAGGGCGCAGGCACGCTCCCCGACGCCTACATCGCCATGGGACAGACCGCGGAGAACGTCGCGACGCTGCGCGGCCTGACCCGCCGCGAGCTCGACGAGTTCGGGGTGCGCTCGCAGAACCTCGCCGAGAAGGCCCTCGCCGACGGCTTCTGGCAGCGCGAGATCACCCCCGTCACGACCCCGAGCGGCGCGGTCGTCTCGGCCGACGACGGTCCGCGAGCAGGAGTCACCCTCGAGGGCGTCTCGGGCCTGAAGCCGGTCTTCCGCCCCGACGGGGTCGTCACGGCCGGCAACTGCTGTGCCCTCAACGACGGGGCCGCTGCGGTGGTCGTGATGTCCGACTCGCGCGCCACCGAGCTGGGGATCACTCCCCTGGCCCGGATCGTCGCCACCGGGGTCAGCGCCCTGTCCCCCGAGATCATGGGCCTCGGTCCGGTGGAGGCCACCCGCCGAGCGCTCGCCCACGCCGGGATGACCATCGGCGACATCGACCTGGTCGAGATCAACGAGGCCTTCGCGGCGCAGGTGGTGCCGTCCTACCAGGATCTCGGCATCGACCTCGACCGGCTCAACATCAACGGCGGCGCGATCGCGGTGGGCCACCCGTTCGGGATGACCGGCGCCCGCCTGCAGGCGACGATGCTGAACTCCCTCGACTGGCACGACAAGTCCCTGGGACTGATCACGATGTGCGTCGGCGGCGGGCAGGGCATGGCACTGATCATCGAGCGCCTCTCCTGACCTGACCTGCGCAAACACGCTCCGGGCACGATCGGCTCGGCCAACCTACGACGCGCCGGAGCCTGCGAGATCCGCAGGAGTCTCGCTAGGCTGCCCCCATGTCCGAGGCACGGGGGACGCGCTGGCTGGACGCCGACCAACAGGGGTCGTGGCGTGGCTTCGTCGTGGGCGTGACCCTGCTGCTGGACCGTCTCGACGCCGACCTGCAGCGTGAGTTCGACCTCTCGCTGACCGAGTACGAGATCCTGGTCCGCCTCTCCGAGCGGCCGCAGCGCTCGATGCGGATGGCACAGCTGGCCGACGCGCTGGCGCACAGCCGGAGTCGGGTCACCCACACGGTCGCCCGGATGGAGAAGGCCGGGCTGGTCAGCCGGTATGCCTCTCCCGAGGACGGTCGCGGCATCGTCTGCACGCTCACCGACCGCGGTCGCGACGTGCTCGTGGAGGCCGCGCCCGTGCACGTGCAGGGTGTCCGGGACTACCTCGTCGACCTGGCGGACCGCGACGACTTCGCGGCGCTGGGCCGGGTGATGAACGCCGTCACCGACGGCCTCATCGCCTGTCACCCGGAGGCGGACATCCGGTCCTGATCGATCTGCTCAGTCGCGGGTGAGCCGCCGGTGGGTGACCCGGTGGGGACGCGCGGCCTCGATGCCGAGGCGCTCCACCTTGTTCTCCTCGTAGGCCGCGAAGTTGCCCTCGAACCAGAACCACTTCGCATCGTCGTCCTCGTCGCCCTCCCAGGCCAGGATGTGGGTGGCGATGCGGTCGAGGAACCACCGGTCGTGGGACGTGACCACGGCGCAGCCGGGGAACTCCAGCAGCGCGTCCTCGAGCGACTGGAGCGTCTCGACGTCGAGGTCGTTGGTGGGCTCGTCGAGCAGCAGCATGTTGCCGCCCATCTTCAAGGTCAGCGCGAGGTTCAGCCGGTTGCGCTCACCTCCGGAGAGGATCCCGGCCCGCTTCTGCTGGTCGGGGCCCTTGAAGCCGAACGAGGCGACGTAGGCCCGCGAGGGCATCTCGAAGTTCGCGACCTTGATGAAGTCGAGCTTGTCGGAGACGACCTCCCAGACGTTCTTCTGCGGGTCGATGCCGCCACGACTCTGGTCGACGTAGGAGATCTTCACCGTCTGACCGACCTTGAGCTCGCCCCCGTCGGGTTTCTCCTCGCCGACGATCATCCGGAACAGCGTGGTCTTGCCGACGCCGTTGGGGCCGATCACGCCCACGATGCCGGCGCGCGGGAGGGTGAACGAGAGGTCGTGCATCAGGGTGCGACCCTCGAAGCCCTTCTTCAGGTCGTGGGCCTCCAGCACGATGTCGCCGAGCCGCGGACCGGCCGGGATGTTGATCTCCGAGGTGTCGATCTTGCGGTTGCGGTCGGCCTCGGCGGCCATCTCCTCGTAGCGAGTCAGACGCGACTTGCTCTTGGCCTGGCGGGCCTTGGGGTTGGACCGCACCCACTCCAGCTCGCGCTCGAGCATCTTGGCCCGCTTGGCGTCCTTCTGGCCCTCGACCTTGAGACGCTCCTTCTTGGTCTCGAGGTAGGTCGAGTAGTTGCCCTCGTAGGGGTGTGCCTTGCCGCGGTCGAGCTCGAGGATCCACTGCGCCACGTTGTCGAGGAAGTACCGGTCGTGGGTGACCGCCAGGACGGCGCCCGGGTAGGAGGCGAGGTGACCCTCCAGCCACTGCACGGACTCGGCGTCGAGGTGGTTGGTCGGCTCGTCGAGGAGGAGCAGGTCGGGTTGCTGCAGCAGGAGCTTGCACAGCGCCACCCGGCGGCGCTCGCCACCGGAGAGCGTGTCGACCAGGGCCTCGGACGGCGGGCAGCGCAAGGCGTCCATGGCCTGCTCCAGCCTACTGTCGACGTCCCACGCGTTGGCGTGGTCGAGCTCGGTCTGGAGGTCGCCGGTCTCCTTCATCAACGCATCCTGGTCGGCGTCGGGCTCGCCCATCTCCATGTAGGCGTCCTCGAGCCGCTTGATCTTGCCCTTGATGTCCTGGACCGCCTCCTCGACGTTCTCCAGGACGGTCCGGCCCTCGGTCAACGGGGGCTCCTGCTGGAGCATC
Organism: Nocardioides sp.; assembly: GCA_036271155.1. Taxonomy (GTDB): domain Bacteria; phylum Actinomycetota; class Actinomycetes; order Propionibacteriales; family Nocardioidaceae; genus Nocardioides. The sequence continues at coordinate 1,481 of DATBBE010000187.1, read as the reverse complement.
CCGACAGTGGCCCCGGGGTCGAGGATCGCGTCGCCGTTGTTGGCGTGCTCGAGGCCGGCCATGATCTTGAGCAGGGTCGACTTGCCCGTGCCGTTGGGGCCGACGACACCGATCTTGGCGCCTCGCAGGAACGACAGGGTGACGTGGTCGAGGACCACCTTGTCTCCGTGCGCCTTGCGCACGTTGCGCAGCGTGTAGACGAACTCAGCCATGGGCGCGACCCTACGGGGCGGGACCCCGGATCACCCGATCGGGGCGAGCGCTCACGCGGCGTCCTCCTGGGGCGCCTCGGCCTGGCTCGTCGGCGACGTCTCCACGACCGGCTTGCGACGCTGGAAGGCGCTGGTGCCGCGGTTGAGGTCGTGGCCCACGAAGGTCGCCTCCACCTCGAAGGTGGTGACCTCCAGCCCCGACTTGTTGGTCCACACGTGGGCGCTGAGCCTGCCGTGGACCACGACGGGGTCGCCACGGCGCAGGGAGGCGTCGCAGTTCTCCGCGAGAGCGCGCCAGGCGTTCACCGCGTACCACTGGGTGTCGCCGTCCTCCCAGGTGTCGGTCTTGCGCTGGTAGCGCCGCGGGGTGCTGGCCACCCGGAAATGGGAGACCGGCACGCCACCGGCCTCGCGCAGGGTGACGTCGCCTCCCAGCCACCCGGACAGGGTCACGGAAGTCTCGTTCATGGGCACTCCTCGATCTGTGAGAACTCGGTCTGAAGGAACTCGAACCGAGCCTCGAGCGCCGCACCGACAACGCCTGATCGGCGGGGAAGTGGGTGTGGACAGGGCTCACAGGAGAGGGGCCTGTGGACGCCGGGCGGGCTACTTCAGGGCCTGGGCCAGCGCCTCGCTGACCGTGTCGTACGCCGCGAGCTCGGCGCGCACGGGCCCGACGACCAGGTCGTCGGCCACGGCAGATATCGCCGCGCGGAGGCGCCGGTCGGCTGCGCGCGCCCGCGAGCGGGCGGTCGCCGACACCAGCCATCGGCACACCAGCGCGAGCAGCAGCCCCAGCACCACCCCACCGAGGAGCAGGAGCACCGGCGCCGGGAAGCCCGCCAGGTCAGGTGTGTGAGGTCGGTCTACGCCGAACCACGGGTCGGCGACCAGGACGGCCGACCAGAGCAGGCCGGCGAGCGCCACCACCAGGAGCATCCACTGGAGCAGGCGCACGGACCTCGCCCACATCGGCACCTTCTCGACGTCGAGGTGGGTGCGGCTCAAGGCGACGTCCAGCCGGTCACCGAGCTCGGGCAGCCTCGTCACCGAGGCGCGGCGCACCGACTCCGCCCACGGTCGCGCGAGCGGCTCGGACACCTCGTCGGCCACCGCCCGGACCTCGGCGTCCACCCGAGCGCGCTGGACGTGCGTGGCGCTCGGCACGGAGGTACGTCCGCGCCCGGTCAGGGCAGCGCCGTCCTTGCCCAGGTCGAGGTGGAGGCGCTTGAGCGGGTCGGGCCGCAGCTTGGACAGCCACGAGGTCAC